>JARXAL010000288.1 GCA_029865835.1 Verrucomicrobiaceae bacterium
CGCGAGACCCACGCGACCGCCGCGATGAACGCGATGGCCGAGGCCGCCGCGACCGAAATGACCGCGGCCCACGCGGACCGCGCCCAGATCAAGGCCAACGCTACGACCAAAGCCCCCGCCCTGACCAAGTCCAACGCTACGATCAAGGCCCTCGTCCAAACCAGGGAGACTCCCGCCAACCTCGCCAGGACGAAACCCCAGGCCAGGAAAGCAATCGCAGCCGCCGCTGGAATGAGCGTCGCAACCGCTTCAAAAAATGGAAAGATCGTCGTCGCGGCGGTGATGGCACCGACACATCAGGAGCCGCGCCCTTCCAGTCGGGCGACGCCCAAGGATCCGATGCCCCTCCCCCCATGGTCCCCCTCGGCCCACCCGAACCCGCCGAAGGCATCCTCGAACTCACCTCGAAAGGCTACGGCTTCCTCCGCCAGCGCTCCCACGCCTTTGCCCAACTCGCTCAGGATCCTTTTGTCGACCCCGACTTGATCCGCAAATTCGGCCTCCGCGAAGGCATGCTCGTCAAAGGCCAAGCCTGCAAAGCTCAGCGCGGCCAGCAAATGACCGAGATAACCGAGGTCAATGGCCGCGTCCCGGAAGCCATGCGCGACCTCCCGCTCTTTGAAGAACTCAAAGCCGTCAACCCCAACAAGCGCATCCAGCTCGAGACCGACAAAAATCGCCTCACCACCCGCGTCATCGACATGTTCACTCCTGTCGGTCGCGGCCAGCGCGGCCTGATTGTCGCCCCGCCTCGCACAGGCAAAACCACGCTCCTCCAGCACATCGCCGAGGCCGTCACCATCAACCACCCCGGCATGCACCTCATGCTCCTTTTGGTCGATGAACGCCCAGAAGAAGTCACCGAGTTCAAACGCATCCTGCCCAACGCGGAAATCTTTGCCTCCTCCAACGATCAAGACGTCAAGAGCCACACCCGCATCGCTCAGTTCGCCATCGAACGCGCCAAACGCCTCGTCGAATGCGGTGAGCACGTCTTCATCTTGCTGGACTCCATCACCCGCCTCGCCCGCGCCTTCAACAACGCCAAACAAGGCGGTGCCACCATGTCCGGTGGTGTCGGTGTCGGTGCCTTGGAAATCCCGCGCCGCCTCTTCGCCGCCGCACGCAACACCCGTGAAGCCGGTTCCCTCACCATCCTCGCCACCGCTCTCATCGAGACCGGTAGCCGCATGGACGATCTCATCTTCCAGGAATTCAAAGGCACCGGCAACATGGAACTCGTGCTCGATCGCAAGATCGCCGAGCAAATGTACTACCCCGCCGCCAACGTCCTCAAATCCGGCACGCGCCGCGAGGAACTCCTTTTGCAAGGCTTCCAACTCGACAAAATCCACATGCTGCGCCGCGGTCTCGCCGGTCACAAACCCATCGAAGCTTTGCAGCGTGTCATCAGTCTCTTGGAACGCTACCCCAGCAACGCCCAAATGCTCGTTGACCTCCCCAGCAAAAGCTAGCCCCCTCCCTTCATGGCCCAAGAGCCACCCAAAGACATCTCCGTCGACGAAGTCCTGAACCCAGGAACCCCCGACGACCCCTCCTCGCGTCGTCCGCTCGATGCCAATACGCCTGAAGCCTCCGAAGTCTCCCGCATCCTCGCCAAGTGGCTCGACAACTGGATCCGCATTCCAGGTACCGATTTCCGCATCGGCCTCGACCCCATCGTCTCCATCTTCCCCGGCGTCGGTGACTTCTTCGCTTCTTCCGCTGGCCTTGTCATTCTCCTCGAAGGCATTCGCCTCCGCGTCTCCGTCTTGGTGCTCGCTCAAATGGGCATGAATCTCCTGCTCAACGCGGTCATGAACCTCATCCCCGGCGCAGGCATCATCGCCTCCGCCCTCTACAAATCCAACAACCGCAACCTCACCCTCCTCCGCAAATGGCAGGAAGGTCACGCCTACGATGTCCGTCGCGGTAGCTTCGTCTTTTTCATCGTCCTGATCCTCCTCTTCCTCGCCATCGTCACTCTCTGGATCAGCCTCTGGATCGCCATCATCTGGGTCATCCGAAACACCTTCTTCGCTTGGCTTTAGTGCGCACTAGGTGAGGACCAGCCCATAATCCGGGACCACCTCAGTCGTTCGTAGAGTGTTGGCAGCGTTAATCCCTTCTCCACCCCTCAAAGTTTTAGAAAGGCCCTTTCGTTCATCTCGTTCACCACCTGTATCATGACACGCCCTTTCGCCTTCAGGTCTCTCCACTTCTCCCGTTTGGACCTGATTTACTCCCTCCTCCTCTTCAGCGGAACCCTCCTTGCCCAATCGCCCAAAGCCACCCAGGACTCGAGCCCTAGCCCCGCCTCCCCAAAGGCCCTCCTCGCTTCCCTGGCCTCCCCCATGGATGCCCCGGCCCAGCAAAGCCTCCATCGCAAAATCATCCGCTTCTTCGGCCACGAGTCCCTCGTCAACAATCGCGCCGCCGCCAAAGTCGAAGGCACCACCGTCGCTTGGGCCACCCTCGCCAAAAAACCCGCCAGCATCGTTCGCGAAGATGGTAAACTGCTCGGCGACATGATTCAAATCGGTGCCGATGGCTTGCAAGTCTTCGCCCTCGACCTCCCCAACTTCTCCGAGACCAACTATCGCATCCTCGTTGATGGACGCATTCAACAAGGTGGCCAGGTTCGCATCGAACACTTCGAACCCGCCCCCGAAAGCCTCCCCCACCCCGACATCCCCAAAGGCTCCCTCCAAACGTTCGAATGGAAAGAAAGCCAGGTCTTCCCCGATACCGTCCGCCAAGTCACCGTTTACACCCCCGCCAATCATCAACCCAATCAATCCTGCGGCCTCATGATCTGGCAGGACGGCACTCGCCATGCCGACCCCAACGGAGGCCTCCGCGTCCCTGTCGTTTTTGACCACCTCATCCACAAAGGTGACATGCCCCCCGTCATCGGTGTCTTCATCGATCCAGGCCGCAAACCCAATCAAAAACCCAACGACAAAGCCGCCAACCGCAGCTTCGAATACGATTCCCTTGGCGATGCCTACAGCCGCTTCCTCCTCACCGAAATCCTCCCCGAAGTTCGCCGTCGTTTCTCATTCATTTGGAGCCCCAAACCCGAGCACATCGCTCTCGCTGGAGGTTCCTCAGGAGGCATCTGCGCCTTCACCGCCGCCTGGGAACGCCCCGACCAATTCCGCAAAGTCCTCTCTTGGGTGGGCAGCTTCACCGACATCCGCGGCGGCCACGCCTACCCTTCCCTCATTCGCCTCGCCGAACCCAAACCCCTCCGCGTCTACCTCCTCGGTGGGCAGAATGACCTCGACAATGCCTTCGGCCACTGGCCCACCGCCAACAAACTCGTCGCGAAGGCCCTGGCCTTTCACAATTACGATCACCATCTCGAATGGACCCAGTGCTTCCATGGCAGCAAAGGCATGGCCCCCAAACTTCCGGACGCCCTCCGCTGGCTCTGGCGCGATTGGAAACAATCCCTCGCCTCTTCCCCTGGCCATTGACCGTTCTCAGGTCACCTCAATCGCTTCACATTGCTCCCGCCACCCTGGAAAATTCCAGTCATTGGGAAACCCCGCGCATTGCCCCGGCTTCACCGGCTGAATCCGGCACTCATTCACCCCTTCCAAAAACAAGCACTCCCCATTCGGCTTGTCGATGATTGAGAGCCCTGTCCGATTGGCATTCAATCGCGTGCATCTCTCAACAAAATCCGTTTCACGCATGCCCAAAAACCGCGCGATTTTCCCCACCTCCTCCTCCGTCACCCTCACATCCCCCGGCCATCGGCAGCAGTTTCCACAGCGTTGGCAAAGATAGCGCGGCGTCGAATCGACCTTGTCAAGTTGAGAGGCGTTTTTCATCAAAATGATACCGTTGGCCATTCGGCAGGAATCATGCTCATACTAGCACTCAAAATGACACGCAAGTCCACGTCTTTCATTCCATGAGTTCCCTCGCATCGATCACCATCTTGGCGATAGATCGCGACGAGAATCTCGCCCTTCACGACTGGGCTCGTGGCCTCGATTGGGTGCGTTGGATCCTCAGTGACATTCGCAGCCATCTCCCCCCGCTCTCCACCGCCACCGAATCTCCCCTTCAAGAAGCTGACGTCCTGCGCGCTTGGGATCACTTCGCCTCGCGCCTCTTCCTTCCCCTCATCGGCCCCAGCCTCAAAGAAGCCTGGCACGCCGCCCACTCCGGTCGCACCCGAAAACTCGCCCAGGTCGCTCAGGACCTCGACCAACGCCTCCCCATCATCCTCCGCGAACGCAGTTCCCAAGCCGCCGACCTCCTGCTCCGTGGCACACGTCATGCCGTCTATCAGGAAGTCCTCGGCAAACACCGCGCCGCCATTGCAGAAGGACGTTGCCCCGCGCATCTGATCCCCGTTTGGGCCGCCACCGGCGTCCTGTTCCAACTCGGCTTCGCCAATGTCTGCGCCGAATACCTCCGTCTCGAATGGTCCATGCTCAGCCGCCTCTGCCTCGACCTCGCCGAACCCTCCGGCCCCACCAGCATTGTCGAACTCACCCAGCAGATCGTCCACACCAGCCCCCACACGCTAAAAATGGAACCCGAGGCTCCCAATCCGGATTCCGATCTCCGTAAAGAAGGCTGACCTCCCCAAACCTACCCCCATCGGCGAATCCAACTCTGTCGAAACAACTCGACATCTGAGTCCGTTTTGCCTTCCATAGCCTTTCCCTATTCCATTCATCCTATGAGCCCGTCCACGAAGCTTCAGCGCCTCCTCACCGCCACCCTCTCCCTCGCCACTCTCCTCCCCTCTCTCGCGGCAGACTGGCCCAACTGGCGCGGCCCCAACCAGGACGGCTCAACCTCCGCCAAAAACCTGCCCGCCAAGTTCTCCAAATCCGAAGCCGTCAAATGGGCCGTTCCCGTCCCCGGCATGTCCGCCTCCTGCCCCGTCATCGTCGGCGACAAAGTCTTCCTCACCGCCCCTGTCGCATCCGAACAAAAACTCGTCGGCCTCTGCTATGACGCCAATTCCGGCAAGGAACTCTGGCGCAAAGCCATCTCCGACGGCCTCCGCTGGGATGACCGCAGCAACATGGCCAACCCCTCACCCACCGCCGACTCCGAACGCGTGGTCTTCCTCTTCTCCAACGCTCAACTCGCCGCCTACTCACACTCCGGCGACGAACTCTGGAAGCGCGACCTCACCGAAACTCACGGCGCCTTCGGCACCCAGTGGACCTACGGCTCCAGCCCCCTCCTCGACAACGGCAAACTCTACATCCAAGTCCTTCAGCGCAATGAGACCTTCGAATTCCAGGGCTTCCCCAAAGGCACCCCCGGCAAGGACATGGCCTCCTACATCCTCGCCATCGACCCCGCCACGGGCAAAGACCTCTGGAAAGTCACCCGCCCCTCCGACGCGGTCTCAGAAAGCCTCGAAGCCTTCTCTTCCCCCGTCATCACCACCCACGAGGGCAAACGCACTCTTCTCATCGTCGGCGGCGACTGCGTCACCGGCCATGATGCCGAGTCCGGCAAAGAACTCTGGCGCTCCCCCTCCTGGAACACCGAAAAAATCGCCCACTGGCGCCTCGTCCCCTCAGTCACCGCTGGCGGCGGATTCGCACTCGCCTGCGCCCCCAAAAAGAACCCTGTCTTCGGCTTCAAACTCGGCAGCCAGGGCCTCACCGAACCCGCCTGGACCTCCGACTCCAAAGAAGTCTCCAGCGACGTCTCCACTCCGCTCTTTTACGAAGGCAGCTTCTACGTCCTCGACAGCGACCGCAAAGCCATCAGTCGCATCGAACCCGCCACCGGCAAAGTCATCTGGCGCGGTGAACTCCCTTCCCGCGCCAAATTGGAAGCCTCCCCCACCGCGGCCGATGGCAAAATCTACTGCATGAACTTCTGGGGCGAAGTCTTCGTTGTCAAAGCCGCTGGCGACCAATTCGAACTCCTCCATACCGCCGACATGGGCGACGGCTCCAAACCCTCCGGCAGCGACCAATCCGTCCGCGCCTCCATCGGCATCGCCCAAGACAGCCTCTTCATACGCACCCAGGACAAACTCTACCGCATCAGCAATTAGTGCGACCGTAGGGTCAAAGCTTCGCAGCGGCAACGTTCCTCACAAACCCATCGCGCAACAGCGCAAGGTCCGAATCAATCGCCAGCCAGGTATAACCCAGTGCCTTCACTTTAGCGATATCCTCAGCCGTCCGAACCAAAATCCCGCAAGGCTTCTTGTGGTCCAAGGCCGCTGTCGCGACCTTTTGCAAACACTCGTCGTAAGTGCGCGCCGAATGATGCGCCTTCAAATCAAACTTCAAATCCGAAGGCCCAACAAACAACGCATCGATGCCTGCCACCGCCGCAATCTCATAAGCATGTTCGACACCCTCCAAAGACTCGATCTGGGCAATCACCATCGGGGCCGCAGGATGCTCGCCCGGAGGTCGTAGCCCGTAGCCATACGCCCTCACCGTGCTAGAATAACCCCGCCGTCCCTTCGGTGGATACTGCGCCGCCCGCAGCACCTGAAACGCATCATGCACCGTGTTCACATGCGGCACCATGATCCCTTGCGCGCCCCAATCCAACACCCGCCCAATCAAATCCGGATTCAATCCCGCCACCCGCACAATCGACAGCGTCTCAAATCCCCGCAGAGCCCGCAATTGACTCGGCAGCGCCGCCTCAGAATCACATCCGTGCTCCAAATCCAGTAGCACCCAATCAAACCCACATTCAGCCGCCAATTCGGCCACAACCGGAGACCCTACAGATAGCCAAGTTCCAACACGAAGCAGAGAATCACTCATAGAACCCCAATGTCAGCATTTTCGCGCAGGCATTGCAAGGCTTTGAAAAGACGTTGCTGCGTAAACTCACGAAATTCCCGCCCACTGCTACCTCCAGAGATCAAAAAATGCCCGTCATCACAATCAAAGAACCCTGATCCCAATCGAATCACGGCTTTCACGATCATGTTCCGCAGCAGATGCAGCCAGAAACGGCGTCGCCATTCCTCCGGCAGCCCGCGCTCACTTTGATATCCCTCCAGAGCCGCCCCAACAAAAGCCGCATCATGAAAACAGCCCAGCAATGACAGGTCATCCATCGCATCCCCCGAAATCACGTCATCAAAGTCAATAAACGCCTCAATTCGTCCCTCGCTTCCAAGGATGTTCCAAAGCGCCAGATCCTTGTGCACAAGACACCCCCGTTCCAAAGCCAGCAAAGAATCATGCTCCTCAATCGCACTCACCATCTCTTCACCTTGCTGACGATTCAGAAACCCATGCCCCACCAGAAAAGCCAGATGCTCGCCAAGGCGCAGCTGAAAATAATCGCGGTAGGATTCGTGATAACCGCTCAACCCCTCGTCGAGCACCCCAAAGCCCGACAACCCTATCTCCTGCCACTTTCCCACCGCCGCCCCGATCTCGAATGCAATCTTCGGCACCTCCAACTCCCCCCTCTTGAACCAATGATTCAAATCCGGCGCAGCGATCCGTTCCAACGCTTGCCAGGCAAAGGCAACCCGCTGCCGTGACGCATCACATCCCCACACCCTCGGCGTTGGCACACCGATAGACCGAACCCGATCCAAAACCTCCGACTCCAGTGCCAGATGGCCATCTCCCTCCGGCCCGTTCTCAACCCGCACAAACATCGCCCTTCCCGCCACATCAGCATTCCACGTGCGGTGATTGCCTCGACCCGCGCCCGGCTTCAACGTCACCTCCTGGGTGCCAAAGTGTCGCCTGAGTTCATCCCCTAGCTGAGGCTCAATCTTTTCATCCGCCTGACCACCCACCTTGGAGCCGTGAAACGCCGCCGGCCGATCACACTTCCAGTAATAAATGTCCCGCCGACTCATGAAGAAGGCGTCCGACGTTTCCACCACGCAGCCAAAAGTCCCCCTATCACATTCTGCAGCACGCCGCTAAAAACCCCCGCAGCAGCAGCCAACGGCATCAAAGCAAAATGTTCCCGGGCCAGCGATGCCGCCATGCCCCCATTCTGCATCCCAACCTCAATGCTCACCGTCCGAGCCACCGACTCAGGATACCTCAGCACCTTGGAAACCCCATACCCCACCCCAAAGCCAAGCACATGCAACGCAAAGGCCGCCAGCGCCAGCCTCCCAAAATTCGCCGCGATCGCATCCGCACTCGCCGCCACGATCCCCCCACTCACTAGCGTAAAGGCCAGCACCGCCACCGTTGGCCCGCACGCCCCGATCCGATCCGCCGTGCGCGGCAGTTTCCAGCGGATCAACACGCCCAGCACCACCGGCGCGATCGTGAGTTGAAACGCCGACACACACAACCCCCACGCATCAACCGGCACGTATTGGCCCGCCAACGCACTCGTCCACATCGGCGTGAAAAAAAACGCCAGAATCGTGGAGCAAAGCGTCAGCACCACCGACAAAGCCACATTCGCTTTCGCCAAATAGCTGATCATGTTCGAAGCCATCCCGCCCGGACAACTCGCAACCAGGATGATGCCCACGGCAAGTCCGGCTTCCAGGTTCAACGCCGTGGCAACAAGCCAACCGGAAAGCGGCATGATCGTGTATTGCGCCAGAAAGCCAAGCGCCACGCTCCCCGGCATTTTCCAGATGGCTTTGAAGTCATCAATGCTCAAGGTGAGCCCCATGCCCAGCATCGACGCCGCCAGCGACCAAAAAATCCACGGCTTATCAAACCAAAGCATCGTCTGCGGCCAACAGAAACCAATCACAGCCAAAGCGACCAGCCACACGGGGTAGAGATTGTTGAACCAGTCGAGGAAACGTTTCATGAGATCAGTTGGAGGTGTCACGCACGCCGTTGAAGCCCGGACCACCCGCGCCGACAAAGCCGCCGCTGGCTCCGTTTTCATCCGAAGTGACCCAAAAAGAATACAAGGAACCCTTCGTGAGATGGAAGCGGAATTTCACATTCCTTCCGGACATGTCAGACAGGTCCGCCACGTCAGCCCACTCCACTTTGAGCTTCGTTTGATCTCCCGAAGCCAACTTGGAGCTGCGGATGACCTTCCCAGCCTCATCGAGCACTTCCACACGAACTTCACCGTTTACGTTCACAAAGAGATGCTTGCCTTTGAACTTGACCGCACACGTCGTTAGCTCCCCAGAGCCATCCATCGAGGCAAAACCATCGCGTCGCACCGTGGCAAGGCCGATGCTGGCTCCACCGTAAATGTCGCCACGCCCGACCCCGGCATCGCCGGAGTAGGCGCAGTAAGGAAAGACCAGTTGATCGTCCAGCACGACAAAGACACCCGTCGTCGTGTGCAGGTAAGCCCGGTCCCAGACGCCTTCCCGACGCTCTCCACGGATGAAGCCACGTCGGTCTGGCCGATCCCAATGGAAGCCGTCGCGGCTAAAGCCGAGTTCCAGGTCCGTGAGCTTGGGGAAGCCTCCTTTGGAGCAGATGTCATTGTTTGGTCCACGATGAATCTGATGCATGCCGATCATGAGGCTTTCATAAGCCACCGCCGACAGGCTGTAAAGTTGCGGTGGATCACCCTCCTGCAGATTGCCTGCATAGCCCCCCGCTGGCTCCGGTTTGTCCTTGGCATCCGCATTGGTCCAATACACCGCCTTGTCCCAATCGGCTCCTTCCAAGAAGGTGTCGCTTTCCACATAGTAGCGGCTGCGCCCGCGTGGCCCATCCTGTTTGATGCTCTGCACCCATTTCTTGCGGAACGGATTGTAGAAGATCGAGCCATAATCTCCCGCAGGCGTCGTGCAGGGCACCGGCTTCGACCACGTCACGCCATCGGACACCTGCAGACTGTGCGTCAGCCCAGGCACCCGCTGGTCTTTCGGCACATGCATCCAGCAGGTTAGGTATTTGATCCGCTCCTTCGGATCGCTCGCTTGGCTGTCATACCACAGCGCATTGTCCGTGCCCGCTGTGGTCCCCGCGCCGTTGCTCCACGCCGCGCCTTCGGGAAGTAGAAGGTTGCCTCCATGCAGCCCCAGCTCCGGCCGTGTCCATGTCTTCAAATCCGGACTCGTCGCCAGCGCCAGCGGTCCGCGCCAGCCCGCCGTGTAGAACATCTTGAATAGCTTCTCCTTCGGCTCATAAAACACCCCGCCCTGGCCGAGATAGACGACGTTGTTGAGCTTCTTCTCCAGCTCCGTCTCCGCTTTGAATACCGGATTGCCCTCGAACTTCTTCGCCTGATGAAAACTGCGCTTCAGCGTGGTCTTCTCGATCAGGAAATCATCCACGAAGAGCTGCCTGCCGAGGTCGATGGGGATCACCTTCGGCTTCTTCTTCAAATAAGGCACCTCCATCACCGCATCGCTCGGCTCGCGGAAGCGCGGTGGCCATTGATCGGGCAGTTCGATGCCGTTGTAGAGCTTTTCCGGCTTCGGGCCGGTGGCTTTGTTCGCAAGCGTGAGCAGCTTCGCGTCCTTCGACACGATCTTGCCCACGAGCACATCTTCCTCGCGAAACCTCGCCATGAGGATCTCCGCGTCGGTGTGGCGGTTCCAATCATAAAGAATGTGAATGAGCCCATCCGGCGACTCAAAGCCATCGGGATACGACACCGCGTTGCGTTCATCGAGCAGCAGACCGCCCTTCCACGTCTGCCCCTCGTCCTCGGACAGCCACGCGCTCATGTGCGTGCGCTTCGCTAAGCGCTCCGCAGGCGATCCATTCTTCACGAGCAAGATGCGGCCCGATTGCAGCCGACGCAGGAAAAAGCGCGCATTCACATTCTGCACCGTCGCCGCTTGTTTTGGCTCGCTCCACGTTTTGCCGCCATCGGTCGAGAAACTCTCGTGCGGCTGGCCCTTCGTGCGAGCAAGCATCCACAGCCTATTATCCTTCAACTCAACCATCATGTGCTCGTCGAACTCCCAATCCGGGAACTGCAAGTTGCCGCGTTCCTTCCACGACACGCCTTCGTCGATCGATGCAAACACTCGACATGTCTTTTGATGCCAATCCGACACAGGCAGCAGCCAAGCGCCATCTTTTAGCACCGTCGGCTTGTTCAGCGTGCAACCTTCCGCAAACATCACCGGCGTGCTCCACACCGGTTCCGCCGCATCGGGATCATCGCAGCGCATGAACCAGTTCGTGATGCGCTTCTGCGGATCGCCGAGCTGCTGATCGAAAAAGAGCCACAAGCGCCCCTTCGGGTCCGTCCAAAGATTCCCCACCAGCGCCCCGCTTACCTTCTGCGCCGCCTCCATCCGCGCCCCGACCGCCACCCGCGGCTTCGACCACGTCGCGCCATCGTCATCGCTCGTCGCCAGCAGGAAATACCCATCCGGCTTGTCCCCCGTCCCCGTCCAGCCGCCCCAGATCCGCCCCTTCGCCGTTCGATCCATCCCAATGATCATCGCGCCACTGCGTGCATCGTCTTGAAACTCCGCGCCGGGGTTCAGGATGACAGAGGGTGTCAATCCATCCATCTCCTGAAGCGCCGCTCCGTCTGCCTGCACCAGTAGTACCATCTTTTTATACTGAAGCCGCTCACCGGCCTTCACCGCTTTGCGATAAAGGCTCACGCGATTGATCTCACCGGGGAAGAGCTGCACTTCGGGCACGTCCACTTTGGTAAAACCGGCTTTTTGCAGCGCTTCCTCCTGACTGGCGGCTGTCGGGCGAATACTCGGAGTGAGGGCGAAAAGGGTACCGGGCTTGGTGACCGTCACGTCGAGCTTTTCGATGCCGATGCGATGAAAGGGCAGGTCTTTGATCGCTGCGGGCATTTCGTCGATGACGTAGTCGCGATCGGTGAAGAGCTTCACGCCGGGTTTCATGATGGCAGGCTCGGGTGGTGGCGGTGCGGGCCAGGCGATGCGTTGGTGGTCTTTTTGCGATTGGAAGTCGCCCACGGCTTCCAGTTTGCCGAACATGATGCGGTCGGTGGTGCCGCCATGATCGCTTTGGCTGACAGTGAGCCATAGAGTGCCTTCGTGTTCGTGGAAGGTCGGGTATTGAAACGAGTGCGGCGACTCGAAGCGGTATTTGCGCTGCCACGTTTTGCCGTCGCGTGAGATGTCCACGTTGAAGACGCTGCGATTGCAGTTCTGGATCTTGGTGTTCTCCTGCCAGCCAAGGTAATAGACGCCGCCGAACTTGTCGAAGGTCGGCTTCGAGTTCAGGCCGTTCGGCACGAAGGACTTGGGCTCGGCGGCGGTCCATGTTTTGCCGTCCTGGCTGGTGGTGAAATGGTAGTTGCCCGCGTCGTTGCGCACGATGGCCATCCAGGTGCCGTCGGGCAGGCGGTTCACGGCGGATTCGCTGAGCTGCTGCGACTGCGGCTCGTTGTAGTGGCCGATGACCTCAAAGGTGGCGAAGTCGTCATGCAGCACGGCGAGGGCGTTTTGTTTGCCGGGGAAGTTGTTGAGCGCGATGTAGCGCTTGCCATCGATCTCCTTGAACGAATCGAAGATGTAGAGGCCCTGATTGATGCCGGGTCGCTTGAAGCCCAAAGCGGCGGCGTCCGCATGAAAATGACGCGGCTCCATGTCGAAGGTGCCTGCGGCGGTCTTGAGCTTGGCTTTGTGAATGCTTTCCTCGAAGGTCTGCGTGCGCAGGTCAAAGTCGCGATGCCAGGTCACGGCCTGTGCCTTGGCTGGCTGGCTGCAAAAGTAGGTGCGCAGCGTGTGCTCGTCCTTGCGGATGATGCGCGGCACAAAGACCTGCGCATCCGGCAGCGTGATGTTGGCGAAGGCCTGGCCCGCTTTGGCCATCGGGTGCGTTTTTTCGACCTGGAGCGTCTGCATATTCACCACCGTCAGCACGCAATACATCGCCACGCCCGCGCCGTGGCCGGGTGTCACGTCGTTGTCATGCTCGACGATGTAAGCCCGCTCGCCGACACAGACGAACTCCGCATCATGCGCCCCTTTCACCTGCGGCGCCGAGACGCGGACGAGCCGCTGCATCACGATGTCGCCCGCCAGTGCGGGGTCCCAGTTGGTGGGGAGTAGCGAGGGCTTGTGCAGCTTGTTGATCGTCTGCTTCAGCGTGACTGCGCCGGACACGTTCTTACCTGCGAGCACGTCTGCTTCTTTAAACTTCGCCAGCAAGACCTCGCCATCGCCTTGGCGGTCGCGGTCATAGGTAATCCATATGAGACCGTCCTTGTCCTGCACACCGTCTGGATAGGAGACGTTGTTGCGCTCATCAAGCAGCAGGCCATCGTTCCACGTCGCACCGTCGTCGGTGGAGATCTGTGCGGTGAGGTTGTTGCGGCCTTTGAAGTTAAAGTGGTTCACCAACAGCAGATTGCCCGACGCAAGTCGGCGAATGAAGAAGCGTGAGCCGGGATTCTTGATCGCACTCGGCACCGCCTCGCTCCAGGTGCGGCCCTTGTCGCTCGATTGACTCTGCCACAACACGCCACCGCCCGTGCGTGTGAGGAGCCACAGGCGACCATCCCTCAATTCGGTAATCATGCATTCCAGCGCCCAATCGGGAGCCTTCAGCGCACCGTGGAGCTTCCACGTCTTGCCTTCGTCTATCGAAATGCCGACGCCTTGAAGTTGCTTTGTTCCTGCAAACCAGCCTTCGATGCGCTCGGTCGCATGCGTCACAGGCATGATCCATTCGCCCGAAGAAAGCACAGTCAGCTTGTTCATGCGAAAGGCATACGGAATATCGAAGCCCACACGGAACTCCGCCCCGAAGACCGGCGTCTGCGCATCCGGCGCGTCACAAATCCGTGCCCACACGTCATGCTGCGCGGTGTCTTTGTTGCCGCGATTGAAGATATACCAAAGCCGCCCCTTCGGATCGATCCAGAGCGTCGGATCAAAGCAGCGCGTGCCATCCTTCGGTTCCGCCATCACTTGCGGTGTAGTGAAGGTCTTCGCCTCATCATTGCTCCAGCTCAGCAGCACTTCGTTCAACGGCGAGGGTTCCTTCGGTCCACCGGTGAACCAGGATGAGAAGACGCGTCCCTTTGCCGTACGCTCCAGGCCTGGAATGCCCTGCCAAGTGCGATCAGGATCGACGAGACGTTCAGCGATGGCTTGGCCGCAAAAGATTGCAGAGATCGCAAGCAGTAAGAAAAGAGGTCGGAGGAGCATTGTTTTGAGTTGGTAAAGGTTTATAGCAGTTACTCCAGCCACCAGTGGAGCACGTTTGTCTTGCTGTCTTCGTACGCGTGGGAGGCCTGGATGAGGAGTCGTTGTTTGCCACCAGGTTCGGGGGAATCGACGACGATGCTGTTGGAGTAGGCTCCGGCGCCTGCGGTGCGCATGCGGAGATAGACGCCGTCGTCCCAGGTGATGCCGTCGTCGGACATGTAGAGGATCATGTGGCCGCTGCCGTCGCCATACGCGCCGCTGCGGCCATGCAGGTAGTATTTGCCACCGAAGGCGGTGAACTGCGGATTGCGGATCTTCCGACTGACAGTCGAGGTGCCGACCTTCGGCCACGTTTTGCCGCCATCGTGGCTGATGAGATAATCGAGCACGTCTTCGTTCGCGCTGTTATAGACGTAGGCGATCAAGCCGCCATCGGCGAGGTGGCCGAGGGCTCCATAGCCGCGGCGATTGGTGATGAAAGGCAGCACGCTGCGCTTGGTGAAGGTCTCGCCACCATCGGTGCTGACGTGCAGCTCATAAACGTGCTCTTTGGCATTGCCGCGCCAGTCTTTGATGGCGTCGTTCGCGAAGTGCAGCACGCGGATTTCGCCGTCGTGATACTCCACGTCGTAGACTCGGCCACGCGAGGCTCCGAAGGGTCGCGGATCGCTCCAGTTTTGGCCGCTGTCCTTGCTCTTGCAGACCAGCGGCACCCAGTATGGCTGCCAAAGGGCGTTTTCGGCCACATCGCAGATGAGGTAAAAGAGCACGATCTCGCCTTTGTCCGTGACGATGGCTTTTTCGGCCATGCCGGAGCGCCCCATTTTCTTCTCATGGAGATTTTTGGAGAAGGAGAGCACCTGCGGATCGCCCCAGGTCTTGCCAGCGTCCTCGGAGCGTTTGTATTCCATCCAGCCGACGCCGGAGTGGCCGCCGTTGTCGCTTGAGCAGTTCGGGTAAAACGCGATCAGCTTCCCTGGCTCAAGCTGCACCACGGCATGACCGAGATGGCCGCTGCGCTTGGCCTTGAAGTGATCGACGAACAGGATGCCGTCGTTCGGCGGATTCGCCGGAGTGATCCGAGCCGCGCAGGCGGAAGGCTTGCCCGGCAACTCCGTCGGCGGCGGAGCGGCAATGGATTGGCCGGAAAAAAGCGCATAAATCGCAAAGAGTCGGAAATGAGATCGAATAGACATGATGTGAGAGAACGGGGCCGGTGGAGGGATTTCGCGGCTTGAATGCCGACAAGTCGTGTTATGCTAACACCATGCCCACAACCTCTATGCCCACGCTCAAAGACATCGCCCTAGCCACCGGGGTTTCGATCATGACGGTGTCGCGGGTGCTGCGCGGGGCGCCGAAGGTGGCGGCGGCAAAGCGGGAGCTTATTTTGAAGGAGGCGAAGCGCCTCGATTACCAGCCGGACCCGCATTTGATGCGCATGATGCAGGTGGTGCGCGGGAAGAAGGAAAAGCGGCTCCGTGCGGTGATCGCGGTGATTCGGGAGCATGTGCCGCATGATGGGCTACTGGGGCCTTCGTATCAGTATGTGCCGATTGAAGACATCCGCCATCGTGCGCACGGACATGGGTATGCTGTGGAGGAGTTTTATTTGGGCAAGGACGGCCTCACACCGAAGAAGCTGCAAAAGATCCTGCATGCGCGTGGCATCGAGGGCGTGATCGTTTCGCCGCAGAGCATGACGCTGCCATGCAGCAAGCTCGATTACTCGCCCTTCGCTGCGGTGACGTTTGGCAATGCGATGAGCACGCCCG
>JARXAL010000069.1 GCA_029865835.1 Verrucomicrobiaceae bacterium
CGCGCACTCACCGCAAAGACCCCAGCCAAATCCGTGTCCCGAACCTGAATCGCCACGTTCGCCTTCGATTCCTTCATCAGTCGGTCCCGAATCTTCCGCGACGTCACATGGTCACCCTCACGCCCGCCCAACGGCCCGTCATTCACCGAGAACTGCATCTCAATCGTCGGCGGATCGATCGCCACAAACGGCAGCGCCTCAGCCGTCGCCGATCCCCCAATCGTTTGCCCGATGTCCACATCCTCACATCCTGCCACCCCGATGATGTC
This sequence comes from Verrucomicrobiaceae bacterium, assembly GCA_029865835.1. Taxonomy (GTDB): domain Bacteria; phylum Verrucomicrobiota; class Verrucomicrobiia; order Verrucomicrobiales; family Verrucomicrobiaceae; genus JAGRPD01. The sequence continues at coordinate 270 of JARXAL010000069.1, forward strand.
ACCAGCAGTGCCCTCAGCAGTCTCGATCACACCCAGACCCGTGTATTGGAAAACCTTCGTTACCTTGAACGGCTTAGCCGCCTCACCCGGCTCCTTGCCCAACAGGAACATCCGGTCGCCGATCTTCACCGTTCCACGATTCACCTTGCCCAGCATCACGCGGCCCACAAAATTGTCCCAGTCGATGTTACTCACCAGCATCTGGAATTCGCCTTCCAACTCCGCCTTCGGCGCCGGAATGTGGTCCACGATCTTTTGCAGCATGAACGCCATGTCATGATGCTCGCCATCTGGCGAATCCGAAACCCATCCCGCCCGGGCACTGCCATACAGGAAAGGGGCATTGAACTGATCATCATTCGCTTCCAGTTCCAAGAAAAGCTCCAACACCTGATCGTGCACCTTGGCTGGATCCACGTGCGGACGGTCCATCTTGTTAACGAGAACCACGGGGCACAACCCCTGTGCAAGAGCCTTCTTCAAAACGAAACGCGTCTGCGCCTGTGGTCCCTCATAAGCGTCCACGACCAGAAGAACACCGTCCACCATCTTCATCACCCGCTCCACCTCACCACCGAAGTCAGCATGGCCCGGAGTATCCACAATGTTGATGATGTGGTCGTTCCACCTCACCGAAGTGTTCTTCGCCTTGATCGTAATCCCCTTCTCCTTCTCCAAATCCATCGAGTCCATCGCACGCTCATCGATGTGCTGATTCTCACGGAAGTTGCCGCTGGCGCGCAGCAAAGTATCCACCAGCGTTGTCTTACCGTGGTCAACGTGGGCGATGATCGCCAGATTTCGAATGTTCGAGGGAAGTGTCATGTAGTATTTTTGGGAAAAGGGCGGGCATACTACCCGCATTCCAGCCAGACGCAAACGCCGTCTCGTTTCACTTTGCCCACAATCCCTTCCGACACCGCTCTCGATAAGCTTTCAAAAAACACAAAACTCCAGTTGCATCCTTCCTGCCACCAGACATACTCCACGCCCTTGCATTTCCAACGCGCGAGTGGCGGAATTGGTATACGCGCAGGATTAAGGATCCTGTGCCGAAAGGCTTGGGGGTTCGAGTCCCCCCTCGCGCACCACCTTTGAGAACCAAAGGCTGGCGGAAGCAAGGAAGGCGTTCTAACAAGGACGCTCCCTGCCCGGATGCAGGCACGTCTCTTACCACAATGAGTGAATGCGCTATCACCCATCAGAACTGCAAGAACCTCGGTCTCTTAACCAAAAGGGTCGGATTCGTCACCATTATTCGTATTTGACTTAGAATCGGAACGAGATGAAACTTTTTCCTTATCCATTCCGCATCACCTGACCGCATGAGCCTGACCCCGGCCCCAAGCCCTTCCACCACTCCTGACCGTGACGCCTACATCCTGGCGATCGCTCACCTCTCGACGCTCACCGATGTTCCTTTCGACCGCGAACGCGCCACCCAAGCCGTCGACAACGCCCTCCGCTCCTCAGGCGACCCCCTGGAACTCCTCACCGCCGCAGCAGAAGAAGTCTGCCTTCACATCGCCCCAACTCGCACCACCATCGCAGACGCCGTCTGGAAGGCCAATGTGAACATGCCCATCATTGCATGGTCCCCCACCGAAAATCGTTGGCTCGTCATTCGGAAACACGGCTTCTTCCGCGCCAGAGTCAGCGTCCCCGATCGCCCGGTCGAAATCGCCACGCTCTCTCGAATCGCAATCGCCAAGCGCCTCGGCTTGGCCAGTCACGACAGAATCATAGAGATGGGCATCGTCAGCCCGGAACGGCCCGCTGAACCCACCACCCATTCCTCCCACACACACCATCACGCCCACATCTCCCCCGCCCGGCGTTTCCTCGGTCTCATGCGTCCGGAGTTGCCAGATGTCTGGACCATCATCCTATTCAGTCTGGTCACCGGCCTGCTCTACTTGGCACTCCCCCTCGCCGTCAACGCCTTGGTCAGTAACGTCGCCTTCGGCACTCAAAGCGGACCTTTCCTCCAAGCCCTTCTCGTTCTCGCCACCGTCCTTTTCATCTGTCTCTCCATCGCCGCCGCCCTCAGAGGACTGCAATATTACGTCGTCGAAGTCATCCAACGCCGGCTTTTTGTCCGCATGACCGCCGACCTCTCCTACCGCATCCCCCGAATCAACCTGCGCTCCACTGATGGCATTCACGCTCCGGAACTCGTCAACCGCTTCCTCGATGTGGTGACGATGCAAAAAAACACCTCCCTCCTCCTACTCACAGGCATCAATCTCGTTCTCAGCACCGTCATCGGCATGGTCGTTCTCGGGTTCTATCACCCCTTCCTCCTCGCCTTTAGCCTCGTGCTGTTAACCTTCCTCTCCTTCATCATTTTTGTCCTCGGACGGGGCGCTGTCGCTTCCAGCATCGCCGAGTCCCTCTGCAAATACGGCGTCGTGGGTTGGCTGGAGGAAATCGCCCGCTGCCCCCGTCTCTTCAAAGGCCCAGGGGGTTACCAACTCGCCACCAATCGTGCCGACGACTTGGCTCGTTCCTACCTCGAAGCCCGCCGCAGACACTTTAAAGTCCTCATGGGCCAAATCACGGGCCTCCTCGTTCTCGAAGTCATCGCCAGCGCCACCCTCCTCAGTGTCGGTGGCTGGCTCGTCATCAACCAGCAACTCACCCTCGGCCAATTGGTCGCATCCGAAATCATCGTCTCCGCCATCGTCGCCTCCATCTCAAAACTCGGCAAACAATTCGAAGCTTGGTACGACACGCTCGCCGCCGTCGATAAACTCGGGCATCTCGTCGATCTCGAAATCGAACGCGAAGACGGCGATTCCCCTCTGCGGCTCACCAATGGCGCCCGAATCCAAGTCAGCGATGTGGCGTTCGAATACAGCCCCGGGAAACCCATCTTCTCCAACGTCAATTTCTGCCTCGAACCCGGCGAGTGCGTGGCTCTCTTCGGCTCCCAAGGCAGCGGCTCCAGCACCATGCTCGATCTCCTCCATGGCCTGCGAATGCCCACTGAAGGCCATATCATCATTGATCAACTCGACCTTCGTGGCTGGTATCTAGAAAGCCTCCGCTCCCAAGTCACCCTCATTCGCTCCTCCGATCTCGTCAACGGAACCATCGCCGAAAACGTTCGCTTGGGACATCCAGATGTGTCCATTTATGATGTCAATGCCGCCCTCAACACCGTCGGACTCCTCCAAGACGTTCTCGATCTCCCAGAGGGCATCAATACCACCCTCCTCGCTGGCGGCCTCCCCCTCTCTAGTCGCCAACGGATCCGGCTCCTTATCGCCAGGGCCATCGTCTCCCGCCCTCGCTTGCTTCTCCTCGACGAAATCCTGGATGGCCTCGACAAAGCCGCCCTCTCCGAACTCTCCAATATCCTACTCGATCCTTCCCGGAATTGCACCGTTCTCATCTCCACTCGAGAAGAAGCCGTCATCCGCCGCTGCACCCGCCTCATCGACCTCGACGCCCCCGAGTGCCACAACTCCAAACCTGCCTGACCTTCCCCACTCATGGACGCCACCGTCACCCATCATCATCACGCCACTCGCACCAACCCTGCCCCATTGCTAGGTTCACTCCCCGCACTCGCGCTCTCTGGTTCCGCCCGCGCCCCACGCATTCTCTCGCGCATTCTCTTCATCATCTTCCTACTCATCCTTGCCGCCATCTTCTTCATGCCCTGGCAACAGTTCGTCAGTGGCACCGGTCGCGTCATCGCCTTCAATCCCCTCGACCGCCGCGTCAACGTCGAAGCCCCAGTCGCTGGCCGCGTCAAACACCTCCACGTCGTTGAAAACCAGCGCGTCAAAAAGGGCGATATCCTCCTCGAAATTCAGGACAACGATCCCAATCTCCTCGCCAACATGCGCCTCCAGCATGATGCCGCCATCGCCCGCAAAGCCGCCGCTCAACAACGCATCGAAGACCTCGGCGCCCAAATCGCTCAAATGGAACTCGCCAAAAGCCAAGCCATCGACTCCGCTCGCCAGCGCGTCCTCTCCGAGCAGTACTCGCTCAACACCAACCAACTCAATTTCGAGCGCGTCGAAAAACTCCTCAAACCCGGCTACGTCTCCCAGCGCGACTTCGAACTCGCCAAACTCGCCATCGACAGCTCCGAAGCCAATCTCCAATCCGCCAAAGCCATTCTCGAACGCACGGAAAGAGAAATGGACGCCTCCATCTCCAGCATCAAAGGCAGCCGAAGCTCCGCTCAAAGCGATCTCGCCAGCGCCGACCGCGACATCACCACCATCGACATTCAAATCAATCAGGCCCAGCAGCAAGTCATCGAAGCTCCCCGGGACGGCATCGTCTTCAGCATCACCGCCACCGACGGCACCTACCTTCGCCCCGGCTCCGCCATCTGTGTCATCATCCCGGAAACCGAAAGCCGGTTCGTCGAAATGTGGGTCAACGGCATGGACATGCCCCTCATCACTCAGCGCCACGAAAACCCCGATGGCACCGTCACCCCCGGCAGCCCCGTCCGCCTCCAGTTCGAAGGCTGGCCCGCCATCCAATTCGTCGGCTGGCCCAGTGTCGCCGTCGGCACCTTCGGCGGCGAAGTCGTCTTCATTGACCCCACCGACGATGGCTACGGACGCTTCCGCATCGTCGTGTCCGCCAAACCCGATGTCACCACCCGCGATGGCAAAACCCATGTCGAAGACTGGCCCGGCAACCGCTTCCTCCGCCAGGGCGTCCGGTCCAAAGGCTGGGTTCTCCTCCAGCAAGTTCCTCTCTGGCTCGAAATCTGGCGCCAATTGAACGGCTTCCCTCCAGTTGTAGCCAACGCCGAACCGGGTAAAGACAAGGGTGCCACCATGCCTGCCTCCACCAAATAACAGCCGGATGATCCCCCGACTCTCTCTCGCCCTCCTTCTCGTCCTCGCTACCCGTCCCGCCATCCTCCCGGCGGCGGACGCCTCCCCCTTGCTGTTAGATTCCGTCGTCGCCTCCGTCAAAGGCCGCTACCCCCCTTGGCTCGCCGCCCTCATCGAGCAGGACATCATGAACGGCCGCGCACGCCAGGCCCTCGGTTCCTTCGACACCAGCCTCTCCGCTAGCGGTGTCTTCCACCCCTCAGGTTATTACAACGGCACCTCCGGCTATGTCGCCGTCGAACAACCTCTCTCCTTCTGGGGCGGCGGTGTCTATGGCGGCTACCGCTTCAGCGGCGGCTTCCTCGCCGACTACGACAAAAATCGCACCGAAGAAAACGGCCAGGCAATGATCGGTTTCCGCCTCCCCCTTCTTCGTGATGGCACCCTCGACAAACGCCGCGCCGACCTCTACAAAGCCCGTATCGACCAGGAGCTCGCCGACCCATTCATCCTCCGTCAGCAACTCGACTTCATCCGCACCGCCACCATCTCCTACTACAACTGGGTCGCCGCTGGCTACCGCGTGCAACTCGCCAACCAACTCCTCGAAATCGCCCGCAATCGGCAAACCGCCATCACCGAAATGGTCGCTCGTGGCGCCCAGGCACCCATTGTCAAAATCGACAACGAACGCCTCGTTATCAGCCGCGAACTCGCCCTCGTCTCCGCCCGTCGCCTCCTCGAAGCCCACGGCATCGAACTCTCCCTCTTCTATCGCGACGTCTCAGACCAACCCATCCGCCCCGCTAGCAACCAAATCCCCACCGCCTTTCCTCCCGTCAAGGGACCCGGCCCCGAAGAGTTGCCCAACGACATCGCCAAAGCCCTCATGTTCCGCCCCGAAATCCGCCGCGTCGAACTCAATATCGAAAAGAACGCCATCGATCAACGCCTCGCCAGGAACAACCTCCTCCCCAACCTCGACCTCAGCCTCGAAGCCAATCAAGCCATCGGCACCCAATCCCAAAAAGACATCGACCGCACCGAACTCGAAGCCCGCATCGATCTCAAAGTCCCCATCCAACGCCGCGAAGCCAAAGGTCGCCTCGCCGTCACCGAAGGCCAGTTCACCCAACTCATGCGGGATCGCCAATTCACCCG
>JARXAL010000137.1 GCA_029865835.1 Verrucomicrobiaceae bacterium
ACTCTATCCTCACCCTCTCGGGAAAATTCGATCCCACCCTCTACGGCGAATCCGTCACCTCAGCCGTTCCACGCCGCAGCATCTACCTCAAAGTCATCCGAAATGCCCTCGACCCCTTCCTCACCACCTTCGACGCCCCCGTCCCCTTCGCCACCCGCGGCAATCGCGACACCACCAACGTCCCCGCCCAATCCCTTACCCTCCTCAACGCCCCCCTTGTCATCGACTGGTCCCAGAGTTGGGCAAAATCTATCGTTAATGCCCCCAAAGACCGCACGGACGAACTCCGCATCCGTCAAATGTTCCGCCAAGCCTTCTACCGCGAACCCTCCAACACCGAAGTCGAACAAAGCCTCGCCTACCTCGCCCCCCTCCAAGCCCAAAGCACCCAAGAAGCCCAAAAACTCCTCAGCCAAGAAAAGGAACTCACCACCCTCGATCACCAAATCACCTCCATCCTAAACCCCGCCCGCGAAAAGCTCCTCAACAGCAAACCCTCCGCCCTTCGCCCCTCGCCCTCCGCTCCCGTCCCCCTCGCCGAATGGACCTTCGACAAAGACCTCAGCGACACTCAAAACAGCCTTCCCCTCACACTCACCGGCAACGCCCGTATCGAAAACGGCGCCCTCATCCTCGATGGCCAATCCATGGCCCAATCCGACTCCCTGCCAAAAAATCTCCAAGCCAAAACCCTCGAAGCCTGGATCCAACTCGACAACCTCACCCAGCAGGGCGGCGGCGCGCTCACCGTCCAAAGCATAAACGGCGCCCTCTTCGACGCCATCGTCTTCGGGGAAAAAAAACCCGCCCACTGGGTCGCCGGTAGCGACCACTTCACCCGCAGCGAACTCCTCGATGCCTCCCCCGAAACCGAAGCCACCCACCGCCCCATCCACATCGCCATCACCCATCAACCCGACGGCACCACCACCGTCTACCGCGATGGCAAACCCTACGGCCAAACCTACCGCAAAGCCCCCGCCGCTCTCTTCGAAGCCCCAACCAGCCAAGTCCTCCTCGGCTCCCGACACGGCACCCCCACCGGCAACAAAGGCCTCTCCGGCCGCATCTTCCGCGCCCGCCTCTACGACCGCGCCCTCACCCCCAAAGAAATCACCCAAACCGCCCTCATCGAACCCAGCACCATCACCGAAGCCGATATCCTCACCACACTCTCAAACGACCAACGCACCCAACTCACCCGCCTCCAATCCCAACACAACCTCCTCTCCAAAAACATCGCAACAACTCGCCTCACGAACCCACCCAAAGACCCCACTCTCCAAGCCTGGACCAGCCTCGCCCAGTCACTCATCAACCTGAAAGAGTTTATCTACCTGAAATGATCACGAAATCACCATTCGAACTTCACCGGAAAGTCTGGGCAGAGCTTCGAGGTCGTCGCATCGGGCGTATCGTGACGGTAAAAAGCAATGTTTCCATTCTCATCGCAAAACCAGACTTCCTCGGCCCCGCGCGCAAAGTAGAGTTGCATCTTGCCCATCATTTCGACCACGCTGTTGGACAAAGAACGAATCTCCACACAAATCTCCGGAGCAATCGGCATCGAGGCAGAACGACGATGAGGAAGAAGACGTTCATTAGAAATCCATGCCACATCGGGCACCTTCACCCCATCCGAAGTTTCCACCGCACATTCGGTAATGACACGTCCACCCTGAAGTTTCTCCCGAAGAACCGCTCCAATCTCAGACTGAAAACCTCCGTGCCAGTTCGATGCAGGACTCATTACGATTTGGTTAAAACGATTCGTTTCGATCTTGTAGGGCAGATCCTGCAGGACCGGATCTTCGCAAATTTCTTTCCAAGTTCGCATGTCTGGAAGTTGCCTCCTGGATCTCTTCCCCGCAACCCTCAATTCGGCCTCTCATAAACGCCTCACCCACCCCTCCCCCATGAGTCCCAAAAACCGCGCACCGCAAACCGAGAACCTCTCCCGCCGCGCCCTCCTCTCCCGTGCCTCCACCGGCTTCGGCCTCGCCGCCTTGAATGGCCTCATTCAGCAGGAATCCCAAGCCGCTCTCATCCACCGCGCCCAACGCATCGCCCCCAAAGCCCGCTCCGTCATCTTCTGCTACATGAGCGGCGGCGTCTCCCACATCGATTCCTTCGACCCCAAACCCCTCCTCGAAAAATACTCCGGCCAACCCATGCCCGTTGCCGTTCAACGCACCCAGTTCAACAACAACGGCACTGTCCAACCCTCCCACTGGGCCTTCAACCGTTACGGCCAATCCGGCATCGCCGTCAGCGATCTCTTCCCTCACATCGCCAGCGTCATCGACGAAGTCAGCGTCGTCCGCAGCATGACCGCCAAGTTCAGCGAGCATGCCCAAGGCAACTTCTTCATGCACACCGGTTTTCCCTTCCTCGGAAACCCCAGCGCTGGCGCCTGGGCCAGCTACGGCCTCGGCTCCGAATCCCGCGACCTCCCCGCCTACGTCGTCCTCCAAAGCGGCGGTGCCAAACCCCCGCACGGCGGCGTCGGTCTCTTCAGCAACGGCTTCCTCCCCGCCCAGCATCAAGCCTCCATCATGAAGGCCGACGAGGCGGAAGCCGTCGCCAACATCCAACCTCGCGAATCTCTCACCACCCAGCGCCAGCGACTCGATTTCATCGGCTCCATGGACCGCCACTTCGCCAGCCTCACCCGCCACGACAGCCACGTCGAAGCCGCCATCAAAAACTACGAAATGGCCTGGCGCATGCAGTCCGCCGTGCCCGACCTCTGCGACGTCTCCGGCGAGACCGAAGCCACCCGCAAACTCTACGGCATCGACGACTCAGGCTCCAGCATGGCCTCCTACGCGCGCCAATGCCTCCTCGCACGCCGACTCGTCGAACGCGGTGTCCGCTTCATCGAACTCAGCTGCCTCGCCCAAAACATCGGCGGCGGCCAGGCCGCCAATCCCTGGGACCAGCACGGCCAAATCAAAAGCGGCCACGGCAAAATGGCCCACCAGGTCGACCAACCCATCGCCGCCCTCATCAAGGACCTCAAATCACGCGGCCTCCTCGACTCCACCCTCATCGTCTGGGCTGGCGAATTCGGCCGCACACCTTTCGCTCAAGGCAGTGATGGCCGCGACCACAACCCCTACGGCTTCACCATCTGGATGGCCGGCGGCGGCGTCAAAGGCGGGCACGTCTACGGCGCCACCGACGACTTCGGTTACTACGCCACCGAGAACCCATGCACCGTCTACGACATGTGGGCCACCGTCCTCCATCTCATGGGCCTCGACCACGAACAACTCACCTACCGCTTCTCCGGTCGCGACCTCCGCCTCACCGACGTCCACGGCCACGTCCTCCACGACATCATCGCCTGATCACTTCTCATTTGGCCTTCAAGAGCTCCCTCACCTTCCCCGCGATCTCCCCAGCCGCTGCCGCACTGTAGCCCGTCTTCACCATCACCACCTTCCCATCCGGTCCGATCACCACCGTGTGTGGAATACCCTTCACTCCGAACGTCTTTCCCACCGCCTGATCCACATCCAACACCGTCGTCAGATTCCAACGACGCGTCGTCAAAAAAGCCTTCACTTGCGCCGCGGATTCACCCTCATTCACACCCACCAAATGCACCTCATCTGAAGGCATCCCCTTCATCGCCTCCATCAGCTCCGGCAACGCCTTCAAACACGGCCCGCACCAGCTCGCCCAAAAATCCAACACCACCACCTTCCCCCGATACTTCTCCAAAACAAACTCCCCCCCGTCCAACAACGGCAACGTAAAATTCTTCGCCTCTCCCCCCAACTGCTCATCGCCCTCTTCTGACGCCACCGCGATCTGCGGTGCCTCCGCCAGCTTCATCTGCCACCCCGCCATGGCTCGCACAGCCTCCGTCTCAGTCGGAACCTTCTGCATCCAAAAGGATCGCACTCCCGCCGCTGGCAACACAACACGCCCTAACAAAGGATGCTGGCAGACCACCTCATCCGCCCCCCACTTCATCACGGTCACACCCAAACGCCCCCCGTTCGCCATCAGCAGCCAATGCGGCACCTTCTTCTCTGCCGCTGCCACCACCTCTGCACCTTCAACCCCCGGCTTCTCAAGCATCACCACCGCCGCCACCCTCTCACGCGGAACTCGCCACGCATCCAACCCCCATCGCAACTCCATGTCGTCCGCACTCCATGACTCCACCGACCCTCGCAACAAATCTCCTGTCGATGCAATCAACACCTGCTCTGGCAACTCATTCGAACGCGATCGTGGAATGGTCAAAATCTGACGCCTCACCTCCTCTTCCACCTGGGGAACCCGACCCCGATCCATCGAACGCTTCGCCTCAAAACCCGCCACTCGGATCGACTGCGCCGCATTGCCCCACAACTCCCCAGGCTCCAAAATCAATCCCGACCCCACCTTCACCCCTTCTTCCAAGGGCACGTTAACCACCTCAATGCCATTCACCCTCACCAGCGCCCGGTCCGAATACACCCGCACCTGCACCTTCGCCTCCGACCCCGACTTCATCACCTGCCCCTGATGTCGCATCTGCCCATCGCCCGCCTCGTCCCCACAATAAATTTCCTCCCCCACAAACGCCACCAACAAACGCAAACTTTTCTCGCCCGCCTCCAGGTTCCTCGCAAACAACGTCAGTCGCACTCCCGCCACGCCATTGGCCTCCGCCTCCCCACCCGCTTCCTTCAGCGTGAAGTCAACGCCATCCCCTTCCATCATCGCCGCATGCCCCAACGCATGACCAGGCTCCAGCAAAATCTCCGAACGCTCCCCCTCGCCCAAGATCACGTTCGCACCTCGCAATTGACGCCAACCCGGATCCACAAACCCCTTCGTCGCGATCGTCCCACTTGGGATCAAAATGCCTCGCACCTGAGCCTTGGCCATCGTCATCGGCACCACCCCGGGCGCCAAAAACTTCACCCCCGTTCGACTCAAATCATCCACCCTCGCCGCCATCACCTCCCCGCTCTTCAGCACCAAAAACGCGTTTCCAGGCACCATCTCGCCATGCTTGGCATCAATCACTTTCGGATCTCGTTCAATCACCGCCGCACACTGTGGATTCAACCTCACCGCCTCCACCGCTCCATCAAAAAGCCACCTCGGCAGCGCCTCATTCGCCGCCACCAATCGACCTCGCACCCACGCCACCCCCACCTGCAACCGCTCCGGAAACGTCGCCTGCGGTTGGAGTTCCGCCCTACCCTCCCAAACCACATTGCGCAGCACTGCCATCATCAATCCGCATCCATTTCGAAACGACCCGTGCTCCAACTTCAATTCAGCTGTCAGACCCTTTTCTTCGATCCCCAAAAACCTGCCCCTCAGCCACTCCTCATCCTGAGAAAAAACCTCAACCTCTCTCTTCTCCCTGTCCTCCAACCCAACCTTCACTCGCTTCATCCCCGGCTCAATCCGAGCCAAATCCGTGATCGGCACCTCAATCGCTTCAGTGCCCGCCTCCCCCTGAAAAACCGCCTTCCCGCCTTTCACTGACACCCAATTCCCTCGCACCACTCGACCACTCATCAACTCGGCAAACGCCGCCCCGTGTCCCATCGAACGCTCCGGCATCTGCCCTCCCCATCCCATCACATTCAGCGCCTCCACCGTCAAATCCGTCCCCAAATTCTCCACCGTCACACCCGGCGGCATCTCCTTGCTCACCCCGTTTCCATCCACCGCAAAAGGATCCACCTCCTTCTGCATCAGCCGCTTCCCTTCTTCTTGCCCTCCCGCCATCAACCTCGCCTTCTCCACCCCGGACTCATCCAACAACCGGGCCTCATGCGTCTCTGTGTCCCATAAAACGGTCACCCCAATCGACTTCTTCTCCGCCGACATCGGCATCGTCACCACCTGAAATCGATCCCCCTCACGCAACACCAATCGATCTTCCCACGTCTCCACCCTCAGCTCCGTCCCGTGCGCCACCAGCCCCATCGCAAATCGAGGCGATCCCTCCGCACGCAATCTCAAATCCACCCTCATCCGCTTCGGCAAGTCCTTCACCACCGCCTCAGGCAACGTCGCACTCAGCGAACTCGCCCAACTCATCGTCCGCAAACCTCCCTCCGGCACGCGTTGCCAAAGCCGCAGCACCTGGCCCGGTTCGCTGCTCTTGGCTTGCCGACTCCGCTTCACCTTCAGCACCCGCGGTGCCACAGGCGCCGCCTCTCCATCAAACGGATCCCCACTCTCCACCGCCTGAGACGCCTCCACTCTGGGACTCTCGGTCCACCGCACTTCATGTCCCGCCCCAAAAAAGATCACCCCCTCCCCCCGCGCTCGCTCCATTGACGCCACATCCGCCAGCTTCACCTTCGCACCCTCACCTAACACCGCACTCTTCACCTTCAACCACCCTCCTTCCAGCCCCACCACATCCACCAGCAAACGACTCCCATCATGCAGTCTCATCCAAAAAGGCTCGGTTCGCTCCGTCCCCTCGTCTTCCTTCATCCTCACCTCTTCCACATGGTCCAATCGAATCTCCGCCGCCTCCGGAAACAATCCCGGCACTGTGTCCACCTCCGGTTGGAAAAAAACACTCTCCGCCCCTGCCCGAATCACTTTCCCAGGCAGCTTCTCACCACTCCGCCACACCAACTCCATCGCCCCATCCACAGCACCCAAACTGCCTCCCAGCAAGAACAACCACCCCATCACGACCCAACCCCTCCCATGTCCCTTCAACACCTTCACGACTTCACCTCCTTAGCCTTTTTCGCAGCCTCAGCCTTCGCCTTCTCGCGCGCCTCATGCTTGCGCTTCACCCCATCCCAATAGTGCTTCACCTGGCTTTCCGATTTCGTCACCCACAGGTCCATCTGCCCCGCACTCAGCTGCTTCTTCATCTCCTCCTCAGGCACCCCCATCACCGGCGTCAACAAACTGTACGCATGCAGATGCCACTGCCTCGCTCCATTGTACTCATCCAAATCCTCCGCATACTCGACCAGGATCCGCTTCAGTTGCCCCTCAAAAAAAGCCGCCTGCTCTGAAGTCAGCGCCAACTGCTGATCCAGCTCGCTCAGCACCAGCAGCAATTGCGCCTCCCTCAGTTCCTTTTCCCGATCTGCCTCCGCCCCATCCCATCGCCCCCGCTGCTCTTCATCCAGCAATCGATCCAGCGCCCCTCCCCACAGTCCCGATCTCAACGCCGCTGGATCATTGCCAAACCCGGCCGACCCCAAACTCGCCAATCGCTGCCTCACCACCTCGTTCGGCGTGTTGGCCACCGACTGCCGCAGCCAACTCCCCAACTGCTGCCTCACCTCGCGCAAACTCTCCTGCACCGCCCCCACCGCCGCCAAAGACAACTCCAAACGCTGTTCCTCCCGTAGTCCCGCCTGCCGCTCCAAGTCCTCCAAATGCGTCTTCATCTCCACCATCTTCGTCTCCCGCACCTTTTCGTATCGCTTGATCAATTCCGCCGAAAGCAACGCCTCCAGCTCCTCCTCCGTCGCTGGCGCCGGCTCACGACTCACCTCCCCGTTCTCTTCATCTTCCCCGCCAGCATACCGCTCGGGATTCATGAACCGTTCAAATCCCGCCCGCTGCTCCGGCACCAACCTCAACTCCAGTTTTTCCTTCGCCTCCTTCAATCCAGGATCCCTCAACACCGTCGCCACCGTGAACGGATCCATGTTGTAGTAGCGCCGCATTTGACCAATCAACTTCTCCGCCACCGGCACCAGCATCGGCAGCACCTCCTTGCGCTGCGCCGTCGTCAAAGCCACCCCCTCATCCATCACCTGCAAAATCGCGCGCTGCACCGCCATCAAACGCCGCTCCCGCCGTTGCTCTCCCGCCACCCGAATCTGCTTCGCCTCTTCCTTCGTCAACAGCGCTGCCAGCCCCGCCTTCCACCACTCCTGCTCCTGCGGCAGCAGATCCTCTTCTCCAAATCGCCACCCCGAGTTGCCATTCCCAATCACCATCTCCCGGCGCTCGCGATCCATCTTCATCATCGCCTCCATTCCCTCCTTCTTCCAAACCTCAACGGTCTTCCCAATCGCTTCCTCCGCCAGCTTCTTCAAACCCGCCACCCGTTCTTCCGGCAGCCTCAGCGTATTCGTTATGTCCGCCACCACCAGTTCCATCTCCGCCTCCATGTTGGGTCGCTGATTGTCCGCCGAAAACGCCACATGCTCTTCCGTCCGTTGCTTCAACTCCGCCACATCCCGCTTCAACTTCTCCTCCCACTTCCCCCATTGCTCCGCAGTCAGTGACTTCTTCAAAAAAGTCTTCCACACGCCCTGCTCATCCGGCGGCACCACGCCCTCCACTCCCGGCGATTTTGCAATCTGATCCACCGGCCACCTCGCCATCTCCCGAATCGAATTCCCCGACCGCCCCACATACGGCGACAGCCACTCATAAGCCTTCTCATCCCAACCCTTCATCGTCTCAACCACCGCCTCATTGCCCGCCGCATTCAGCGCCGTCGCCACCGCTTCATCCACCCCAACCACCTCTCTCACCGACTTCACCAACGCCTTCATGCCCTCTTCATAGAGCCCCTGCTTCGCCGTCTTCAACTTCTCCACAAAACCTCTCAACGCCTTCTCCTCCGCCGCCTCCAGCACGACCTTTTCCTTCTCCTTCTCTTTCTTTTCTTCACCATCCGCCTCCCCCGTCCCCAAAACACATCCCCACATCAACGCCATCACCACGCCGCATCTCACTCGGCGCAGTTTGGGGTCAATTGGATGGGCTTGTTTCATCATCTCTCAGTCACCTCGTCTCACCATTACGTTCATGGAAGCAGTTTCCGCACAACCTCGCTCAATTCCTTGGCCATCGTCGCCGAGTATCCCGTGCTCACCCACGCCACCTTCCCATCCGGCCCCACCACCACCGTATGTGGGATCCCTTTCACCCCAAAAAGTCCGCCCACCTTCTGATCCAAATCCAACGCTACCTCCAAGTCCCAGGCCCTCGCCTCCAAAAACGTCTTCACCTCCGCCTTCGCCTGCCCCTGATTCACCCCCACCATTCGCACCTTCTCCTTCGGCAACGCTTTCATCACCTCAATCACCTCCGGCATCGCCTTCAAACACGGCCCGCACCACGACGCCCAAAAATCCAACACCACCACCTGTCCCTTCGTCTCCTCCATCTTGAATCGCCCCCCAGCCACCAACTCCAAATCAAACCCCGGCGCCGCCTGCCCCTTCAAACTCGATCCCTCACCCTCCTCGGTCGTCGGCAGCACAGGCTCCGGTGCCGCCTCAAAAGCCCACCCCTCAAACGGCCCCGTCTTGTCCACCTTCCCCTGATTCGTCAACTCCTGCACCACCCCCGCCCGCACCCGGCACTTCCCCAGCACCGGCGACACCCCTTCCACCCACTCCGGCCCCAACCCCGTCACCCCCAACCGAAATCGCCCCCCGTCCGCTGTCGTCACCCACATCGCCGACCCTTCCACTTTCGCCGGCGCCACCTTCGCCTCCACCTTCTTCTCTCCCACCGGCATCACCATCAACGCCACCCGCTCTCTCGACACCTCCAGCACATCTAATCCCGAACGCAACGTCACCCGGCGCGAATCCATCGCCTCCACGGTTCCCCTCAGCACATCCCCACTCTTCGCCATCAGCAAATGCCGCGGCCGATCCTCCGTCATCCGCCTCGGCACCTGCAACGCCCACGTCTTCGTCTCGCCATCCATCGTCGGTCGCGACCTCGCTCCGATCGCTCCCTCCAAACGCACCTCGCTCACCTTCTGCGACTGCACCGAGTTCCCCCACAATCCCGTCGGCTCAATCAAAATTCCCGTCCCTGATCGCGTCGCATCCGTCAGCGCATGCGTCATCGCCGGCGCCCCATTCACAAATGTCTCCACCTTCAAATTCGACCAACTGATCCCCAACACATACGGCTTCTCATACTCGATCGGTACCCGATTCGTGTTCCCCCGCATCTGCCCTGGACGCTTCGGATCCTCGACCCCGCAGTAAACCGTGTTCCCACTGCGCATGATCAGCAGCGCTAGATTGGCCGACTTCTCCTGCAACCCATCCGCAAACAACCTCACCCGCAGCGCTCCATACGACTCATCACTCTCCACCTTGAAACTCAACTGACTCCCTTGCAAAAACGACCCATGCCCCACCAGCGAGCCCGATTCCATCTCCACCTTGCCCGCTGCACGATCCAACTTCGCCCCCTTCTCGCCTCCCCGCACCACCACCCACCCCGGATCCTCCAACCCTCGCGCCTTCAACCCCTGACCCGCCAACTCAAGCGCAATCACCCGCTCCGCTGGAAAACGCGACGCTTCCCCATCCTCCGCAACCAACGACCGCACCACCACGCCCTCCTTGGACCACGTCACCACCTCCGCCGGCACCATCTCGCCCGTGTCCAAATGCGCCAATCCCGGCAGCATCCCCCCATTCGAACCCACCGCCGTCGACCGTCGAATCGTCCACTCTCCGCTCCCTTGAATCGGCACCGCCACATCTCCTCCATCCACCCGCCAGCGCGGCACCACCCCCTCACCCGGCTCCCATCGCCCCCTCGTCATCACCTTGCCTCGCTCCCACACATCAAACTGCCCCACCTTCCCCGTCGCAGGCCCCGCCATCGGCTCCGGCACCACCCATTGCAACCGCTTCACTCCCGCCATCGCCACCTCCCACGGCGCCTCATCCATCACCGTCTTCACCCGCACCCCGTCTGCATCACCCCCCACCATTTGCCCCCGAAAAAAAGAGCCATCCTCACACCTCACTACCACCGACTCCTCCAAAGGCGCGCGCTCCACCTTCGCCACCGTCTTCTCCCCCTTCATCGCCGCCACCCTCACCCACGCTACCTCATCCAAAGCCAGCTCCACCGCTCCTCCATCACCCTTCACCACCACCCGACCCTCCTTCAAAGCCGTCACCTGCCCCGAATGCACCACCCCGCCCAGCGTTTCCACAAACGACCGATCCATCGGACGCGCCATCGGTGCCTTCCAATTCCACTCCCGCACCAGCAACCGCTCCATTACCAAATCCGCCCCCAAATTCGTCAACACCAACCCGTTCTCGATCTCCGCCTCCTTGGTCTGACTGTTCCCAGTCGCCGACCGCACCATCCCCTTCGCAATCGCCCCAGCCAACGCCCCAAACAACCCTCCCTTTCCCGCGCTCACCTTCTTCATCACCCCGCGCACCTTCCACCGCCCCCACTCCTTCCCCGTCGCATCAAAAGCCACCGCCTCCCTTGCAGCAAAATCCACACACACCGTCACCATCACCACCTTCTCAAAAAGCGTCCCCAATCGCTTCGCCCGACCCTCTCCTAGCCCCACCAATTCCTCCATCAGCGTCCCCACCTCCACTCCCTGTCCCTCCCTCCGGATCTTCCATCGAAACTGCGGCCGCGCTCCATCCGTCTTCAACCAAAAATCCATCCGCACCTTCTCCGGCAGCATCAGCGGTAAACCCATCGACTGATCGATCGAGCTCGTCCCCACCACACCACCCGCCCGCACCGCCCACGTCTGCCCCGGCAACTCGCCCGGATTCACCACCACAAATCCCCCCATCCCATCCGGCCCCGCATACACCATCGAACCCGCCTTCCCCGTCCGCCGCCACTCCGCCACCGCTTCCGTCTTCATCACCACCTCCCCCGCCCACCTCGTCTTCGCCATCCACCCATCCCCCTTCATGCCCAACTCATCACAACAAAAACACGACCCGCCCGCTGCCCGCACCGCCCACTTCCCCTGCATCGCCCCATCCACCCGCCCACCCTTCGCCACCCACCCCACCGTCCTCGGCAGCCACACCCTCACCGGCTCCGCCAACTCACTCGCCTTGAACCTCAACCACCCATCCTCCACCCCCCGCCACTCCCCACCCCTCACATCCCCAATCCCCCACCCCACGTCCCCCGTCACCGCCACCAGCCCGCGCACCTCC
>JARXAL010000210.1 GCA_029865835.1 Verrucomicrobiaceae bacterium
GGGGGGGGGGGGGGGGGGGGGGGGGGGGTGGCGGGGGGGCGTGGGGAGTGTGGAGAGTGGAGAGGCGGCTACGTGGCTGGGGAGACCACGAATGACGCGTAGGGCACGAATGGGGAGGAGCGGATGGGATGGCGGGGAAGAGTGGTGAAAGGGGGATTTTGGGGAGGAGGTAAAAAACTCGCGCGAGTTGGGCTTTCGAGTAAAGTGGGCTTATGAAATCGGAATTCACTGCGATCATTGAGCCTGCACCGGAGGGTGGTTATTGGGCAATTTGTCCCGAGGTGCCTGGGGCTAACGGGCAGGGTGAAACGCTTGAGGAGACGAGGCAGAGTTTGGTCGAAGCGATTGAGTTGCTGTTGGAGGATCGTCGTTCGGATTGTCTTCGAGGCCTTCCGGAGGATGCCATTCAAGAGAAAATTCTTGTGGGATGAAGCGCAGGGATTTGGAGAGACGACTTCGGATTGCCGGCTGCTTTTTGAAGCGTGAAGGTGGTAGCCATTCCATCTGGATCAATCCGAAGAATGGGGTGACGGAGACTGTTCCGCGGCATGGTGAGATTAAGGAGCCGTTGGCTCGGAAGATCCTCAAGCGGCTTGATGCGGAGTGAATGGGGCGGTGGAGCTGATGAGTGTTGGTGACTTATGGGGAGTCGTTTTGGAGGTGTCATCAAGAAGGGACTGCAGAGCGGGTCGATAATACAGGTTGCACCGCAGTCACGGGTGATTGAGTTGCTCAAAGAAGTTGGCCTCGATGGCGGCACCGCTGTTGGAAAGGGTATAGGCTTGAAAGGCTTGTTCTGGTTGGTTTGGAGTGACGATCATGCGTTCCAAGCTTCTGTTGGTTACCCAAGGGGCCACGGTGGCACCGACCTGGGGCCACCATGGAGCGTAATCCAGAGCGGCGTCTGGTCGGGTATTGTATTTGAGTCGCCAACCAAAGGAAGCCTTTAGGTCTTTCTGGGCTTGGCCTGCCAATTTGGGATCCGTGATTTGATAGCGGCACAAAAGATAGGCCGTCTGTGTTGTCTCTGTTCGGTCGGAGAAGGTGAATTTGGTGGTGGTTTTAGATTCTACTAACCAGACATCGTTTAAGCGTAGGCCTTCCACACGTGGGATAGTATTCAATAACGCTTGATCGCCTTGGTCGGTGCTATGCAGGTCGATTGTTCTGCCGGCGGATATTGTTTCGCGGGTGTTCCAACCAACGATGAGTGTCTTTGCTGTCGCGTATCCAGCTGAGAGGAGCCAAGCAGCACTTAACGCGATGATTAAGATAGCGATGAATTTTGCGAAGCGAAATGCGAGAAGCTTCATAAGCTGCCAAGCTCTTTGACTCAGGGATTCTAAAGTCGGGGCTTCCGCATGGAAAGGATGATTTGAGACGCCCTGAGGGGACTTATGAGATCATCCTGGGTGGAGGAAATGATCATTTTTCGGGTGGGGGGAGTTGGCGGAGTTGGAGGTTTTTTTCTAGGGTGAGGGATTTGAGGGTGGATTGGGGGTAGGTCCAGGGGGAATTGTCTTCGTTGGTGTAGAGGATGGTTTTGGTGCGGGTGGCGGCGAGGGCGACGGCGGCTGGGAGGTCGAGGGTTTTGAGGATGTTCAAGTAGTGGGCTTCGCTGGTGGTGAGGGTGGGGGGGAGGTGGTGGAGGTCGAGGCGGTCGAGTTGGCCTTCGTCTTCGAAGAGGGAGGAGAGGAGGGTGTTGACGGCCTGGGTGCGTTCGGCGGTGGCCCAGAGGCGGGTGGTTTCGAAGCCGGCGATTTGGCGGATGCTTTGGAGGGCGCGGCGGATGTCCCAGGTCTGGGTGGAGTGGAGGGTTTCGCCGAGGAGGGGGAAGCGGCGGAGGCGGTGGGTCTGGGCTTTTTCACTGCCTTCCCAGGCGGTGGGGCCGATGCCGCGGGGGCTGAAGTAGATCATGGCCCAGGGGTTGGCGGCGAACATTTTCTGTTCGGACTCGAAGGCGGTGTCGTCTTTTTTGACGAGGGGATAGGATTCGATGAGTTTGCCGAAGCGGGTGTGGTAGGTGTTGCAGAATTGGTCCCAGCCGGGCTGGTCGAGGACGTTCAAGACGGCGAGGTCGAGGTCCTGGGGGCGGAGGCCGGCGCGGTGGGTGAGGTGGAGGCGGAGGCGGAAGGGGGCGTCGCTTTCGAAGTCGAAGGTGGTCATGCGGACGCCGTCGCGCTCCATGGAGGAGACTTTCTGCAAATCGGGGGCGGGGAGGTCGGTGGGCCAGGCGGCGAAGACTTTGGTCTGGAGGGCGTGCATCCAGGTGGCGGTTTGTTTGTCCCAGGCGGCGCGGTCGGCGGGGACTTCGGGGGCGGGGGCGGCGGGGACGAAGGTGTGGTCGATGGTGGTGTTGAGCTGGTCTGGGGGGAGGTCTTTGCCGAAGACGCGGAGGTCGGCTGGGGTGAGTGTTTTGGTGGCGGGCATGCTGGTGGTGTGCATGAGGTCGGCGCTCTGGAGGTGGCGGTTGAACCAGTGCTGGGCGCCGATGTGGAGGGGCTGGGTGTCTTTGTGGGGGCCCTGGGCGATGTGGAGGCCGATCTGGTCTTCTTTGCCGAGGAGTTTGTAGAGGCGGCGGGTGCTTTGGTAGAGGCGGGTGACGCCGTCGAGGGGGAAGATGCGGTCGTCGTCGGTGTTGCAGATGAGGAGGGGTCGGGGTGCGACAAGGGCGGCGAGGCGGTCGTAGTCCCAGCGGTGGGTGTTGACCTGGAACATGCAGTCGCAGTGGCCTTCGATGCAGCCGTCGACGAGGTGGTTGCGGAGGTCGGTGATGCCGGCGGTGGGTGCGGCGCAGGCGATGCGGTCGTCGAGGGCGGCGATCCACCAGGAGTAGGCGCCGCCGCCGGAGCGGCCGGTGACGCCGATGCGTTTGGGGTCGACTTCGGGGCGGGATTCGAGGTAGTCGAGGGCGCGGATGCTGTTCCAGGCTTCGACGCCGGCGGGGGTGTAGCCGCGGGAGAGCCACCACCATTTGCCTAGGTGGTGGGTGCCGTGGTGTTCGCCTTCGATTTCGCCGAGCTGGAGGGTGTCGATGGTGAGGCAGGTGTAGCCGTTGCGGGCGAACCAGAGGCCGTGGTGGTGGTAGGCGGTTTTGTTGCCGAAGCTGATGCCCTTTTCCTTCATGACGCCGTGGCCGCAGAGGTAGAGGATGGTGGGGAGGGGTTTTTCGGAGGGGGTTTTGGGTTTGTAGAAGTTGGCGGTGACGTAGAGGCCGGGGCGGGACTGGAAGTGGAGGCGTTCGACGAGGACGTCGGTGGCGTCGAGGGTGCCGGTGATGGTGGGGTTTAAGGGGGTGCGCTCGGGGAGGGGGTGGAGGCCGAGCATGTCGAAGAGCTGGTGGCGGGCTTCGGCTTTTTGGGTGGTCCACTGGTCGGCGGTGGTGAAGGGGGCGAGGGAGCCTGCCTTTTCGATGGTGGCGACTTTGCGTTCGAGGTAGCCCTGGAGCATGCGGTTGCCGAGGGTGTCGGGGGTGGGCTCGGGGAAGTCGGCGGCGAGGAGGGGCGCTAGGGCGCCGAAGATGGGGAGGAGGAGGGCGCTGGCGCGCCGGAGAAGGGAGATGGAAGATGGAAGATGGGGCGAGGACGAGGACGAGGACGAGGACGAAGCGAGGGGCATGGGGTTATTTCACGCCAGGAGTGGGGGGTCTTGCAAGGGTGGGGTTAGTTTTGTGGGAAGCCGGGGCGGTTTTGGCGGATGAGTTTGGAGAAGTCGGGGGATTGGTCGGCGGCTTGGGCGGCGGGGTTGATGAGGGCGCGGGAGCGGAGTTCGGGGAAGGGGAGGTCGTCGGTGGCGATCATTTTGCGTTCGTAGAGCATTTCGTCGCCCTTGCCGTTGACGAGGAGGCGCCAGTCGAAGGGGAGGCGTTCGGCTTTGGGATGTTGGGAGCGGATGGCGGTGGTGCAGTTGGTGGTGATGGCGTTGTACCAGCGGGCCTGGTCGCGCATTTGGTTGAGGTTGGAGAGGTATTCCAAGAAGCGTTCGCGGGCGCGTTCGGGCGAGATTTTGGTGCGGTAGAGGTAAGATTCTTCGCCTTTGCGGTAGTTGGTGCGGAGGCGGACGACGTCGCGTTCGTCGGCGGCGATGTAGGTGAGTTCGTATTGACGGTAGAGGCCGCCGATGGCGGAGTATTTTTCGCCGACTTCTTTGCGGGTTTCGATGGAGAAGCAGATGGGCGGGGCGTCGGCGAACTGGAAGCTGACGATGGGGTGAGCCATCCAGGGGGAGCCCCAGTAGTTGATGAACATGTCGACGCCAGTCAGCTGCGAGAGGCGGACGGAGCGGGTTTCCCAGCGTGGGGTAAAGTCGGTGGGGGAGCGGTAGTCGCAGTTGCGGACGTTGTGGAGGGTGATTTCGTCGCCGTTGATTTCGGCCCAGGCGAGTTGGGCGACATCGGGCTGCCATTGGCGGTCGTTGCGAGGGGTTTGGGTGGACCACCAGGCGAGGACGAGGGAGCAGGCGACGGCGGTGAGGGCGAGGGCTTTCCAGAGGCTGCGGGTGAGCAGGACGATGCCGACGATGAGGACCAGGAAGGCCCAGGGGGAGATGGACTTAAAGTAGGGGAAGTCGAAGCGGAGGGCGCCGAAGGCCCAGGCGGTGAAGGCTGTGGTGGCGATCCCGAAGAGGCAGAGGAGGGCGAATCGGCCGAGTTTGAGGAGTCGCGGAGGTTGAGCTGAATTGAGGTTAGAAGGCATTGACACGTGTTACATTTGGGGGGGATTTTGGGTAGCGAAAATGCGGGAATTTTTGGTCACGCTGGGACGAGGGTGTGGAGGGTGAGTTCGGGGGGGCAGAGGAAGCGGAAGGGGACGCCCATGGTGCCGAGGCCGGGGTTGACGTGGAGATGGATGTCGCCGACGCGGTGGTAGCCGAGGATGTATTTGTGGCCGAGGTGGGGGGTTTCGATGGCACCGATGAAGGGGGCGCGGACCTGGCCGCCGTGGGTGTGTCCGGCGAGTTGGACGGCGGCGAGGTTTTGGGAGGCGAGGCTGTCGGCGGCGTCGGGTTCGTGGAAGAGAAGGATGTTTGGTTCGGCGGGGTTCCAATGGCGCAGGGCGGATTTGGGGTTGGGGTGGCCAGCCCAGGCGGAGTCGAGGCCGGTGATCCAAAGGGGGCCGCCGGGGGCTTGGAGGCGGATGGATTCGTTGATGAGGGTGCGGATGCCGAGTTGCTGGAGGTCGGAGGCGATGCGGCGGGAGCCGTGCCAGACGTCGTGGTTGCCGAGGCAGGCGAAGATGCCGAGTGGGGCCTTCAAGGAGCGCAGGGCTTGAGTGGCGGGGAGGAGTTTGTCAGCGCGGGAGGTGATGAAGTCGCCGGTGAGGACGATGATGTCGGGCTGGGTTTCGTGGGCGAGTTGGGCGGCGCGTTCGAGGGCGATGGTGGGGGTCCAGTCATCGACATGGAGGTCGGAGAGATGGAGGATGGTGAGGCCGCGTTGGGATTCTTTGAGGTGGGGGCAGGGGAGTTGGGTGCGATTGAGGATGGGGCGGCGGCGTTCCCAACCGGCGGAGTAGGCGGCGGTGCCAGGGCCGAGCGCGAAGGTGGCGGCGGTGAAGGTTTGGAGGAAGCTGCGGCGGGAGAGGGGAGGCACGAGGGAGATTAAAGCAACTCAACGACCACTTCTCTTTTTAAATTTCCCTAACCGACTTGGGCGTTGAGCCAAGAGGGGAACGCATCGGTAGGATGGGCGGCGAGGACTTGGGCGAAGATGTTGGGGGCCTGGTTGACGGGAAGGGAGTAGTGGCCTTCGTCGTCAAACCAGTGGGTGATGGCGTTGGGGATTTGGTTGGCGATTTTTTCGGCGTAGGTCCAGGCGATGTTGCGATCTTGTTTGCCGTGCCAGAAGCGGACGGGGATGGTGATGTCAGAGAAGCGGAAGTTCCAGGGATTGAGGTAGATGTCGGCGTCGGTGATGAGGCCGCGGGTGCCATTGCGGACGGCGTGGCGGAAGCTGAGGGCCATGGTATTGAAGTGGCCTGGGTTTTGGAGGGAGGCTTGATCGCTGGGGGAGAGGAGACCGACGAGATTGCGGAGGGGGAAGTCGTGCTGGCGTTTGGAGGCGAGTTCGGCGCCGAAGCCTAGAACGAGGCCGAGGGCGATGGTGCTGACTTTTCGAAGGCGGATGAGGAGACGATAGATCCAGAAGAGGTCCTGGGTGCCGAGTTCGCCGATGGGTGGGGCGCCGCAGACGAGGGCGTAGGGACCGCCGCCGGAGACGCCGATGATGTGGAATTTTTCCCAGCCGAGGTGGTGGGCGAGTTCTTCGATGACAGGGGGCCAGTCGAGGAGTTGGCGTTCGGGATGGTCGTCGGAGAGGCCGAGTCCGGGGCGGTCGGGGCAGATGAGTCGGATGCTTTGTTTGAGGGCGGCTTCGTGCATGGTCCAGGCGTGGAGACGAGAGCAGGGCCAGCCGTGGAAGTAGAAGGTGGGGACGCCCTGGGGATCGCCGAATTCGGCGTAGCAAAGGCGCAAGCCTGAACTGAGGGTTAGAGAGGCGTCCTTCATGGGTGAAGGCCGACAATATGGAGTTGACTAGGGAACAATCAATATAATTATCATAAATAACTTACATTTTAATGACAAGTTGTAGAGGTTCTTAATGATTAGCCTAAGTTAATCATCTGGAGTGGCTGGTTATCTGACTCGCGAATGTCGATTTAGCGGTCGAGGCCTTTTTCGCCGAGGAGGGGATTGCTGACGGGGATGCAGTGGCGTCTGAGGCCGAATTGTTTGACGGCGCGGTGGGTGAGGTAATCGATGGCTTCATCGATGGAGTCGGTGAAGAGCATGAGGTCGATGTCGCCGGGGCTGATGGTGCCGCATTGGACCATGTGGTCGAGGAAGGGTTTCATGGGAGCCCAGAACTCGGTGCCCATGACGACGACAGGGAAGTTCTTTATCTTACCGGTTTGGATGAGGGTGAGGGACTCGAACATTTCATCCATGGTGCCGAAGCCGCCGGGCATCATGACGAAGCCATAGCTGTATTTGAGGATGAGGACCTTGCGGACGAAGAAGTATTTCATCGTCACCCACTTGTCGAGGTAGGGGTTATGGGATTGTTCGAAGGGGAGTTCGATGTTGCAGCCGACGGAGCGGCCGTTGGCGTCTTTGGCGCCCCGATTGGCGGCTTCCATGATGCCGGGGCCGCCGCCGGTGATGACGGTGAAACCGAGTTTGGCGATGGCGGCGCCCATTTGGCGGGCGAGCTGGTAGGAGGGGTGGTCTTCTTTGAAGCGGGCGGAGCCGAAGACGGTGATGCAGGGGCCGACGAAGTGGAGGCCGCGGAAGCCGTTGAAGAAGTCGCGAACGACTTTGAAGAGGAGGCTGAGTTCTTTGAGGCGGCGGTTGGGGCCACTGATGAGGTGGCGGTCATCGACTTCGCAGCGGTAGGATTCTTCGGCGTTTTTGTCTTCGGGGGTGGTGGGGAAGGCAGGGGGGAGGATGGCAGGCATGGTCGGGTAGCGGGTGGTGGCGATGCGACGGTGGGAGGCGCAGAGGTAACATGAGCTGGGGGGCTCGTCACTCGGAGAGTGAGTGCTACTTTGGGATCACTTGGGGAGTGATTGATACTTTGGAAGTGATGGGGGGACAGGTTAGCCGGAGGCAAAACCTGTGCTACTTTAAGTGATGGGGGGACAGGTTAGCCGGGGGCAAAACCTGTGCTACTTTGGGGACAGGTTAGCCGGAGGCAAAACCTGTGCTACTTTAGATGACGGGGCCGGGGATGTCTTTCCATTTGGCGTGCCATTCGTTGAAGATGATGGGGGAGATCTCGCTGGGTTTGATCTCGCTGCGGCCGCCCCAGAAGACGTTGGTGTATTCGACGGGGATGCCAGAGTCGACGAGGTGTTTGTCGATGGCGGCTTTGTGGGTGAGGACGGTTTCTTTGTCGGTGCCGTGGATGACGCCCATGATGTTGACATTGGCGAAGCGTTCGCCGCCTTCGCGCCAGTAGGCGTGGGTCATGATGGGGTGACGACCGACTTCACCGCCGGCGCGTTCCTCCATGCCTTTGGGGACTTTCCAGTGGAAGAGGGCGTTGAAGCGGGTGACGCGGACGCCGGTGGCGCTGGGCTTGACGTGTTCGAGGAAGGTGGAGAAGCGACCGATGACGCCTTTGGAGTCGAGGCGTTTGGCGACTTCGCAGAATTTTTCCATTGAGACGCCTGCGGCTTGGGCGCGGCCTAACCAGGGTTCGGGGCCGATTTCGTCAGCGGTGAGGTCACCTTTGAGATGGAGGAGGATGTTCCACTCTTCGGCGTCGAGGTCGGCGATGTTGGTGGTCATCATGACAGCAGGGACATCGGCTTTTTCACCGGGTTCCATGGATTTGCGACGGACGTGACCGACGCCGAGGGCGAAGATGCCGTGGGCCTGCATGGTGTAGTAGTCTTCGGCGCCGATGAGGCGTTTGAGGACATCACAGTGGTCGTTGATGTTGCGGTCCTGGGGGACTTTGAGAGTGGTCCAGAGGCGGAAGTCGCTGCCGCTGATTTCGCGGTCGGTGGAGCGGAGGACAACGTGGCCGCTGAAGGGATCCTGTTTGAAGAGGAATTCGAAGGCGGCTTCGAGTTTGTCGGCAGGGACTTTCCAGGCGACGAGGGCGCCTTCGGCGAGTTTGTTGGCGAGGAGAGTTTGGCGGACGCGGCGGATGACGCCGGCGTTGAGCATGGCGCGGATGCGCTCGACGACGGTGTCGAAGTCGACGCCGCTTTCTTCGGCGATGAATTGGAAAGGGTGTTGGAGGAAACCTTTCACGCGGTCTTCGCTGACGGCGAGGATGCGGGCGTTGATTTCTTCGGTGTGTTCGGTGGGGGTTTCGAGAGCAGCGGACATGGGGCAGGATTACAGGGAATTAACGAATCACAAGGGGAAGAGGTGGGTGGATTTTGTTCGCTGTTCGCTGTTCTCTGTGCCCGGTTGTGGGAGCGCGGTTAGCTTTTGGTGACGACTTCGTCGAGGTTGAGGATGAGGTTGGCGAGGAGGGTCCAGGCGGCGAGTTCGGAGGGGTTGAGGGCGGGGTCGGGTTTGGACTCGCCGTAGGTGATGGCTTGTTGGGCTGCTTCGGGTTGGGTTTTGAAGTTGGCGAGGTGTTTGGAGAGGGCTTGTTCGAGGATGGTGAGTTCGGAGGGTTCGGGGTGGCGGCCGGTGGCGGAGCGGAAGAGGTTGGTGAGGCGATCCGGATTGGATGGGGTGGTGGTGAGGACGCGTTGGGCGAAGGCGCGTGAGGCTTCGAAGAACTGGATGTCGTTCATGAGAGTGAGGGCCTGCAGGGGGGTGTTGCTGCGTTCGCGCTGGAGGCAATAGCTTTCGCGATTGGGGGCGTCGAAGGAAGTCATGTTAGGAGGCGGGGCGGTGCGTTTCCAGAAGGTGTAGAGGCTGCGGCGGTAGAGGGATTCGCCATGATCCTGGATGTAGTTTTTGGTGTTGCTGCCGCCGAAAGCGACGGGTTCCCAGATGTTTTCGGGTTGATAGGGGCGGACGCCTTTGCCGCCCATGGTGGGGGAGAGGAGGCCGGATAGGAAGAGGGCCTGATCGCGAACGACTTCGGCATCGAGGCGGAAGCGGGGGCCGCGGGCGAGGAGCTTGTTTTCGGGGTCGGATTGGAGATTTTCGGGGGAGAATTGAGCGCTTTGGCGATAGGTGTGGGAGGTGACGATGCGGGTGACGAATTTTTTCATGTCCCAGCCGTCTTCGCGGAAGGTAACGGCGAGCCAGTCGAGGAGTTCGGGGTGGGTGGGTGGGGTGCCTTGGGAGCCGAAGTCGTTGCTGGTTTTGACGAGGCCGGTGCCGAAGAATTGCTGCCAGAGGCGGTTGACTGCGACGCGGGCGGTGAGGGGGTGTTCGGGGCTTACCAGCCACTTGGCGAGGTCGAGGCGGGAGGCGTTTTCTTTGTTGGGAAGAGGGGGGAAGAGCGCGGGGGTGTTGCGGTTGACGGGAGTGGTGGGTTTGTCATAGAGGCCGCGGTCCATGATGAAACTGGGGCGGGGTTCGGGCAGATCTGCCATGATGAAGGTGGCGGGGATGGTGTCTTCGAGGGCTTTCTTTTCGGCTTCTAGTGCGAGTTTTTGAGCGCCGATGCCTTCGATGATTTCGCGGGAGCCCTGGTATTCGTTTTCGAGCCACCAGTCTTTGAGGCGGGCGGCGTCGGGTGCGGGCCATTCGGCGGCTTTTTTGCCGCGCACGAGGGTTTGGAGATCGCCGGGGAGTTCGGCGACGCGTTTGCCTTGGTTGGCTTTGATCCAGGCTTGCAGGGACCATTGGGGGTCTTTGGCGGGATCGACGCGGGAGCTCATGGCGAGGTGGTCCCAGTAGACGGTGCCGTTGAATTGGGTGAAGGCGAAGCCGGTGACTTTGGCGCCGGGTTTGAGGCCGAGTTTGGCGGCGTCGACTTCGAGTTTGGTCCATTTGCCGAGGGCGGGGAGGGGGCCGACTTTGACGCGTTCGGGGGTGCGGACCTGGCCGAAGGGGATGGCACCTTCTTCACCCCAGACGGCGCGGTGGTTCCAGCCGGCGGTGTGGAATTGAAGCATGACAGCAGTGGGGGGATTTTTTTCGTCGAGGTAGCACTGGACGCTGAGTTTGCCGTTGGGTGGGACGGTGAAGTTGCGGCCCTTGGTGAAGAAGTCCTGGGCGACGCCGGTAGCGGTGCGTTTGAGAGCTTTTTTGCCACTGAAGACGGGGCCGGTTTCCTGGATGACGAATTCGGTGGGGGCGCCGGCGGTTTGGAGATCTGAGCCTGCGGGGAAGGCGTCCTCGAACCAGACCACTTCGCTGGTGGCGACGGGGGGAGGTGGGGTGAGGGTGGCGGGGTCGATGTAGTTCAGGGTCTTGAGGGCGTCGCGGATCTTGGATTGGACCGTGGTGATTTTTTGATCGAGGTCGGCGAGTTGTTTGGATTGGGCGGGGGTGCTGAGGCGGAGGGTGGGCGGGGTGAGGAGGATGTTGCCGTCCATGGCGGGGTCGGCGGCGCTATTGAAGAAGGCGTAGAGCTGGTAGAATTCTTTTTGCGTGATG
Organism: Verrucomicrobiaceae bacterium; assembly: GCA_029865835.1. Lineage (GTDB taxonomy): Bacteria > Verrucomicrobiota > Verrucomicrobiia > Verrucomicrobiales > Verrucomicrobiaceae > JAGRPD01. The sequence goes on from JARXAL010000210.1 coordinate 11,020, forward strand.
GGATCGAATTTGTGATCGTGGCAAACGGCGCAGCCGGCGGTGAGGCCGAGCCAGACGGCGACGGTGGTGTCGGTGCGGTCGACGGCGTAGCGGAAGACGAATTCTTCGTTGATGCTGCCGCCTTCGCTGGTGGTGACGTTGCAACGGTTGAAGCCGGAGGCGATTTTTTGATCGAGGGTGGCGTTTGGAAGGAGGTCGCCGGCGAGTTGCCAGGTGGTGAATTGGTCAAAGGGGAGGTTGTCATTGAAGGCGCGGACGACCCAGTCGCGGTAGGGCCACATGCTGCGTTCGTTGTCGAGGTGGAGGCCGTGGGTATCGGCGTAGCGGGCGGCGTCGAGCCAGTAGCGGCCCATGTGTTCGCCGTAGCGCTGGGATTTGAGGAGGCGGGCGACGAGTTTTTCGTAGGCGTCCGGGGAGGAGTCGGCGAGGAAGGCGTCGATTTCCTGGAGGGTGGGAGGGAGGCCGGTGAGGTCGAGGGTGACGCGGCGGATGAGGGATTCTTTGGAGGCTTCGGGGGCGGGGGAGAGGTTGTGTTTGGGGAGTTCGGCCTGGATGAAGTTGTCTATTGGATTTCGGATTTCGGATTTTGGATTTCGGATTTGGGGAGGCTGCAGTTTGACTGGAGGTTCGAAGCTCCAGTGTTTTTTGTATTCAGCGCCTTCGTTGATCCAGCGTTTGAGGGTTTCGATTTGAGAGGGGGTGAGTTTTTTGTTGGTTTCGGGTGGGGGCATGACTTCGTCCTCGTCGGTGGAGAGGGCGCGGTGGATGATGGTGCTGGATTGGGCTTCGCCGGGTTTGATGGGGAAAGTGCCGTCGATGGCGGCATAGGCGCCTTCGGGAGTGTCGAGGCGGAGGTCGGCCTTGCGTTTTTTGGCGTCGAAGCCGTGGCAGGCGAAGCAGTTGTCGGAGAGGATAGGGCGGATGTCGCGGTTGAAGTCGAGGGAGCCTGCGGCGTGGGTGGGGCCGGTGAGCAGGAGGAGTGTGAGGAGGAGGCGGGGGGACATCGTGGGAGGGGGGCGATGGGGTAGGTGGAGGGCGAGGACGAGGACGAGGAGTTAGGCGAGGATGCCTTTGATGACGTGGTGGTCTTCGACGCCGGTGAGGCGCTGGTCGAGGCCTTGGAATTTGAAGGTGAACTTGCGGTGGTCGATGCCCATGAGGTGGAGGATGGTGGCGTTGAGGTCGTTGATGTGGACGGGGTCTTTGGTGATGTTGTAGGAGAAGTCATCGGTTTCGCCGAATTCGATGCCGCCTTTGACACCGCCGCCAGCCATCCACATGGTGAAGCAACGGGGGTGGTGATCGCGGCCGTAGTTGTCTTTGGTGAGGTTGCCCTGGGAGTAGACGGTGCGGCCGAATTCGCCGCCCCAGACGACGAGGGTGTCCTCCAGGAGACCGCGTTGTTTGAGGTCCATGATGAGGGCGGCGCAAGCGCGTTCGCTGTCGTCGACCTGACCTTTGATGAGTTTGGGGAGGTTGTTATGTTGGTCCCATCCGCGGTGAAGGATTTGGACGACGCGGGTGCCGCGCTCGATGAGGCGGCGGGCGAGGATGGCGCTCTGGGTGAAGCTGCCCTGGCGGTGGACGTCGTCACCGTACATGTCGAGGGTGGTTTTGGATTCCTTGGTGAGGTCGGTGAGTTCGGGCACGCTGGTTTGCATGCGGAAGGCCATTTCGTATTGAGCGATGCGGGTTTGGATTTCGGGGTCTCCGATGCGGGAGTGGTTGAGGTGGTTGAGTTCGCCGAGGGCGTCGAGCATGGCGCGGCGGCTGGAGGGGTCGACGCCGGGGGGATTTTTGACGTAGAGGACGGGGTCGCCCTGGCCGCGGAGAGCGACGCCGGTGAATTTGGTGGGGAGGAAGCCGCTGCTCCACATGCGGGTGAAGAGGGCCTGGGCCTGGCTGGCGGCGGGGAAGGAGGGGGTGAAGACGACGAAGGCGGGGAGGTCGTTGGAGGCGGAGCCGAGGCCATAGGAGAGCCAAGAGCCGATGGAGGCTTTGCCCGGGACCTCGGAGCCGGTCATGACGTAGGTGCAGGCGGGGTCATGATTGATGGCGGTGGTGTGGACGGATTTGATGACGGCGAGTTCGTCGACGACTTTGGCGGTGTGGGGGAGGAGTTCACTGACCCAGCGGCCCGATTTGCCGTGCTGGGTGAATTTGAACATGGAGGGGGCGACAGGGAGGCGGGCCTGACCGCTGGTCATGGTGGTGATGCGCTGGCCGTTGCGGATGCTTTCCGGGAGGTCTTTGTCGAAGTGCTGGGAGAGGTTGGGTTTGTGGTCCCAGAGGTCGAGCTGGGAGGGGGCGCCGTTCATGTGGAGGTAGATGAGGCGCTTGGCTTTGGGGGCGAAGTGGGGGAGGCCCGGGAGGGGGGCTTGGAGCTGGCTGGCGGAGGCCATCTCATGGCCAAGCATGGAGGCGAGGGCGATGCTGCCTGCGCGGAGGCCGGTGTCTCCGAAGAACTGGCGGCGGGTTTGGAGACGGTGGAAGTCGAGGAGGGGATTCATGGCGTCCCCAAGATACGAGGCAACGACCGCGTAGTTTGCAGTCGTTTGGCTTTCAGGATCGGGCGGTGAGGAGGTTTTGGACGTATTTGCCGAGCATGTCGAACTCGATGTTGAGGCGGCGGCCGGGGGTGAGGGTTTTGAGGTGGGTCATTTGGATGGTGTGGGGGATGATCCAGCAGGTGATGGAGTCGGGGGTGACTTCGGCGGCGGTGAGGGAGATGCCGTCTACGCAGACGGAGCCTTTGGGGATGACTAGGCCGCGGTGTTCGGGGGGGAGGGTGACGGTGAGTTGGTGGTCCTGGCCTTGGGGCAACCATTCGAGGACGGTGACAGTGGCGTCGACGTGGCCTTGGACGAAGTGGCCACCGAAGCGGTCGCCGATTTGCATTGCGCGTTCGAGGTTGACGAGAGAGCCAGGGCAGAGGTCGCCGAGGCTGGTGACGCGGAGGGTCTGGGCGAGGAGGTCGAAGGCGAGGGTGGCGGCGGGGAGGTCGATGGCGGCGACAGTGAGGCAGCAGCCGTTTATGGCGATGCTGTCGCCGAGGGCGACTTGAGGGGCGAGGGAGGGGGAGTGGAGGAGGAGGCGGGCGCTTTGGCCTTTTTCTTCGAGGTAGAGGACGGAGGCGGTGGATTCGACGAGGCCGGTGAACATGGTGTGATGGATTGGGGTTTAGGAATTTTCGAGATGGCGGCCACGGCCTTTGTAGAAAAGGGCGAAGAAGAGGAAGACGAAGCCTGTGGCGAGGGCGAGGCCGCCCCAGAAGGTGGACCAGGGAACATGGCCGCCGTTGGATTTTTCGCAATAGGCCAGCCAGAGGCCGCTACCGAGGAAGCCTGCGAGGTTGCCGACGCCGCTAGAGAGAAGAGTGAGGAGTGCTTGGGCGCGTGCGCGCTGGATGGTTGGGATGCGGTCTTCGAGGTAGATTTGAGTGGTGATGAAGTAGAGAGTGTAGGCGAGTCCGTGGAGGACAATGCCGGTGATGATCCATGAGGGAGTGCCGAGCATGAAGACGAGGTAGCGCAGGAGGCCAAAGGCGATGCCGGAGAGGAAGACCCATTTGAGACGGAAGCGGGTCATGAGGTTGGCGAGGACGATCATGACGAGGACCTCGGTGATTTGACCGAGAGTCATGATTCCGGTTGGGCCAGGGACGCCGAGTTCTTTGAGATGGCGGACGCAGTAGGGGTAAAAAGCTGCGAGGGGCATGGTGTAGAGTGCGGCGGTGATGAAGACCATGCGGTGATTGGGATCGCGGAGGAGGTCGAGGGCGTCGAGGCCGAGGATTTGTTTCCAGCCGCGATGACCACCCGCGTCTGGGGGAGGGATGATTGGCAGGGTGCAGGTGAAAGCGGTGACGACGAGCCAGAAACCCGCGGCGACGTAGCCGCTGAGGACGCTTGAGTCGGAGTGGAGGACGTAGCTGACGAGCCAACCGCCAGCCATCCAGCCGATGGTGGCCCAGGCGCGGACGGGGCCGAATTGGCGACCGGGTTGGCGGAGTTGGGAGAGGACAACTGAGGAGCCCAGGCCCCACATGGGAGTGGAAACGAGAGACATGGCGAGGGCGCAGGCAAGAATGGCGGCGTCGCTCCAACCGGCTTTGATGGCCCGGCATACGAGAGCGAGGAGAAGGCTGGTAGCGAGGCTGAGCCAGCGGAGGATGAGGGTGGGGGAGACGCGCTGGTCTGCGAGAGCGCCGATGACGAGGGGTGAGATGAAGGCGCTGATGCCGCCGGTGGCGAGGACCCAGGGGAGGAGGTGGCCTTTTTGGAAGGCTAGCATGACGTTTCCGAGAGGGACTGTCCACATGCCCATGGGGAGGGCCATGAGGAAAAAGAGGGCTGCCAAACGAATGCGGCTCGTGGTTGGCGGGGAGGGATTGGACACTGGGAGCAAAAGGGAGCGAAGGAGAGGAAAAATCAACCTTCAGAAGTGAAGGCATGGTTCCCTGGGATTGACATGGGGAATCCGCGGCGTCAGTTGCGGGATGAATTACTGGTTATTCAAATCCGAGCCCGATGAGTTTTCTTTTGACGACCTGAAGAAGCGCAAAAAGAAGACGGAGCCTTGGAATGGGGTGCGGAATTATCAGGCGAGGAATTACATGAGGGATGGGATGAAGGTGGGTGATCTTGGGTTGTTCTACCATTCGAATACGGCGGTGCCGGGCATTGCGGGGTTGGTGAAGGTTTCGAAGGCGGCTTATCCGGACCCGACGCAATTTGATTCTGGGTCAGACTATTTCGATCCCAAGAGTCTGCCGAACGACCCACGTTGGCTGATGGTGGAGGTGACTTGGGAGGCAGATTTCCCGAATTTTGTCAGTCTAGAAGAGTTGAAGGGGGATCCAAGGTTGGCGGAAATGCTGATTTTGAGGCGGGGAAATCGCCTTTCCATCACCCCGGTCGAATCGAGGCATTTTGAGCGAATTTGCGCATTGGGAGGGCGTTTGGGGTGAAAAAGGGGTCGAAACGGGTTCGGATTCCACTTGGGCAGGGAGTTGGCGGAAAAGTGTTCCTGGGGAGCCGAGGTATCCCATCTTTTGCCTTGTCACCCGCCAACCCGTGGCCTATCTGATAAAGAGGACTGCCTCGTACACGGCTGATTTTGTGCTCTCAGTCAGCTGTGGAATCTCTCTTAAAATTGATCCATGACTTCCACACATCGTCACCTCCCTTTCCTGGCCTTGTTTTTGGTGATTGGCGCCTCTGTTGGCGCTCAGGATTTTCTTCAAAACCTGACCAGTAACATCAACATTGAGGGTCTTGAGACGACTTTTGATCCGGTAACGGGGATTGCCTCGGCCACTGGGAATGTGCAAATCGAATATGGCGGGACGGAGATCAAAGCGGGTCGGGCGGATTACAACGCGAACACAGGCGATGTGATGGCGCGTGAAGACGTGCTGGTGTGGAAAGAGGGGATCACTTACCGGAGCGACAGCATTGTTTACAACATCAAGACTGGCGATTTGACGGGGAACAACATTCGCAGTTCGATGGCGAAGGGATCTGGGACGGTGCTTTACTCGACCGATAAGTTTGAAACCGAAACGAAGTTCATTGAGCGGATTGATGGAGAGAACGCGTTCTTTACGACCCATGATGTGGCGAATCCGAATTACAAGGTTCGGGCGAAGAAGATGACGATTTATCCGGAGAACCGGATTGTGATGAAGCAGGTGACTCTTTACGCGGGGAACACGCCTGTTCTCTGGCTGCCGTATATCTCCCAACCGCTTGATGACGAGGTGGGATACACGTTTACGCCGGGTTGGAGCAGTAACTGGGGAGCTTTCTTGTTGAATCAATATGGGGTCATTCATGGAGACCATACCCTGGCGAAGTATCGGCTCGATCTGAGGAGTTCGAGGGGTGTTGCTGGTGGTGTGGATTTGATCTCGATGCGCCATAGGGACAATCAGGCGAACTTCGGAACCTTGAAGCTTTATTACGCTCAGGATAGCGACCCGACTTTGACTCAGACTGGTGGAGCAGGAGAAGCTTTTGAGCGGCAGTCGTTGGATACGGGAAGATATCGCGTCAACTTCCAGCATCGCATTTATGTGCCAGGTCCTGAGGAAAGCACGTGGTATGTGGACATCGACCTGAACAAGATGAGCGATGAGTTCTTTTATCAGGATTTCTTTTTCGAGGAGTTCCGTGCGAATCGTGAGCCTGATAATCAGATCTCGTTGGTGCATACGGATGATCGGTATGTGGCAACATTGATGACTCGTTTTCAGTTGAATGACTTCTATCGGACCGCGAGCCGACTGCCAGAATTGGCATTCGACTTCATTCGCCAACCCATCTTTGACACAGGGTTGTTTTATCAGGGCAATACGACGGGTGGCATTTACCAGGAGAAGTTTGGAAGTGTGGAAGTCGATCAAACCAGGCAATTGATCAAGGATGGCGAAGAATTCCTGAAGCAGGACCAGGCGATTGATCCCCTATCTGGACTTCCCACGACAGCATCGGTTTCGAATGAATCAGGCTTTCGGCGCGTATTGGGTCTTGATCCGCAGTCCATTGTGGCGAATAACGAGGTTCAGCAGGCCTTGGCTATCTTGAAGAGTCGATTGGAAGAGCCTGGGTTCACCCGATTGCACAGTTACCATGAGTTCCTGTATCCAAAGACGTTTTTTGGATGGTTGAATGTGGTGCCTCGTATTGGTGGGGGCGTCACCCAGTACAGCAATATTGAGGGTGCAGACGGTTTTTCCAACAGAACGAAGGGGCTGTTTAGCGCGGGTATGGATGTGTCATTCAAGCTGACCAAGACGTGGGATGATGTTCAGAGTAAGACGCTTGGATTGGACGGGCTGCGTCATATTTTTCAACCGTACATGAACTACTCCTATTTGAGTGCTGATGTGCCAGTTGGTTTTCCTTCCATTGATCGGTTGGCTCCGACGACGCGGCCCCGTTCACTGGACGTTCCGTTGTATACGGCAGTTGACGATTTGCGGTCGTGGAATGTGGCACGAGTGGGGATGCGGAACTTGCTGCAAACGAAACGCGACTATCAGTCTGCTGAGAACGGGACGTTCCGGGAGGCCACCGAGCAGGCGGTGCAAACCTATACCTGGGCAGGGTTGAACACTTATGCGGATCTCTTCTTCGAGGATCCTGAGTTTGATCGGAATATATCCAATGTGTATAACGAGTTGTTCTGGCGGCCTGTTCCTTGGATTAGTTTGTGGGCTGACACACAACTTCCGATTGGCGGTGGTGATGACAACTTCACTGAGGCGAACTACGGATTTACGTGGTTGCCGACGAAGCGGGTTTCTTTGACTCTTGGGCAACAGTTCATGAATGAACACCCTCTCTTTCAGGACAGCAGTTTGGTGTTCTCGCGGATCTACACGCGTGTGAACGAGAACTGGGGTTTCTCGATGAACCATGTGTATGAAATGGACGACAGCACGCTTGAGTTTCAAAGCTATTCGGTGCATCGCGATTTGAGCAGTTGGTCGGCTTCGATCGGGGCGATGGTTCGGGACAACCGAAATGGTGTGAGTGATTTTGGATTGCTGTTCTCGCTGACACTGAAGGATTTCCCACAGGTTACAGTTCCTTTGGACATGGACCCGAATCCGACGGGTCGTGGTGGTCGGTTCTAGGATGAGGTATCCGGCTGGGGCATCTGGGGGTGGGAGACGAAGCGAGGCCCTTGTTTGAGGATGAGTTACAGGAGTTGTTGTTGGATGGAGGTAGGCGAAGCTTGGCGAGTCATTCTTTTCTTTTGCCGTTTCAATGATCCACCGGAGCTGCCTTTGGGATAAACAGGAAGTCGTTTTATTGGGAAGGGAGATAGGTGAATGAAGGTCCACACGATTGATTTGAGATTTCAAGGAGTGCCGGGAGTGATTGCGGCGTATCTTTTGGAGAGCGGAGGTGAGGTTGCATTGATTGAGACGGGGCCTGGAAGTACGTTGGAGCGGTTGCGTGATGGGATTCTTGAATGCGGGGTGGCATTGGAACGAGTGACAAAGGTTTTTGTGACGCATGTTCATTTGGATCATGCGGGTGCAGCTGGGTGGTGGGCGAATCAGGGTGCCCAGGTGTTTTGTCATCCGCGGGCGGAGAGGCATTTGGTGGAACCCAGTCGACTGATCGAAGGGGCGCGGCAGGTCTATGGGGCGGCGTTTGATTCCTTATGGGGGGAAGTGATGCCGGTGCCGAAGGAGAGGGTGACTGCGCTTCGAGATGGGGAAGAGATTGCATTTGGAGATGAGCGAATCGGCGCCATTGAGACGCCGGGGCACGCCAGGCATCATCATGCTTTTGCGGTTAACGATGTGTGTTTTACGGGGGATGTGGCAGGGGTGAAGTTGGAAGAATCTGCTTATCTGTCGGTAGCGGCGGCACCACCACAATTTGAACCCGAGCCCTACCTGCAATCGGTGAAGAGATTGAGGGAGCGTGAGTTTAGTCGACTGTATTTGACACACTTTGGTATGATAGATGATCCACATGGACACTTGATGCGATATGAGGAACGTGTGAGGGAAGTGGCGGCTGAGGCGAGGCGTTCGAACGTGTTAGGTTTGGAAGAGGAGGCGTGGCGAGCGCGATTTGAAATGGGTGAGAGAGAGCGTTGCCTTTTGGGAGGTGATTCAACTGAGATTTGGGGGCGATACCAGGTGGTGAATGGAACATCGATGTGCGCGGATGGGCTGAGAAGCTGGGCAAGTTCCGAACTGGATTCGATTGGGTAGGGCTCCGACTTTGGTCCTAGGACGGAGGTCTGATAGCGGGTTTGGGACGATGAGTTCATGATGGTGGGGTCATCGTGAATGACATCATGAACACGTTATCCTAAAGACGGAAATGGCTGAGGGCGAATCTGCCGCCGTCATTGGCCCCACGAGGCTTCCCGCTTCTCGGGTGGCATCATCTTATCGATGCAACCGCTGCGAACCGGAAAGGCTTGTGGAACCAAGCACGACGCCATCTTCACCCCTTTCCATTCCCGTTTCTAGGATGAACAGCAGGGACTGAAGTTTGAGACGCGATTGGTGAGTCTGAAAGAAGGGGCTGTGGACGAGGCCAAGTTCGCGATCCCTGCGGGTTACAAGGTGCCGGGCGAGTGAACAGGGGAAGGGGATTTTCGGCGGATGGCGGTCCAGGCGATGCCGAGGCCGCCGACGACGAAGAGGAGCGGGAACCAGATGCTGTAGAGGGCTGCGCGGGTGCCGTGTTTGAGGATGGCGATGGTGGGGTCTGAGGGATTGACGTAGCAGACGGTTTGCATGCCGATGGGGTAGGTGGTGAGGGTGGCTTGGGCGCGTTCGTCGTGGGTGGTGGCGCCGTCGACGCGTTTGATGCGGGTGCCGGTGTGGTTTTGTCCGTTGAACTGGTAGAGGTAACGGACGTCGATTCGATGGGCGATGTTGGAGTTGGGGGAGGGGCGTTCGCTGCGGATTGTGCTGGTGGTGATGGTGCAGGGGGTAGCGATCCAGGCGCGGGTTTCTTCGGCCCGGGAGTAGGCGCGCCAGAGCACCCAGGTGAAAGTCATGCCTGCCAGAGCGAGGAAGAGACCCATGGCGGCGAGCCACCAGCGGCCCGCATTGCTGGCTGGCGGGTGTGATTGGCTCGGGGTGGAGGGGGGAGTTGGCATGAGAGTGGCTTGCGTGTCGCAGTGAATCTTTGACTACGATACGGCTCTGTTGCATACAGAGGGGACTTTCATTTGTCCACATTCGATCATGCTGCCCAGTGACATCCCCATAGCTCCTCACCCACCGCGCTGGCAAGTGCGGGGTGAAGCGGGGGAGCAGGCGGCGCGTTTGAGGCAAATGGGGCTGCCGAGGATGATCGCTGAGTTGCTGGCGATGAGAGGGGTTGAGCCGGAGGGGGTGAGGGATTTTTTGGTGCCGAGGTTGAGTGCTTTGGGGGATCCCTTTGAGTTGCCCGAGATGCGAATTTTAGTGGACCGGTTGCTGAAGGCCGTGGACGGCAACGAGAAGGTGGTGCTGTATGGGGACTACGACGTGGATGGGGTGACGTCGATGAGTCTGCTGCATTTGACGTTGAAGGCTTATGGGCTGGTGAGTCACCCGTTCATGCCGCATCGATTGGCGGAGGGGTATGGCTTGAGCCTGGATGGTTTGGCGCATGCGTTTGAGGATTTTGGGAAGCCGGACTTGGTGGTGGCGATGGACTGTGGGACGACCTCACTGGCGGAGGTGGCGTGGCTGAAGGAACAGGGGGTGGATTGTGTGATCATTGACCATCATCAGCTGTCGCCGGATGGGAAGCCGGATTGTTTGGCGCTGGTGAATCCGCAGTTGGGGGATGGGTATCATTACTTTTGCACGGTGGGTTTGGCCTTTAAGGTGGCGCATGCGATGCTGAAGACGCGGATGGTGCCGGGG
>JARXAL010000246.1 GCA_029865835.1 Verrucomicrobiaceae bacterium
AAGGAGGTCATATCGGTCGAAATTCCAAAGCCCGCACTCTGGTCCCCGTCAAAGCCAGCGCTGTATCGCGTCACCGTTACAATCAAATCCAAACACGGAGAGCAAGCGGTGACCGAACGCTTCGGCATTCGCAGCACCGAATGGGTGGACAATGGACCCTTCAAGCTCAACGGTGAGCGCTTGCTGCTTAAAGGCACGCATTACCACGAAGACCACTCCGGGGTGGCAGCCGCTGTGCCGGATGATGTGGTGCGCAAAACGCTAACGATGATCAAAGACATGGGTGCGAACTTTGTCCGCCTTGGGCACTATCAACAAGCACCTCTGGTGCTGGATCTCTGCGATGAACTCGGGCTGCTGGTTTGGGAAGAGGTACCTTGGTGCCGTGGTGGCATCGGTGGAGTGGCTTATCAGAACCAGGTAAAGGACATGCTACGTGCGTTGATCGATCAGCATCGCAACCACCCGTCGATCATCATGTGGGGCATGGGCAATGAGAACGATTGGCCCGGTGACTTTGATGTTTTCGACAAGGAGAAGATTCGTGCATTGATGACGGAGTTGAATAACCTGTCGCATGAGTTGGACCCATCGCGACCGACCTGCATCCGCCGTTGCGACTTCTGCAAGGATATCGTGGACATTTACTCGCCGAGCATCTGGGCAGGCTGGTACTCCGGTCGCTACACCGAATACAAAGCCGCAGCTGAAAAAGCAGTCAAAGATACAAAGCACTTCTTCCACGCCGAGTGGGGTGGCGACAGTCACGCGCATCGGTTTGCTGAAGATCCTGAGAAGATGGTGACAAAGGTCGAGACCGGAAAAGGCACTGCTGAGAAGGGCAAGGCCTACAAGGGCACGGGCGGCAAGGTGCGCATGTCAAAGGACGGGGATTGGTCCGAGAGCTACATGTGCAATCTCTTCGATTGGCATCTCAAGGAGCAAGAAGAAATGCCCTGGCTCACTGGAAGTGCCGCGTGGATCTTCAAAGACTTCGCCACACCGCTGCGTCCCGAGAACCCCGTGCCAAGGGTGAATCAGAAGGGTGTCGTCGAGCGCGATGGCACGCCGAAAGAAACTTATTATGTCTTCAAGAGCTACTGGTCTGAGAAGCCGATGGTCCACATCTTTGGCCACGGTTGGCCCGTTCGTTGGGGCGATGCAGGTGAGGAAAAAGAAGTCCGTGTGTATTCGAACTGCCCCGAGGTAGAGCTGTTCGTAAACGGCAAATCCGTCGGTGTGAAAAAGCGCAACGTCAGCGATTATCCGGCTGCCGGGCTGCATTGGATGGTGAAGCTTAGTGAAGGCGAAAACAAACTCCGCGCTGTTGGCAACGGCGTGAGTGACGAACTCAGGGTCGGCTATCAGACCAAGAAGTGGAGCAAGCCGGCGAAGCTAAAACTGGAGGAGATTGCGCAGAAAGACGGCATCGCCACAATGGAAGTGCGCATGTTGGACACCAATGATGTTCCGTGTCTGGATTGCTCCAACATCGTGCGCTTCGGATTGACTGGAGATGGTCGTTTGATCGACAATCTGGGCACTACCACTGGTTCCCGCGCGGTGCAACTCTACAATGGTCGCGCAACCATCCAGTGCGAGATCACAAACTATAAGGTCTGCGTTTCCGTTTCATCCGAAGGTCGCAAGCCGCAGTTCAAATACGTCACCGATGCCCGCGCGCCGGCCCCAGACACCGATAAGGCAAAAATAGCTCCCAAAGCCACCTCCGATGCCAAACCACCTGCTCCGAAGCTCACGCTCGATGTCGCCACAATTGATCGTGAACGCATCCTGAAGGCCGCAACATCTGCTTTAGGACTCAAGCCCGTCTCCATCACTACAACGCCCGCCAAACTCAGCGAGGGAGGCTTGAACGACTTTTACTCGAACGGCGATTATTGGTGGCCGGATCCGGCAAAGCCCAACGGCCTGCCTTATATCAAGCGCGATGGCGAAACGAACCCCGAAAACTTCGTCGCTCATCGCATGGCGGTGAAAGCACTGCGTGACTCCGTGGCCGCACTCGCTGCCGCTTACAAAATCACGGGCGAAGACAAGTATGTCACCAAAGCCGCCGAGTTGCTGAAGGTGTTTTTCCTTGATGCGAAGACTCGCATGAACCCCAGCCTCAATTTCGCTCAGGCAGTACCCGGAGTCTCACCCGGGCGTGGCATTGGCATCATCGATACGCTGCACATCATCGAGATTCCTGCTGCGGTAAAAGCGATGGAGAAATCCAAGGCCTTCCCCGCCGAAATGGCGAGGGCTATCCGCCAGTGGTTCCGCGAACTCGCCGACTGGATGACCACCAGCAAGAACGGCAACGAAGAAGCCAATGCAAAGAACAACCACGCCGTGGCTTTTCATCTTCAACTCGCCGTCTTCGCAGACTTCATCGGCGATAAAGAAAAGCTCGCGCTCTGCCGAACCAAGTTCAAAGAGGTCTTCGTGGGCAAGCAAATGGCCGAAGACGGCGGTTTCCCGCTCGAACTCGCCCGCACGAAACCCTACGGCTACTCGATCTTCCAACTCGATAACATGACCCTTCTCTGCCAAGTGCTGAGCACACCCGAAGACAACCTCTGGACCTTCGAGACCAAGGACGGAAAAAGCATCGGCAAAGCCATCGCGTATCTGTATCCCTTCCTTGCCGACAAATCGAAGTGGACTCTGCCACCCGATGTCAATGCGTGGGAGGGCTGGCCTGCCAGACAACCGAACTTGTTGTTCGGTGGGCTTGAGCTTGGCGAGCAGAAGTACCTCGATCTTTGGCGAAAACTCCCCGCCGATCCGACTGATCTGGAAGTGCAGCGTAACATCGGTATCACGCAGCCGCTGCTATGGATGAAGTGATTGAGAGAGAGTCCTTATGATTCACGGTAAAAAGGTTCCCCAAAGCGCTCTGATGTCCGCCTCTCCGGCCGAAATGGTCATTCGCGCCATGGTCATGCTTCTACTGGCGGTTACGTCGCTTCCCATCATTCATGCGGCGGATTTGCTGACTGAGAACTTCGATTCCTATACATCCGCCATTGCCACAGTGCCAGTTGGCATGACAACGGGAGTGAAGGCCGCCGGGCAAGTCACGGCGGTAGCGGGCATTAGCCAGATTGGATCTGGTGGGAAGGTTGCGCACTTCAATGATGCTGGCACCTCCTCGGGTCAGTTGGAACTGAACGCCGGAAGTGCTGCGCAGACCACGCTGGCTGTTTCATTCGACATCTATAACAACGCCACGCCCTCCCCGACGGGCACACAGCCGATCAACATTGGTCTGCTGGCCTGGAATCCAGCGGTGGCGACGGCGGGGGGATCAAGCTCGAAGCGCATGGCGGGTCTGACATTCAATCAATTTGGGTCAATCACCACGCCTGCCTTTTCGGTGCAGGGTAATGGCACGGTTCTCACCGGAACCTACGACCTCACCGTGAAGCAGTCGGTGAAAATCTACGCGAATGATCACGAAACGGCTTCGATCAATTACATCGGACCGGACGCGGTGTATCGAACTTTGGCCGCAAACAGCTTCTCAGTGTTTCTGAATGGCACCTTTGCCATCACGTCCACCTTGAACCCCACGGCTACGGACAACGCAGGAACGCTGCTTGCTGGTAATAGCAACCTCGGACGCGTCGGCTTCAACACCTCGACGGCTAACCTCGGAAGTTGGCTAATCGACAACGTGGTCATCTCCGACATGCCCGCAGATGTGCTACCGCCAGCTCCAGTGATAACCAGCGCGCTCTCTGCCAGCGGGCAAGTGGGGAGTGCATTCAGCTATCAGATTGCGGCTTCGAACAGTCCGGCTTCGTTTGGTGCGACGGGCCTTCCCGACGGTCTCAGCATGAATACGACGACGGGAACCATTACGGGCACGCCCACGGCAAATGGCACATCGAACGTCACCATTTCTGCCACCAATACTGGCGGCACAGGTTCGGCTACACTCGTGCTCACGGTGATCAACAAGTTAGATGCCCTACGCATCAAATGGATGAACACGCTGATTGCCGATGTGACCAGTGCCAGGAGCACGTCCAGCATCAACACAAGGGCCTCCGGTTATCAGTCGACCATGCTCTACACGATCACGGGGATTAAGGTGACCAATGGAGGGGCCGGTTACAGGAGTGCGCCCACAGTGAGCATCACAGGAGGTAACGGCAGTGGTGCCACGGCGACGGCGACGATTGCCGCAGGCAAGGTGACAGCTATCACAATGACCCGCGGAGGATCGGGTTACACCACCACTCCAACCGTCAGCTTGAGCGGCGGCGACGGATCAGGTGTCACCACCACACCGTTGGTTGCCATCTGGAGTGATCTACCGCTCGCAGTGCAGACAGGAGTCAATGCGGATGTTGCTTCAGGAAACATTGCCGACAGCTTTAAGCGTCTGGAATCCATGGCCCAAGCCTACGCAATCCCTGCCTGCGCACTGTATCAGAACGCCGCGTTGCTCACGGCTACCGCTGGCGGGTTGGATTGGATGACGGCGAATGTTTTTACACCTACAGGCACACTCTTTGGCAATTGGTATGACTGGGAAGTTTCCGCGCCACAGGCCCTGAACAATGCAGCCGTGCTGTTACTCTCGAATACCGGCGCGTTGAGCACGACGCAAGTCGCGAATTACGTCAAAGCGGTCTATAACTACGGGCCCGACAGTGTGAATCAAAAGGACTTCTTTTGGTGGGGAGCACTGACGGGAGCCAATACTTCCAACGCCGCGCTCACCATGGCGATTCAGGGCATTTTGTTGGGAAACAACACAACCACCGTCACGCGCTTCTGGCATGACACGACAGACCACCCGATCAACCCGCAAACGAACCATGTCATCAGCGGCAGCCTCTTGCTCGAGGAAGCACAGGGGAATCTGAGTGGTAACAACCCCCTCGATTTTGACGGTGACAGCGTCTTTAGCTACGTGACCAGCGGCGATGGATTCTACCAGGACGGCTCCTTCATTTATCACTACAACATTCCATACACTGGGCAATACGGTCAGGAATTGGTCGATAACATTGTCATCTTGGTGAACCTTCTCCACGGCTCGACCTGGCAGATCACGGACCCAGAAGTCGCCAATACCTACGCTTGGATGAAAGATAGCTTTGCGCCGCTGATGTACCACGGAGCGATGATGGACATGGTCCGCGGACGAGCCATCGCATCATCAAGTGGTGATCAATACAGCGTGGGCGCCAAGGTCATCACGAATATCCGACAGCTCGCTGCTACTGCGCCTGCTGCCACCGCTGCGGCGCTGACGGCTTTTGCCGACGATCCCCATTTGCCTCCCGGACAGTTTCACTTCCCGAGCATGGACCGTGTGGTAGCGCATCGCGATGCTTTCAGTCTCGGCCTCAGCATGTCATCCACTCGAGTAGGAGGGTATGAGATAAACACCACGTCGCCGACTAATCTCAAAGGCTGGTATACCGGCTCGGGCGTGACTTATCTTTATCTCGGTGCCGCTGACACGCAATACATGGGCAACTACTGGGCCACGGTGGACTGGTATCACCTACCTGGTACGACGGCGGAGTTGAACGCCACTCCAAATGATGCCGTGACCGATCAGAACTGGGTCGGCGGTGCGCAGGTTGATAAAATCTACGGAGTGGCTGGTATGTCAGCCCATCCGGCTGGGACAACGCTGTTAGCAAAAAAATCCTGGTTCATGCTGGATGACGAGATTGTGTGTCTCGGTTCGGGCATCGCTTGCACTACGGCGAGTGATCAAGTGGACACCACAGTGGAGAATCGCCGACTCGGCACCAGCGGAACGACCAAGTTCAACATCGCGGACACTCAATACAATCTGTCCCCTGCCTCGACATGGGCTTCGCCTGTAACTGTCACCACTGGCACTGGCCCGACCTGGTGCGCCTTGGAAGGTGTTGCCGGTTACTACTTTCCGAATGGTGCAACCAACTTGCAGGCGCAGTTCGTGCCAGGCACCGGCGCATGGACCACTATCAATCCGACGGACTCTGACTCGACGGTTTACACCGATTACTATCTGAAACTCTGGTTCAATCATGGTGTGACTCCGAGCAACGCCAACTATGCCTACGTCATCCTTCCGAACAAAAGCGCAAGTAGCGTCAAAGCATACGCATCGAATCCCGACATCACCATTCTATCCAACACTCAGCCAACGGCCACGGTTACCGGCATCCAAGCTGTGAAGAGTCCCGTGAGTGGTGTGGTCGCCGCAAACTTCTGGGCAAGGACCACCGGCCCCGATAACGGTGGCACCGCTGATTTCATCAATGTGAACAAGCAGTCATCGGTCATCGTGCGAGAGACCTCTAACAGCCTCAACGTCGGCGTATCCGATCCCACTCAAAGCAACATGGGAACTATCAGCGTCACACTGAATGGTAAAACATCGCTCGGCACCTTGTCTGTCGATTCAGGCATTACCGTTACAGCCACCAATCCGATCACGCTGAGCGTTAACGTCAATGGCTCCAAGGGTAAGTCCTTCAACGCCTCGTTCCAACTCGCTCCCAAGCCCGTGATCAGCAGCAACTTGAATCTCGTGGGAGTCGCGAGCAGCACTTTGAGTTATGCCATCACGGCTACCGACGGCCCCACAAGCTTCGGCGCGACCAGCTTGCCACCGGGGTTGTCCATCAACACCACCACCGGTGTGATCTTGGGATCGCCGACGACCCTAGGCACGTTCAGCACCACCCTCAGCGCCACCAATGGCAATGGCACCGGCTATGCCACGCTGACCACCAATGTCGTCACTGTGCCTGCTGACATCGCCATCACTCTAAGCACTTCGGGAATGAGCACATGGACCTGCCCTGCAAACGTGGCGTCGATTCAAGTTGAGTGCTGGGGCGGTGGCGGCTCGGGGGGTAGCGCCTTCCGCAATGGCAGCGGCACACGCCAAAACGGCGCTGGCGGAGCTGGCGGAGCGTATGCCAAGGTGCGGTCGTATCCCGTGACCTCAGGTAACACTTACTTCATCAATGTCGGTGCTGGCGGATCAAACAGTTCCGCCATCAATGGTTCCACCGTTTCAGGCGGTGACTCGTGGCTGAACTCGATCGACTCACCATCTGTGACCATCATCGCGAAAGGTGGTGCTGGAGGTGCAACCGCCGTGGGAAACACCGCACAAACCGCGAGCGGCGGAGCAGGCACCTCATCACAAAGCCATGGTGATGTTGTCTTCGCAGGTGGCAGTGGGTTCAGCGCCATATCCAGTTCTGGAGGTGGAGGGGGCGGCAGTGGCGCAGGGACCGCCGCACCCGGAGTCACTGCCACATCGAGCACCGGCGCCATTGCACCCAGCGGCGGCGGCCACGGCGGCACAGGTTCAAACAGCAGCGGCAATGGCGGCGATGGTTCTGCACCCGGCGGTGGTGGTAGTGGAGCTAGTGATGCCAGCCAGAACGTGCGAACTGGGGGCTCCGGCGGTACTGGCCGTGTCATCATCACACTCAATCAACTGAATGACGTCGATGCTCAGACTCCGATTGAAAGCTGGCGGCAACAATACTTCGGCAACACCACAAACTCAGGCGACTCGGCTGACTCCGCCGATCCCGATGGTGATGGCCTCACCAATCAACAGGAATACATCTTCGGCACCCTGCCCGATACAGCGATCAACGGCGTACTGTTATCCGCCTCAGCATCACCGACGACGATCACTCTAACGTTCACGGCCAAACAAGCCTCGGGTGCCAATTATACCGGCCTCACGCGTCACTACGCCATTGAGACCACCACCGACCTCGCCACCTGGACTCTCGTCGATGGTTACACCGACATCACGGGCACCAATCAAACCGTCAACGCCAACTTCTCCGTGAACGTCACGAAGGGTTTTTATCGCTTGAAAGCCTGGCTGCAATAATATCACTCTCGTTCAAAACACCATGAAACGCCTCCTCACACTCTTCACGGCCCTCGTCATTCAAGTTGGCCAAGCCCTATCCGCGGATAAACCCAACGTCATCTTCTTTCTCGCGGATGACCTAGGCATTGGAAATCTCAGTTGCTACGGCTCGGACAATTACAAGACACCGCAGATCGACAAGCTGGCGGCGGAAGGCACGAGGTTCACTCAGTGCTTCACGGCGG
The DNA here is from genome assembly GCA_029865835.1 of Verrucomicrobiaceae bacterium. Classification (GTDB taxonomy): domain Bacteria; phylum Verrucomicrobiota; class Verrucomicrobiia; order Verrucomicrobiales; family Verrucomicrobiaceae; genus JAGRPD01. The sequence continues at coordinate 8,119 of JARXAL010000246.1, forward strand.
CGCTTTGCGGCCCGTCGCGGGCAATGATCATGACCGGGCGCTATGCCTTCCGCAACGGTTCGAGCAATCAGGATGCCTGCATGGTGATGCCCAACAAGGAACTGCAACTGGCGCGGGTTTTCAAAAGCGCAGGCTATGAGACCTCCTTCATCGGCAAATGGGGACAACTTCCGGGCGATCCTGATGAGGCGGGCTTTGACGATTATCTGCGCTTCAACGGCAGCGGCGTTTACTGGAGCCGCAAGCCCGATAAGCTCGAAGAATACCTCGTGAACGGTCAGGAGCAGGAACTGGGCGTGAAGGAATACATGCCAGACCTCATGCACGAGCGCGCCGTCCGCTTTCTGAAGGCCAGTCAGGACAAGCCTTTTTTCCTCTACTACTCCCTCGTCCATGTGCATGGCGACATTCAGCCCACGCCCGATAGCTCAGCGGACAGCAAGGACCTCTTTGGCGACAACATCCTCTACATGGACAAACTCGTCGGTAAACTCGTCGCCGAACTCGATGCGCTGAAACTCCGCGAGAAGACGCTCATCATCTTCATGGGCGACAACGGCACCGGCAAAGGCCAGAACCCGCTTTCTACCATCGGCGGGCGTAATCTCTCCGGCATGAAGGGTAGCATGCTCGAATGCGGCGGCCTCGTGCCCATGATTGCCAATTGGCCAGGCAAGACACCCGCTGGCAAAGTCAGCGCTGACTTGATCGACTCGTCGGACTTTCTCACCACCTTCGCGGAGCTCTCTGGCGGCAATTTGCCCAAAAACACGATCTTCGACGGTCACAGCATGGCCCCGCAACTCCGTGGTGAGGCCGGCCAGCCACGTGAGTGGGTCTTCAATCAACTCGCCGCCATGTGGTATGTGCGGGACGCGAAATGGAAGCTCAACGAGAAGAACGAACTCTATGACATGAGCGAGGCCCCCTTTGCCGAAAAACTCGTTGCTGGCAATCATCCCGCTCGCGCCAAACTCGCCGCCGTGCTTGCAAAGTTGAACCCCGCAGGCGGAATCCCCGACAGCGGCGACGGCACCGGTCGTCATGCGAACAAGGACAAGAAAAAGAAGGGCGAGGAACCCATGAAGAAGCCCGAGACGCCGCCAACGACGCCTCTTACCGCGGAAGAGCAGGAGCGTGCCGCCAAGTTCGACAAACTCGACGACGCCAAGGCCGGGAAGCTCACCCGCGACTACTACACCACCCACCAATCCGATGCCGCCGCCGCTGCGGAGCGATTCGACAAATACGACAGTGACAAAGACGGCTTCGTGAGCCGTGAGGAATACATCCTCAAAGGCAAGATGATGAAGAACTAGTCTCAAATCCATCCCAACCATGAAAACGATCCTCACCGCCCTCTTGCTAACCTTCCCCGCGCTCCAAGCCGCGACCAAACCGAACATCCTTTTCATCTCTGTAGATGACCTGCGACCCCAACTCGGTTGCTACGGAGACAAGCTGATCCAATCGCCCAACATCGACCGCATCGCCGCACGCGGCATCGTCTTCAACAAAGCCTACACTCAGCAGGCGGTGTGCAGTCCGTCACGCACGGCGATCATGACCGGTCTGCGACCCGATGTAACGAAGGTTTGGGACTTGGACACTCATTTCCGCCCAGCACAGCCGGATTGCATCACGCTGCCCCAGCATTTCAAAGCGAACGGCTATCAGTGTGAAGCGCTAAGCAAGATCTATCATAAAGGGCATGAAGACGGTCGCTCTTGGACCGCGCCGCATTGGTATCCGTTTGGTCGATCCGTGGACACCGATCTCGTGGACTGGACCAAGCAGATCGTTACCAAGCACGATGTCAACGTCTTGGAATACTCCTCGCCTGAAGCCAACGACACCTCGGTGAAAAAGAAGGACAAAGAAGCCAAGGCCGGGCCTTCATTTGAAGTCAGCTCCAAGGACGACAGTGAGCTTCCTGATGGTGCCACAGCGGCAGAGGCCGTGAAACGGCTCGCAGCGCTCAAAGCCAAGGGACAACCCTTTTTCCTGGCGGTGGGTTTCTTGAAACCGCATCTGCCCTTCGTCGCACCAAAGAAATATTGGGACCTCTACGACCCCAACAGCATCCCGTTGCCGACCATCGATCATCTCCCTGAAGGAGCCCCGCCGTATGTGGGCCACACCAACGGTGAAATTCACAACTATCCCGGTGTGCCAAAGGAAGACCCCATCCCTGCTGAGTTCGCCAAGAATCTGCGTCATGGCTACTATGCCTGCATCAGCTACATGGATGCCCAGGTCGGGAAGGTGCTTGACGCGCTCGAAAAGGAAGGTCTCGCCGACAATACCATCATTGTCCTCTGGGGTGATCACGGCTGGCAGCTCGGTGATCACGGCCTGTGGCACAAGCACACCAACTTCGAACTCGCCACCCATGCGCCGTTGCTCATCAGCGTTCCAGGCTCGAAGACCGCAGGTCAAAAGTGCTCCGCGACCGTCGAGTTTGTCGATGTGTATCCCACTCTCGCCGAGCTGTGTGGCCTCCCAAATCCCACCGGTCTCTCGGGCCGCAGCTTGAAGACCTTCATCAACAATCCATCGGCATCGTCCACCAAAGTCGCCATCAGCCAATACCCGAAAAAAGCCCCGGAAGGCCAAGTCATGGGCTACAGCATTCGCAACGACCGCTACCGCGCCACCTTCTACCGCCTGCGCAACGGCTCCCAAGTCGTCGGCACCGAGCTTTACGATGAACAAAACGACCCCAACGAAACAGTCAGCCTCGCAAACAAACCCGAGCACAAAGAACTGCTCGAAACCCTCGCCAAACACCTCCCGCCCGTCGGCTCCGATGCCAAACCCGAAGGTGCGGAACCCGTGAAGAGCAAAAAGAAAAACAAGGACAGGCCCGAGGCTCCCACCACAACCGCCGGGACTGAAGATCGCGGTGCCCGCTTCGACAAACTCGACAAGGACAAGCTCGGCAAAATCACCCGTGACTACTACACCACCCACCAATCCGATGCCGCGGCTGCAGCCGAACGCTTCACGAATTGGGATACCGACAAAGACGGCTCCCTCTCGCGCGATGAATACATAAAGCAAGGGAAGTGACAACGAGGGTTAGCACGTGAAGCTTCGATGGGACTTTGAATGGCGTTTCGCAATGGCGAACCGGTGCGGGCTACGATCTCAGCACTACTTTTTGCCTCCTTTCTTCCCACCCTTGCCTCCACCCTTCCTTGCAGGCTCCTTGGAGGAATCGTAGTTGGGATTCGGTTTGGGCATCGCAGCCCCAACTTCACGCAAATAGTCCGCAAGCTGTTTGGCAAGGCTTGTCGCCAGCTCCGGCTTGGCTTCAGCGAGGTTCCGACTCTCGCCGATGTCGGCTTGGAGATCGAAGAGCTGGTTTTGACCGGTTTCGTAGAAGTGAATAAGCTTCATGTTTCCACTGAAAATCGCAGAGTGCGGGGAGTCGCCCTGATAGTGCGGAAAATGAAACACCAACTCCTCGCGGGGCCGCCCCACAGGATCTGACGAGCCACTCAGCAGATGCGAAAGGTCGCCGCCGTCGAGCTGTTTGGGCAGCGCTGCCTTCACACCCGCCCAACGACAAAACGTCGGGAAAAAATCATACCCGACAACTCGTTGATGACACCACGAGTTCGCCTCGATGCCTGGCCCCCGAATGATCAAGGGCACACGAATACCGCCCTCCCACACATCTCCCTTGCCGCCACTCAACGTGCGGCGATTCGATCCGCCGTTGTCGGACATGTAGATGACGATGGTGTTCTTCGAGAGCTCCATGGCATCCAGCTTGGCCAGCAACTCGCCCACACCGCGATCCAGATCCTCCGCGATGGCTGCGCGACCGACTTCCTTGTCGTCTCTGCCACCGGCGAGCTTCCGGTATTTCTCAATCAGCGCGGGAGTGGCGTTTTCAGGATAATGCAGTGCATTGTAGCTCATCTGGATGAAGAACGGCTTCCTGGCCGCCTGGCTGCGCTTCATGAAATCCACCGCTCTTGCCCCCATGCCAAAGATGTCCACGGGATTGGGCGGCAGATGCGGCCCGGCATCCTGATTGCCGGTGTCGCCATCGCTCTCATCGTAGCCGTGAGCGGCGGGGCCACCGCCCGAGAGATGCCATTTGCCGTAGTGGGCCGTCGCGTAGCCCGCCGACTTCAACATCTTTCCGATCGTGACCTCGTCATCGCGAATGCTTTTGCGGTTGTCGCCTTCGATCAAACGATGCCCCATCTCAGGCGGAGCCGCTTTCGTCCACCCCAGCGCCGCCGGATTGCGCCCCGTTTGCAGGCTGATGCGTGTCGGCGAGCACACCGGCGCGGGCGCATACGCCGCGCTGAATCTCATGCCCTGCTCCGCGAGTCGCGCGATATTCGGCGTCTGCACGATGCTGCTTTTGGAATCCGGCATGTCCGGATGCATCTGGCAGGACAGGCCGCTCCAAGCCTGATCATCCGAGAGCATGAAAAGGATGTTTGGAGGCATGGCGGCGAAGGTGCTCGAGGCGGCGAGCAGCAGGAGGAGAAGCGATTTCATATTCGTGCAGGAGAAGAGTTATCGTTGCGGCACGCCACTCACATCCAAATCGGGCTTCGTGTTCCAGCGTGGGGTCCAGCCGGGTTTTTCGACCTTGGTGCGGAAGATGACAGTGTTGTCGAGGGCGATGTCGTCAGTCCAAATGAACTTGGCACCTTGGAAGTCGTTCTCGAAGTAGGGCTGTTTGGGATCGACTTCCTCGACGGTGTAT
>JARXAL010000089.1 GCA_029865835.1 Verrucomicrobiaceae bacterium
ATTGGGGGATGTGTTTGTGACCGGGGATCGGACGGCGCGGGTGGCGGTGCAGGGGTGGGTGTCGGTGAGCGTGGCGGTGGTTTCGGTGGGGGTGTTGGTGGCGTGCGGGGTGGATTTGTGGCGGCGGCGGGGGGAGTTGAGTGGGAATGAGGTGGTGCCGTGGGTGGTGTTGTTTTTGTGGGGGCTGGGGAATGCGGCGGCGGTGACGTTGGCGCGCTGGGGAGCGGAAGGGTTTGGGCCATTTCATTCGCGGTATCCGGGGTTCACGGTTTGGTATTTTGTGGGGCTGTTGGGATTGCTGACGATGGCGCGGGGGGCGGGGTGGAAGTGGGTGATGAGGGGGACGCTGCTGGTGGTGGGAGCGGGGGCGGGGTTGGGGGCGCTGCAGGGGTGGCGGGATGGGATGAAGGCGGCGAGGAACGGGCATTTTATGGAGGCGGCGGTGGCGATGAGGCATGTGGCGCCGGAGCCGGTGTTTTTGGAGTCGACCCGGCCGTGGGATGCGGGGAATACGGTGAAGCTGCTGGATCGGTTGGATGAGGAAGGGTTGCTGCATGTGAAGACGGTGAGATCGGAGAAGGTGAAGGAGTCGGTGGGTGAGGTGGGGAGTTGGGCGACGGGGCAGTTGAGTGAGGTGGAGGTGGTTGGGGGAGGGTTGAAGGTATCTGGCTGGGCGTTTGACGGGGAGAGTCGGGGGCCGTTGAGGGCGGTGGCGATCTCGTATCAGGCGGTGGATGGGGAGGAGACGTGGTTGGGGATCGCTGGACGGAACACGGTGCAACGGAAGAAGGCGGAGAAGGCTGGGGCGCGGGTTTTGGAGGATCGGATTGGGTGGGTTTATGAGCCGTTGACGGGGGAGGAACGGGCGTTCATTAGCGGGACGAGATTGAAATTGAAGCGGCGGGAGGTGCCGACGGGTCGGTTGACGATTCGGGCATATGGCTATGATCCAGTGGGGGGACGTTTTGCGCCACTCGAGGGGAGCCTGGAGGTGGAGCTGCCAGCGAAGTGAGAATGAATTTTTATGAGCCGATTGACTGCGTTTCCGATTGAAGATTACCGAGCCCACCAGGTGGAGATTGATCGTGCTGTGGGGGAGGTGTTGCGCGGAGGGTGGTATGTTTTGGGAGGTGAGGTGGCGGCGTTTGAGGAGGAGTTTGCGGCGTTTGTGGGGGCGAAGCATGCGGTGGGGGTGGCGAATGGGACGGATGCGATCGAGTTGATTTTGCGGGCGATGGAGATTGGGGTGGGGGACAGGGTGGTGGTGCCGTCGCACACGGCGGTGGCGAGTGCGTCGGCGGTGATTCGGGTGGGGGCGGAGCCGGTGTTTGTCGATGTGGATGGGGTGACGAAGACGATTTGTCCTGAGAGGTTGGAGGAGTTGCTGGGGTCGGAGATGGGGAGGGGAGTGAAGGCGGTTTTAGCGGTGCATATATATGGGCATCCGTGTGAGATGGAGGCGCTGGAGGCGGTGTGCGGGCGGCATGGGGTGACGCTGCTGGAGGACTGTGCGCAGTCGCATGGGGCGATGTATCGCGGGCGGAATGCGGGGTCGATGGCGCGGGCGGCGGCGTTTAGTTTTTATCCGACGAAGAATTTGGGAGCGGTGGGAGACGGGGGAGCGATCACGACATCGGACGAGGCGTTGGCGGAGCGGATCAAGGTGTTGAGGCAGTATGGGTGGGTGGGGCGCTATGTGAGTGATTTTGAGGGGATCAACAGTCGGTTGGATGAGCTGCAGGCGGCGATTTTGCGGGTGAAGTTGAGGACGCTGCCGGAGCGGTTGGCGAAGCGGCGGATGCTGGCGGGGGTGTATGAGGAGATGCTGGCGGGGGTGGCGGTGGTGGAGCGGCCGGAGGTGCGTGCGGACTGTGTGCACGGGTGGCATTTGTATGTGGTGCGGAGTGCTGAGCGCGAGGCGTTGATGGGGCACTTGAGTGGTTTGGGGATTCCGGTGGCGGTGCATTATCCGGTGCCGATTCACCTGCAACCGGGGTATGTGAAGTATGCTGAGCGGAGTCCGGTGCTGCCAGTGACTGAGGCGCTATCGAGGGAGGTGCTATCGCTGCCGATGCATCCGTATTTGGATGAGGCGGGGTTGGCTGAGGTGGTGGCGGGAGTGCGTTCTTTTGAGCAAGGGAGGGGGGCGAAATGAGGAGTCCGGAGGTGAGTTTTGTGGTGCCGTTGTACAATACGGGGGCGGCTTTGGAGCGGCTGGTGGGGGCGTTTCGCGAGTTGGAATGGGAGGTGCCGTTTGAGTTGGTGCTGGTGAACGATGGGAGTCCGGATGGGACGGGGGATCGGGTGCCGGGGTTGATTGAGGGGTTGCCGTTTCGGGTGGTGTTTGTGGATTTGGCGCGGAATTTTGGGGAGCATGCGGCGGTGTTGGAGGGGTTCCGGCATGTGAGTGGGGAGTATGTGGTGAATCTGGATGATGATTTGCAGAATCCGATTGGCGAGGCGGTGAAGTTGGTGGAGCGGCTGAGGGGATCGAGGGCGGATGTGGTGTATGCGCGGTATGCGGAGAAGAAGCATCACTGGTTTCGCAATTTGGGGAGCTGGATGACGAATCGGGTGGCGAGCTGGTTGCTGGGGAAACCGAAGAAGCTGTATTTGTGCAGTTTTCGGGCGATGCGACGCGGGTTGGTGGAGGACATCACGAAGTACACGGGGCCGTATCCGTATGTGGACGGATTGATTTTGGGGGCGACCCAACGGATTGAGACGCTGCTGGTGGAGCATGAGGAGCGGGTGGCGGGTGAGAGTGGATACACTCTCCGGAAACTGGTGCGGCTGTGGATGAACATGTTTTTCAACTTCAGCATCATGCCGTTGAGGCTTTCGAGTTTGCTGGGGGGGGCGCTGTGTGTGACGGGGCTGCTGGCGTTGGTGGCGGTGCTTTTTGAGTTGGTGGTGTTTGGGACGCGGGCGCCGGGTTGGGCGTCGCTGATGGCGGCGACGTTTGTGTTTTCAGGGGCGCAATTGATCATGCTGGGGGTGACCGGAGAGTATGTGGGGCGGGCTTTCATGACGGTGTCAGGGAAGCCGCAATCGCTGGTGCGAAGCTGTGTGGTGAATGAACCGGAGAGTGAAATGAGAAAGCCATGAAGAGGGAAACTGAGATTGAGATGGGACCGTTTGTTGAGGTATCGCCCGAGGCGTGGGTGGGCGAGGGTTGCCGGTTGGGGAGTCATTGCCATGTGCAGGCCGGAGCGGTGCTGGGGATGAAGGTGGAGGTGGAGGGCGGGGTGATTGTGCCTGAGTGCGTGACGATCGAGGATGAGGTGCGGATCGGAGCGAATGTGGTGTTTGTGAGGCCCGGGGTGGGTGAGGGTGAGATTCGCACGGTGTTGCGAAGGGGGAGTGAAATTGGAGGGAATGCGACGTTGGCGGCGGGGGTGACGATTGGTGAGGGGGCGGTGGTGAAGCTTGGGGCGGTGGTGGTGGGGTCGGTGCAGCCACATGCGATCGTGGCGGGAAATCCGGCGCGGGTGATTGGGTTTCAAGGGGCTGAAGGAGACCGGCCGATTGAGGGGATGACGATGCAGTCGCGGGTGGGTGAGGGGGTGGCGGCGCGGGTGCGGGGGGTGCGGTTGTTTGAGCTGCCGTTTATCAGTGATCCGCGAGGGAATCTGACGGTGGGTGAGTTTGAGCGGACGATACCGTTTCGGCCGAAGCGTTACTTCATGACGTTTGATGTGCCGGATGCGCGGATGCGGGGGGAGCATGCGCACCGGGAGTGCGAGCAGTTTTTGGTGTGTGTGCGCGGGTCGTGCGCGGTGGTGGTGGACGACGGGAGCCGGAGGGAGGAGTTTTTATTGGATCGACCGACATTGGGGATCCATGTGCCGCCGATGATCTGGGCGACGGAGTACAAGCACACGAGCGACAGCACGCTGATGGTGTTTGCTTCCCACTACTATGATCCGGGGGACTACATCCGGGACTACAGGGAGTTTTTGGAGTTGGCGACCGGGGTGGGCCGGTAGTGGTAGCAGTGGAGGCAGTGGAGTTCTTCGGGGGCCCAGAAGGTGGTCAAATGCTCGAAGAGGGAGGTGTCTTCGACCATGTCGATGATGCCAGCGTTGATGGAGCGGGACATGGCGCGGTGGCCGACGATGACGTAGAGCTCGCCTTTTTCCTGTTCGACTTTGGCGATGAGGTCGCGGAGTTCGGCGGCGCGGCGGACGTGGGTGTCGCCCCGGGGATCGTAGAAGGAGATGTAGCGCCAGAGGTAGACGGTGTAGACGTTTGAGGGGCCTTTGTGGTGGAGGGGTTCGTGGCGGCCGCGGGTGATTTGGAAGGCGCCGCGATGGTCTTCGTAGGCTTGCTGGCGCATGAGGGCGACTTCGGGGTAGGTGAGGTCGGCGTAGGCGGCGGGAAGGAGGAGAAAAAGGAGGGCGGCGATGATGGTGGTGGGTTTGGAAGACTGTGGGGAGAGGAAGCGCAGAGCGAGTTTGCGGAGTTCGTCGAGGCCGATGCCGGCGAAGATGGCGAGGGGGAGGGTTTCGAAGAGGAAGTACCAGGAGATCCATTCGGCATGGATGAGCCAGCGGAAGCAGGCAGCGCCGATGGCACCTGAGGCGATGACGGCGAGCCAGAGGGAGGCTTGCCAGCGGCTGTGGCGGCTGAGGGAGAAGAGGCCGAAGGCGAGTAGGGCGGCGAAGCTGGCGAGTTCGAGGGTGGTGCGGATGGGGTGGGTTGAGAGGGTGGTGGAGAGAGCGATTTCGGTGGGGTTGAGAGGTTCTTCGGGGTGCCAGGGCATGCCGGTGAAGATGGCGCTGAGGGAATCGTGGAGCCAGGTGGGGCCCATGGGGCGGCCGGAGAGTTGGATGAGGTGAGTTTTGGCGTCTTTGATTTGGAGGAGGCAGGGGTAGACGAGGTTGATGAAGAGGCCAGCGGCGATGAGGTTGGCGACGAGCCAGCGGGCGATGGTGGCGGAGCGATCTCCGGGTGTAGAGACGTCGGACGGGGAGCGTTTGCCGAAGACGATCCAGAGGAATAGGACGGCGTTGGCGGCGGCCATGGGGTACATGACGCCTTTCCAGGAGTACATGCAGAGGAACTCGGCGGCACCGAAGGCGAGCCACCAGCGCCAGCGGCCGGAGCGAAGGGCGATGAGGGCAAACCAGACGGTTAAGATGAGGAAAAAGAGCATCATGGTGTAACCGCGGGCCTCGGTGGAGTAGCGGACGTGCCAGGGGTGCAAAGCGAGCATGAGGGCGGCGGTGAGGCCTGCGGCGGGGCGGCCTTGGGCGCGGAGCATGAGGGCGAGGAGGGCGAGCGAGCCGATGCCGGCGATGAAAGGGGGGAGGCGGGAGATGGTTTCGTCGAAGGCTTCGGCGGGGAGGTGGTGCCAGGAGCGCCAGGCGGAGAGGGTGGCGCGCTGGCAGAGGCTGAAGAGGTAGTGATTGCCGCAGGTGCGGTCATCGAAGGCCGTGTTTTCCCAGGAGACGGGTTTGTGGACGAGGGGGCCTTGGGGGTCTGAAGGATCGACGGGGACGTGTTTGCCGTAGACGTAGGGAGCAACGGCCCAGCCTTCGTCGCCCCAGTAGGAGAGGCTCATTTTGGGCCAGCGGATGAGGCCTGCGGCGACGCAGAGGGCGAGAAGAAGGATCCAGAAGAGGCGGGTGTGACGGGGGTGATTGGGGTTGAGGGTGGTGGGGTAGGTGGCGGGAGACTTGGCGGCGCCCCACCAACGACCGGTGATGACTAGGAGGGTCACGATGACGATGTGGTAGAGGGAGCCCCACCAGAGGCCGACGCGCAGGTAGGTGCGGAAGGTGTGACGGGTGTTGGTGGCTAAGTCTTCGGCCCAAGAGGTTTCCGAGGGGGTGCGGAGATCTTCGAAGGTGATGAGAAGGAAGATGAGCCAAGCGACGAGCGACCACCAGAGCCAGCGACCTTCACGGGAGGCGGGGATGCAGGTGGTTTGTAATCGGGTCCAAAGATCGGTGAGTTTTGGCTTCCATGGATGAGGAGGAGACATGGAGAGACAAGCGGGGCAGTGTCGCGAGCGGAAGGGTTTCTACGGGAGAATCAAAACGCTCCATCATTTTAATGAGAGATCCAACTTTTGTCGAACTGTGAATTCGGTTTTATTAGGAGTATTCTGGGTGGGAGGAGAGGAAAACGGGGAACTTTGCGGCGGGAGTTATTACGAGAAAAGGCTAGAAGTTCAAGAGTTTTCCAATTGAAATGAGGGGGTGGACCATTCAGGGTTGAAGTTTTGTGTTTTAGAACTCAAAATTTGCCGTGGCCGAAACATTAGATCAAACCCAACTGAAAATTCGATTGAACGACAGGTTTGAAGTGAGAGGACTCGAAAGGAGAGCCAGTGGTGAGGGGGTGGAGGGATGAATGAGAATTGGGGAAGGATTGGAGCGGGTGTGTTGCTGGGGTGTCTGGTTTGGGTGCTGCTGCCGGGGATGGTGGTGGCGCTGGACGATGATTTTTGGTATTTGCGGAGTGCGATTCTGACGTTTCAAAAGGGGCGTCCCTGGACGGACTCATGGCTGACGCCATGGGGGGCCTCCAGCAGCGTGGTGACAGCGGTTTTGTTTGGGGCGACCGGGAGTTTTACGATGGCGGTGCACTTGCCATTGGCGCTAAGTGCCGGGGCGGGGGGAGCGGGGATGTTCGGATTTTTGCGGGCGTGCGGCGTGGCGAAGGGTCAGGCCTTGAGGATGGTGATTTTGGTCCTGGGGACGCCGACGGTGTTGTTCATGTTTTTGATGTACACGAGTGTGGCGGTTTACATGGGATGTCTGTGGGTGAGTGTGTGGTGCGCGAAGCAGGGGCGATGGTGGGGATTTTTGGTGGTGTGGGCCATTGCGCTATCGGGGAGGCAAAGTGCGATTGTCTGGCTGGCGCTGCCGGGCCTGGAGTTGCTGGGGTTGATGGTGCGGAGGGGAGTTGATGGGAGGTGGAAGGATGGGGGTGAGATGGGGCGGTTAGTGATTGTTTTGCTGTTGGCGGGGGCGTGGCTTGGGCTGCTGCTTTTTGGGATGAATCCGACACGGGGTCAGGGGCAGGTGCTGGGTGACGTGACGTTGGAGTCGATTGGGGAGATGGTGCCGACGGTGGTGATGGGGCTGTTGGCGGGGAGTGTCGGGTTGGGATTGGCTTCGGTGGTCAGGGTGTTGAAGGGGCAAGAGGCGAGGGCTTGGTCGACTGGGCGACTGCTTGTTGCGATCGGGATGGCGGGGCTTGCCGGGGGGACGATGGTATGGTTTGTGGGAGCGACCTTGGACACGCATGATTGTTTTCGCGATCCATGGACTTGCTGGGTGCTGGGGGCGGCGGCGGGGATCGTGGGGTGTCTGGCATGGAGTCCACCGCGAGTGCATTGGGGATGCCTGGCGGCTGCTGCGGGATCGCTGGTTTTGGTGGTTTTGTACCGAGGGAGGTTTGACTACTACTTTGTGGATGCGTTGTTTTTTGGGATCGCGTCCGGGTTTTGGTATCAACGAGAGAGAGGGGCGGCTGAGTTTGTTAGGAGTGAAGGTGCTTGGCGGAAGTGGAGGGTGGTGAGGGAGTGGTCGGGGAGGGTCGTGGTGTGCCTGCTGGTGATTTGGACGGTGAGGTCCTGGGTGCGGTTGGCGGTGGACCAGAATCGCACGGCGGCGCTTATCCAAATGTATGAGGAGGCGTTTGATGCCGGGTTGCTGGAGGTCGAAGAGGTTGGAACGGCGCCTTTTGGGTATTTGGGGTGGGTGTTGATCGACTGTTACGATGCGAAGTTGGAAGGGAAGGGAGGCGATATCGCCGGGTTCTTGAGTTTGTGCCGCGGATGGGACGGCGCGAAAGGGACGGGGGTGTTGATGAGCTATCCGAAGCCACTCAATCGCTGGCGAGAGCTTCTTCCGACGCGCAATAGCACTGCGTTAAAGAAGGCGGAGGGGAGGGTGGTTTTGGAGAAGGACTACCCTATTTTGGGAAATCTTGAGGCCCGGTTTGAGCTGAAGCAGGTGAAGGCTGCGGGCGAGATTCGTGATGAGAGCCGGCGGAGCTGTGGACGAGTGAGATTTCCGCTGAACGATGAGGAGTGGAGGCAGTTTATTTTTGCCAAAGAGCCGATCTTTTAGGGGGCGGAGGTGACGGGGTAAGAGCGTGCCTGAGGAAGGTCAGAGTTTGTGAGCCAACCTGGGTTGCGTTACGAGGTCTTGAGGTTCGTGGGGACGAACAAAATGGTGGCTGGAGAAGCCTGCTCCGTTCTTCTCACGGTGCGGATGGTTTCCAGGAGGGAGACAATGGTTGGGCGGTCTTGGGGGGGGACCTGACCTTCTTCGATCAAGTCGTGGAGAACGAGTTCGAGGGAGCGGAAGTCGTGGCCCTGGTCGATGGCGATGAGGAAGCGACCGAGGGCGACTTCGACGAGTTTCAGAAACGGAATGGCAATGAGAGTGGCATTGGATCCGACAATGAGGAGGCCTGAATGGCGATCGACACTGACGATTTCGACGGGCAGGCTTTGATTGGGCTCAGGGAAGGCTGTTTGGGTAAGTTTGACAATGGCCTGGGCGCGGTCGGAGTCGATGCATTCGAGTTGTTTGAGGGTGCTTTCAGGCAGCGTCAGGGTCACGGGGCGGCTCGGTTCGCTGAATTTGGGCGGGCGCCCGCCCAGATTTCGATGAGGCATTGTGTCTGAGGTCAAAGGGTTGGGATAAACTTGGATCGTGCGAGAGAATTCCCCTGTGTGCAGGGGTAAAATTAGCCTGAGGAGGGTATTTGTCTATTTCAAAACGGTTATATCAAAATGCGATTCCTTCGAAGTCGGTTTCAAAAATGCTAATGGTGGAGGACAATGGCGATCCTGTTTCATGTCTGACAATCAAACATCACGGCGAGATTTTTTGCGTGCTTCGGTGCTGACGAGCGCGCTATTTGGTGCGGAGGGGGCGTTGACGGGGAAAGAGGGGCGAGGGGTGGCGGTGAATGGCGGGGAGGCGCGGAATGTGATTTTGATGGTGAGTGACGGGATGAACCATGGGGCGTTGTCATTGGCGCGGCAGTATCAGGGGCTGGTGGTGCAGGAGGAATCGAACTGGATGAGGTTGTATCGAGAGCGGCCGGTGGTGCGGTGTTTGGCGGAGACGTTTTCGGCGAACAGTTGTGTGACGGATTCGGCGGCGGCGGCGAGTGCGTGGGGTGGGGGTCGGCGGGTGAACAATGGGGTGCTGAACATGCTGCCGGAGGGAGGGGAGGTGGTGCCGATGCATGCGAAGTTGCAGAAGGCGGGGAAAAAGATGGGGCTGGTGACGACGGCGACGATCACGCATGCGACGCCGGCGGGGTTTGCGGCGAATGTGGACAGTCGGGCGGATGAGGGGGTGATCGCTGGGCAGTATTTGGATCGGCGAGTGGATGTGCTGCTGGGCGGGGGGCAGAAGTTTTTCGGTGAGGAATTGCAGGCGGCGTATGAGGGGGCGGGGTATGAGGTGGTGACGAGTCGGCGGGCGTTGAGGCGGTCGAAGCCTGAGGCGAAGAAGCCGATCTTGGGGGTGTTTGCGGAGAGTCATTTGCCGTTCAGCATTGATCGGAATCATGTGGAGGTGATTGCGGAGCAGGTGCCGACGTTGAAGGAGATGGCGGAGGCGGCGCTGGGACGGTTGAAGGAGGCGCCGGGTGGATTTTTTTTACTGGTGGAGGGGGCGCGGATTGATCATGCGGGGCATGCGAATGATGCGGCGGCATCGATTCATGATCAGTTGGCGTTCGATGAGGCGATTGGCGCGGTACTGGCGTTTGTGGATGCGCATCCGGACACGTTGCTGATTGTGACGACGGATCATGGGTGCGGGGGGATTCAGATGAACGGGGTGAGTGCGGATGCGAACCAGGGGTTTGGTCCGGGGTTATACAATGCGAGTCATGCGAGTTTTGATCGGATTCGAGGCTTTGAGGGGGCGATGGTGTGGATGAAGCAGAATGGGAGTGATGCGTTGAGCGGGGAGAAGTTGGGGGTGGCGTTCAGGCGGTTTACGGGGTTGGAGGTGACGGTGGAGC
>JARXAL010000035.1 GCA_029865835.1 Verrucomicrobiaceae bacterium
CACTGGCACACCGAAATCACCGCCAAAACCAACGCCCAAGGCCAACTCACCTTCCGCGGCTTCCCCGGCTGGTACGAAGTCACCCACGCCACCCAAACCCACCTCCTCACCCTCACCACCGACAAACCGACTGCCACGTTAAATCCTTGATCGATCAACCCCCGCATCGCGTTCTCACAGCTTCAATCGCCAGTTCAAGCCTTCCAGGCCCATAGCCCCACGATCAATTGAATCCAACCATCTCCCATGAAATCACCGCTCCTTGCCCTCGCCCTCGTCTCATCGTTTGCCTTTGCCGCCGATCCCGTTCCGCCCGTCACCCAAACCTGTCAGCCGGACAAGCTCATCGCCTCCGAGGCCTTTGATAAGCCGGAGTCTTTCACCAAACAAAAGCAGCCCGGCACCGACGGCTGGCGCGGTGGCATCGGCACTTGGAGCATCAAAGACGGCGCCGCCTACGCTGTGCAGGAAGGCCCTAGCGAGAAGCGCCCAAACGGCCATGAAGCCGTGTGCGAGCACATCGTGGACCTCGGCGATTACGTGCTGACCGGCGAGTTCAAGCTCGGTCCCTCGCCTCAGATCGGCTTTGTCTGCCGCGACACGAACCAACCCAACCACCATCAAGGCCGCGTGGTGATCACCCCCACCGCCATCTGGATTCAAAAGATGAGCGGCATCTCGAAAGAGACGCGCCGCGAGGAACTCAAAAAAATCGAGGTCCAACTCGATCCCAACACTTGGCACCGCATCACCATCGAAATCTGCGGCGACCACTTCTTCGCCAAAATCGACGACCACCTCCTCGAAGCCAGTCACGAGCGCTTCAAAGAACGCAAAGGCCGCATCGGCTTCGTAGCAAGAGCAGAGGGAGCCCAGTTCCGCAACCTTTCACTCTGGAGCGCGAAACCGAAGTCGTGAAATCCATCGCCTGCGCTCTCCTCTCTCTGCTCCTCCCAATCTCAGCGGCTGAACCCACCATGAACCACGAAACCGCTCTCTCAACCTACGTTGAAAAGCTCAACACACACGCATGGGTGCAGATCGCCCCCTGCGTCACCGAAGATGCCGTGTTCCTTTTCACGGAGGACACCTTCGTCGGCAAAGCTGCCGCCAAGGCCGCTTTCGAAAAGACCTTTAAGCTGATCGAGAACGAAGTTTTCAGCCTCCACGACATCGCGTGGTCCGTCGTCACCGATGAGGTCGCCACCTGCCACTACGAATTCCGCTGGAAAGGCCTCATCAGCGGCCAGGAATCCTCCGGCGGCGGACGCGGCACCACCATTCTGCGCCGGGTCGATGGCCGCTGGCTCGTCGCCCATGAGCATCTCGGCCCTTATTCGCGAAAGTGAGGCCCCTTTGATGGAGTTCTCTCTGCTGTCACCCAACTTGGCTTGCCTCACTCGTTTCCTGAACCATGAAAACACCTGAAAATTCACCTCCATCATCCCGCCGCGGATTCGTCAAACAATCCGTCGCCGCTGGTTTCGGATTCACTTTTCTGCCTGCCTACCTGACGAGCGCACGTGCGGCGGACAATCCCAAGTTGCCCCCAAGCCGACGCATCAACCTGGGCTGCATCGGCATTGGCGGACGGGCGGGCAGTGTCATTCCGGGCCTGACGGCTGGAGGCATCGCCACGCCAGTGGCGTTCACCGATGTGGACTTCGTCACCGCGAAGAGTGTGGAGAAAAACCTCACCGCCTTTCCCGACGTCAAGCGCTTCCACGACTTCCGTGAGATGCTCGACCAGATGGGCAAAGATATCGACGCCGTCAGCGTGGTGACGCCCGATCACACCCACTTCACCGCCGCGATCAGCGCGATGGCCCTCGGCAAGCATGTGTATGTGGAGAAGCCGCTCACACACACCTTTGAAGAGGCCGAAATCCTCATGCGGGCGGAGAAGAAATTCAAAGTGGTGACGCAGATGGGCAACCAAGGTCACACCTCCGCCGGCGCTGACCAGTTCAAACAAATGCTTGCCGCGGGCATCGTCGATGACATCGTGAAGATCGACGCGTGGAAATCACCCTCGCTCTGGTTCATGAACGCCGCCGAGCGTGCGCTCGTGAAGGGCTATCCTGTCGCCGAGCCAATGCCTGAGTCGCTAAAGAGTTGGGATCTCTGGTGCGGTCCGCAAGAGGTCAAACCCTTCAGCAAATTGTATCACGCCTTCAACTGGCGCGGCTTCCACCTCTACGGCGGCGGCATGTTCGGCGACTGGGGCGCGCACATCATCGATTTTGTCCACGATCACCTGAAACTCGGCCTGCCCACACGCATCACCCCGCTGGCACTCGCGGACTACAATCAGGTAAGCTACCCGCTCAGCTCGGACATCCGCTTCGAGTTCCCCGAACGCGGCGAAAAAAGGCCCGCTGTCGAACTGCATTGGAAAGCTGGTGGCGACACCAAGATTGAGATCGCAGAGAAGTTCGGCGATCCCGGCAAGGATGGCAAAATCACCATCCCAAATCCCGGCGGCACCGGTTCTTTGCTGCATCGCAAGCAAGGCGACTACCTCGTCCAACGCGGCTCCCATGACCGCCACTCGCTCGTCTATCCACGATCCAAGATGGTCGAGTTCAAAGACGCGATGGCCCTGCATCCGCCGAAGTACAATCACTTCGAAAGCTTCATCCACGCCTGCATGGGCGAAGGCACCACCGAGTCGCCCTTCAGCATCGCGGGCGAACTGACACAGGTGCTCAACCTGGGCACCATCGCCGAATACCTGAACGTCGATCTCCAGTTCGACCCCAAAACCAAACGCTTCATCGGCAACGAAGAAGCCAACGCCCGCCTCGCCGGTCCCCCCCCACGCGCCGAGTGGGCGGATTGCTACAAGCTGGCGTAATTGCATCGGCTGTCATTAGCCGCAAAAGACGGATCAAATCATGAATCACCTCAGCCTTCTCATCGCTTCCGCATCGTTCGTGTCTTTGTCAGCTCTTGCTCAAGACGGCACCAAGCTTGATGCGGGCGATCCGAAAGTCATCG
This sequence comes from Verrucomicrobiaceae bacterium, assembly GCA_029865835.1. Taxonomy (GTDB): domain Bacteria; phylum Verrucomicrobiota; class Verrucomicrobiia; order Verrucomicrobiales; family Verrucomicrobiaceae; genus JAGRPD01. The sequence goes on from JARXAL010000035.1 coordinate 3,001, forward strand.
CGTCCGTTGTTCCGACATGGAAGCCTGCTTCGGCTGAGAACCTCATCGTTTACCAGGAACCCGGTCGCTACGGCGGCTGGCCGGCGAACCAGGGGCTGTGGCAGTGGGGTGATGAGTTGGTCGTGGGCTTCACAGCCACCTATTACAAGGAGACGACGACTGATCATCGCATCGACCGTACCAAGCCGAGCCATCGCGTGCAGGCTCGCAGTCTCGATGGCGGGAAGACATGGAAGGTCGAAGCGGATCAGCCTTACTCGGATCGGAAGAACGAGCCTGAAGCCGTGTCGTTGAAGGAGCCGCTCGACTTCACCGCGCCGGACTTTGCGATGATGTTTCGCTTCAAAAGCCTGCATGTCGGCCCCTCGTGGTTCTACACGACACAGGATCGCTGTAAGACCTGGCAGGGGCCGTTTAAGTTCGATGTCGAGGGAGTTGAGGGCATCTCCACACGCACCGATTTGATCCCGCTGGGGCCACGCGAGTGCCTCATGTTTGGCAGTTGCGGCAAGAAGTCGGACAACAAAGAAGGCCGCGTCTTCTGCGCTCGAACCACCGACGGCGGGCTGACGTGGAAACTCCAGGGCTACATCGGCGACGAACCACCGAAGGGCGGATTCGCGATCATGCCCAGCAGCGTGCGCACGGCTGGCGGTGCCTTGCTCACGACCCTGCGGCGTGGCAAACCAGAATATAACATCGAGCTGTGGCGCAGCGATGACCTCGGCAAAACGTGGTCCAAGATCAGCGATGTGACCGGCAACATCGGCGGCAATCCTCCTGCCACCGTTCTGCTGCCCGATGGCCGCCTCTGCGTGACCTACGGCCATCGCAAAAAGCCCACCGGCATCCGCGCTCGCCTCAGCATCGACGAAGGTAAAACATGGTTGCCCGAAATCATCCTCCGCGACGATGGCTTCGACGGCGATCTCGGCTATCCACGCACGCTTGTGCGTCCTGATGGCCGCATTCTCACCGCCTACTACTTCAATGGCCCCACAGGCTCCGACCGCGCTGTCGAAGCCACACTCTGGACACCGCCTGCGAAGTAGCTTCGATTGGCAATCGAAGCCTCAGGCTGCGGTCATCCGCCGATGGCGTGCCTCCAGCGCTCGTTCAAAGCTCACCAACTCCCGCAGCAGCGCGTTGTAGCGGCTGTGGGCTTCTTTGCCGTGTTCATGGCCCAGCAACGCATACAATTCCCGATCTGCGTTGAGTGCCTCGTCATCGGAAAGGATCATCTCCATGCCGCAACGCCGCATCCGTGGACTCGCGATCTTCACCAAACAGGCTGCCACGCTTACACGACGCTGTGCAAGGTCATCAAGACCTTGCTGAATCATGTCGTTTGCTGGCAGACCGTCGAGTGTCATCGTGCGGCTACTCTAGATGCCATCGCGGGTGATTTCCAGCACCCGTTCACGAAGTGAAGCCGCATCCACGGCTGGATAACGGATCAGTTGCGACTCCACCTCGATGAACAACTCCATCAAACGGTCGGTTTTCACCAGCTCATTGCGAATCATGCAGGCCACGTCGTGTTGGTCTCGCGGATGATCACGCTCGATCTTCGACAATGCCTGACCATAGAAGTCATAGTGGTAAAAGCTCAACTTTCCATGCCGGGCGATGAATCGGCTACGATCCTGCCACCCCGGCAAGGCGGGCACAAACTGGTCAGGCGATGCGAGTTCGATGTTGATGTCCAGATCGTCCTTCAGCCTTGGCAGGCACTCAAAGAAGCCCTGTGGCTCAGGCTCCGCCTTCAAATCCACATCAATCGTCGTCTCACGCCATCCCATCAGCACCGCCGAGACTCCGCCCGTGAAGTAAATGCGCCCGTCCGAACTCACCGCCGCCCCGAGGCGTTGCATGAGCTGCTCGATTCGGTCTTTTGTGGTGTGGGATCGCATGTGTCATGGTGAAGCACGGAGTTCTAAAACCCAAGCCCGATTTGAGCGGGTAGAATCGATTCGACAACTCTCAACCCTCCCACCCTTGCCACAGCCACACGAGTGTGTCAGCCAGCGTGTGCTCAAAGACGCGTTTGTCGCAGTGCCCGCTCTTTTTGCTGAAGAGGTAGCGGTGGTGGTAGCCTTTTTTGTCCAGGGCGATGTTTGTGCGCATCCCGGCCATGACCCAGTTGTGGTAGGTTTCTTCCGGGTCGTTGGCGCGGATGTCGTTTTCGGAGACGTGGGTGAAGATGCGCAGCGGCTTCGGCTCGCTCGTTTCGATGAGTTTCATGCCGGAGTGATACTCCCACGCGCCGAGCGGAAACTTGGCCTCCTCGGACGCGTCGTCGTCCTGCTGGTCCACGAAGGTGCCGGAGTAGGCGATGATGCGGCGGAACCAATCGGGCCGGAACCAACCCATCGTCAGCGCGGCGGCTCCACCAGAGCTGCAACCCATCACTCCACGGCCCCACGGGTTCTCCGTGAGCGCGAACTTTGGATACGCGGCGCGGATCTCGGCGTTGCTGAGTACGGCGGGCAGCACCTCGTCGTGAACGAAGCGAGCGAGTCGATCCGACATTGTGTCGTACTCCAGGCCGCGTTGGCTGTTCTTGCCATCGTTCCCACCATTCTGCACGGCGATGCAGACAAAGGCCGGCAGCTTGCGCTTCGGGTCCTTCGAGATCGTGAGATTGTCGAGCGCATGACTGATGAGCTTCAACTGCCCCGGACCATCGTGAATGACGAGCAGCGGAGCCTTGGTGCCATCCTGGTAAGCCGCGGGCACATACACGGTGATCTTGCGCTCCGTATTCACCTTCTTCTTCTCGGGCTCCAGCGTCTTGTCCTTACCATCTAAAACCTTGCTGTCCGCCAGCTTCATCAAGAACTCGAACTTCCGCCCCTTCGGATTGCCCTTATCAGTCAAATCGGGATCGATCCGATACTCCGGCCCGACCTCGAAAGCGCCATCGCCCTCCTTGCCGGGGTTCTCAGTATAGCTTTCAGCGGCGTGCAGGGTGGAAAGGCAGGCAAAGGCAAGGAGGAGTCGTTTCATCATGGCGTGTTTGGAGAATAAAAAGTTCTTCCCTGACTTCATTTGGCTTTCTTTGGCGGAGCGGGATGCGCGGTTAGGTTCGCGGTAACGTGCTTGAGCTTTTCGTGTTCGGCGGTGTTCGCAGGAAGAGCTGCTTTCGTGAAGATGGGCAGCAACTTCTCCCACACCAGATCAAGTTCACCCTGCATCTGGCCGGTCTGCGCGGTGATGGCAATGACGGCGTCGTGTTCGGGGATCACGAGGCAGATTTGGCCGTCGCGCCCGTCGCCACGGTAGCAGTTGTGCTGGCAGCGCCAGAACTGAAAACCGTAGCCTTGCTGCCAGTCGGAGGTTTTACCGCTCGGGGCCTTGGAGTTGTCCACTTGCTTCGAGGTCGCTTCGTCGATCCACTTTTCAGTGAGCAAGCGCTGCCCGTTCCACTTGCCGCGTTGCAGATAGAGCTGACCAAACTTTGCGATGTCCTCCGTTCGGATGTGCAGGCCGTAACCCCCCAGGCTGTAGCCCTCCGCGCTTGCATCCCAGACCGGACTCTCGATGCCAAGCGGCTCAAACAGGTGCGGCGTGAGGTAGTCGAGTACCGTTTTGCCTGTCACCTTGGTGAGAATGGCCGAGAGCATGTAGGTCCCGGGCGTGTTGTAGCGAAAGAAGGTGCCCGGCTTCTGGGTGACTGGATGCGCCAGGAAACCCTTCACGGAGGGGCCTGTGTCGAAACCAAACTTCGGCTCCACCTCGTGCCCGCCGCTCATGGACAGTAAATCACGCACCCGCATGGCCTTGAGGTTCTCGCTCGCATCCGCAGGCGCTTCATCGGGAAAAAACTTCAGCACCGGATCATCAAGCGTCAGCGTCCCCTCCGCCACCGCGAGTCCGATGGCAGTGGAGGTAAAGCTCTTGCTCAGCGACCACATGACATGCCGCTTCTCTGCCGACTCCGGCTTCCACCATGCTTCCGCGATCACGTGACCGTGACGCACTAGCATGAAACTGTGCAAAGTGTTGATCTGCTTGTCTGCTGTCTCGATGAAGTCGCGCACCGCAGCCGACGAAACACCCTGCTGCTCCGGCGTGCTGCGTGGCAGGGCTTTGTCAGCGGCCTGGACGGTCGATGCGCTGACGAGTAGAATGAGGGGAAGAACGAAGAGACGCGAAATCATGACAGGGTTAAATGACATCCTCTTTCAACTCGACCAAATCCAACACTCTTTCGCTAAGGAACCTTGGTGATCGCAAGTTGTCCGCGACCATCGCCAGTTCCTGGAGTTCTTAATGAGCCTGTAAAGCCATGAAGTTGCTTGTATTCCTTTTTATCACCTCTTTCGCCACTCCAGCGGTTTTGGCCTATGATCCGCTAACCCTGCCGAAGGCCGATCTGGCTGCACCGCTCGACTTCACCGTGCAAGATGCCACACGCGACCGAGCCCTGCCGATCCGCGTGTATCTGCCTGTGGCGTCGAAAGCAGCGCCGGTGGTGCTTTTCAGCCATGGCCTGGGGGGTTCGCGGGAGAACAATCCGTATCTCGGCAAGCACTGGTCGGCTCGCGGCTATGCGGTGGTCTTTGTGCAGCATCCGGGCAGCGATGAATCCGTTTGGAAGGGCCAGGGGCCGGCCCGTATCCCAATGGCGATGAAGGAAGCATCCAGCGTGCAGAATTTTATCCTGCGTGCGGCGGACATCCCGGCGGTCTTGGATCAACTCACGCTCTGGCATGCGGACGAGGCGCACGCCTTGCGCGGCAGACTTGATCTCACCCGCGTGGGCATGTCCGGGCATTCGTTTGGTGCGGTGACGACGCAGGCAGTCAGCGGGCAGGCCTTTCCCATCGGCCTAAGCCTCACCGATCCACGCATCAAAGCCGCCGTCATGATGAGCCCCAGCGTACCCGCCGCAGGCAGCGCGGAGCGGGCGTTTGGCGGTGTGACGCTCCCGTGGCTGCTCATGACGGGCACGAAGGACGTGGCCCGCATCGGCGGCATCACGCTCGGCGGTGAGCTCGTCTCACGTCTCGGCGTCTATCCCGCCCTGCCCCTAGGCGACAAATACGAACTCGTCCTCAAGGATGCTGAGCACGGTGCCTTTGGCGAACGCGCCCTACCCGGCGAAGGCCGCCAGCAAAATCCGAATCATCACCGATCCATCCTCGCCCTCAGCACCGCCTTCTGGGATGCCTT
>JARXAL010000177.1 GCA_029865835.1 Verrucomicrobiaceae bacterium
GATCACTGATTACTGCTCCCCCTCCCTCATGCGCCTCGCCATCCTCACCCTCCTCTCCACCCTAACCCTCCAAGCAGCCACCCCCATCCCCTGGGACCTCGCCAAACTCGACCCCGCCCCCGCCCACCGCTGGCTCGACCAAACCCACCCCATCCACTCCCTCCTCTATACCGGCGAACCCTACCAGGACCACCCCACCGAGGTCTTCGCCTTCTACGCCTCCCCCGCCACCCTCAACGGCACCAAGCCCCCCGCAGGCGGCTTCCCTGCCGTTGTCCTCATCCACGGTGGCGGCGGCACCGCCTTCGCCGAATGGACTCACCTCTGGGCCAAACGCGGCTACGCCGCCATCGCCATGGACCTCTCCGGCAGCCAACCCGAAGACCCCACCTACTCCGACGCCCCCAACGGCGAAAAAATCCCCAAACCCTGGGGCAAAAACAGCACCCGCGCCCGCCTCCCCAACGGCGGCCCCGATCACGGCCCCGCCGAAAAATTCGACTGCATCCACACCCCCACCATCTCCGACGACTGGCCCTACCACGCGGTCGCCAACGTCATCCGCGGCCACTCCCTCATTCGCAGTTTCCCCGACGTCAACCCCGCCCGCACCGCCGTCACCGGCATCAGTTGGGGCGGCTACACCACCTGCATCGCCGCCTCCGTCGACCACCGATTCAAAGCCGCCGTCCCCGTCTACGGCTGCGGCTTCCTCCACGAAGGCGAGTCCGTCCAAAAACCCTCCATCGACAAACTCGGCGACCACCGCTCCGACTGGGTCACCCGCTACGACCCCTCCAATCACCTACCCAACTGCCGCATCCCCATCCTCTTCGTCAACGGCACCAACGACGTCCACTACGTCCTCGACAGCTACCAAAAATCCTTCGACCGCATCCCCCACGATCAAAAACAAATGCGCGTCACAGTGAAGATGCCCCATGGCCACCCACCCGGCTGGGCCCCCATCGAAATCGGCCTCTTCATCGACTCCCACTGCCTGGAAGGCAAACCCCTCCCCATCCCCAGCAAACCCATCCTCAAAGACGGACAAATCACCCTCACCTGTCAAAGCGTTACCAATCTGCAAAAAGCCGAACTCCACTACACCACCGACACCGGCCCCCGCTCCGCCCGCAACTGGACCACCGTCCCCGCCTTCATCACCGGCCACACCATCACCGCCTCCGCCCCTCCAAAAGAAGCCAACACCTGGTTCCTCACCCTCACCGACACCCGCAACGCCACCGTTAGCACCGAAATTCAGTTCCAATGAAAACGCAGTAGGTGCGGCCCGTTGCCCAGCGGCGTGGCCTCACACCACTTGTAGACCCTCAGTTAGAGTTCTTCCTCGACCAATGGAACGATCTTCATCAGGCTTCGCTGCAGTCCCATTTTGAGGGTCTGATTGCCATGGATTGGGATGACCACCCTCTCCATTCTCCCGTCCATCACATAAACCTAGAAACGGGAATGGAAAGGGATGAAGATGGCGTCGTGCTTGGTTCCACAAGGCTTTCCGGTTCGCAGCGGTTGCATCGAAAAGGTGATGCCACCCGAGAAGCGGGATGCCTTGTGGGGCCAATGACAGCGGCAGATTCGCCCTCAGCCATTTCCGTTTCTAGGATAAATGTGATGGCTTCCGTTGATTCGAGCCAAACGCCAGCCCTTCTGTTCTGCAAGCTTGGCGAAATGCTTGCCCGAAGCAGCCTTCATACCGCCGCCTCCAAAATCCTTCCACTCGCGATTTCATCTACCGGTTCTGCCGCCAAAAGCCAACCTTCAATGGCCTCATGAAGATTGGCTTCCAGTTCCTTCAAAGTTTCACCTTGGGTGAAACATCCCGGCAACGCGGGCACCTCGGCCCAGAAACCTCCCTCCTCTGCTTCGTTAATGATGGCCTTTAGCTTCATGTTTTTAGACTACTCCTATTTGAAAGGACATCAATTCTCGATTCATCTGGCCTCAATGCGATCAAAACTCTCCCCGCTTGCACCAAACCCAAACTAAAACAAACTAATCACCCGTGTATCCCGCACCCTCTTCCCAGGTGCCACACGCGTCAATTTCTCAAACTGTCGCGCCCAACTCCGGAACGCCTCCCTCGCTTGCCCATACGGAATAAAATCCTTGATCGGCACCACCAGCGAACTGCTCTCCTCCGTATCCGCAAACTGAAACAAGACCTCTCCCGTCTTCGCGTCCCTCAGCTTCCCTTCAATCGCCACGTTGCCCTTCAAGCCGGGCGTCGGTTTTGTCAAAACCGGCTCCACAATCGGATGCACCGCCAGCCGCAACAGACTCCCCGAAATGCTATTCCGATGCAAATCCGTAATCACCATCTCCAACACCACACAATCCTTGTCCGGCTTCGTCAAAAGCACATACCTCGGCTTACGCGACTTCTCAAACGCCTCCACAAACTTCCGCCGACCATACACCGCCAACTTCCTCGCTGCCTCTTCCCTCCCCTCATCACTGCTTTCCATCTTAGACAGGGTCTTCGACTCCTCATTCAAATACTCCAGTGATATCGGCGCAATGTAGATCCCCTTCACCGGTGCCACCACCGTCCCCCCGCTCAACAAAAACGGCGTCTTCTTCCGCTCATTCTTCAACTCCGGCTTCGCTTCCATAAAACCACTCAACTCCGTTGGCGCAGCCTTCAAAAATCGTGAGGAACAGGACACCGACGAAATCGATAGCCCAGCTAAAACAACAAACAAACACTGCCGGATCCGGAATCTCATAATGCAAATCACCCCGTCGATCTACAACCAAAGCCCACTTACCCGCAACTTAAAACACCCTCACACCACATCTAATTCTTGTTACATAACGAAAGGCTAATCCTGAATGAATTCCGTTCAAATTCAACCATTGGGATCGTTTTTCGTAGCTCGTGATATTTCGATTCCGCAAACGCAGCAACCTCAGCGACTAGGAAGTCGTCCCACCGCTGCCCAATGACAAGCCGTCTCGAACTCCGTTTTAACCCCAAAATTCAGCACCTCTTGCTCATTTCCTCCTTTCCACCCCGTATTCCCCTCTTCAAACTCCCCACCGGCTCAGAACCTACCCATTGACACTTCTCATGACTCCCTCCTCCAACGCCACCAAACGCAACCAGCTCTTCATCATGATGATCCTGGAGTTCTTCATCTGGGGCGCTTGGCTCCCTCTCATCTGGGGCTACATGGGCAAGGACGGCCTCAACTTCACCGAAAGCCAGACCGCCTGGGTCGGCACCGCCTTCGCATTCGCTTCCATCGTCGGCATCTTCTTTTCCTCCCAGTTCGCCGACCGTAACTTCGCCGCAGAAAAATTCATGGCCTTCAGCCACCTCGTCGGGGGCATCGCCATCCTCGCCATGTACTGGGCCACCAGTTTCCCCGTCTTCTTCGGCCTCATGCTCGTCCACTCCCTCTTCTACGTCCCCACCATCTCCGTCGCCAACTCACTTGCCTTCAGCCACCTCCAAAACGCGCAGAAAGAATTCGGCATCGTCCGCATGGGCGGCACCATCGGCTGGATGCTCGCCGCCTGGCCCCTCTACTTCATCCTTCAAGGTAAAGTCGGCGCCGAAGCCGTCGCCGCCTCCCGCAACATCTTCCTCGTCTCCGGCATCTCCTCCCTCGCCCTCGCTGCTTATAGCCTCCGCCTCCCCCACACCCCGCCCAAGCCAGCCCAACCCGGTGAAGGCGGCTTCGCCTGGCTCCGCGCCGTCACCTTCCTCAAAAAACCCTTCCTCCTCGTCCTCTTCATCGTCACATTCATCGACTCCACCATCCACAACGGCTACTTCATCATGGCCGGCGGCTTCCTCGGCAGCCCCACCGTCGGCATCAAACCCGAGTGGATCATGCCCGTCATGTCCATCGGCCAAATCGCCGAAATTCTCACCATGGCCATCCTCGGCTGGTTCCTCTCCCGTCTCGGTTGGAAAACCACCATGACCCTCGGCATCCTCGGCCACGCCGCCCGCTTCGGCGTCTTCGCCTTCATGCCCGAAAATCAGACCATGATCATCGCCGTCCAGGTCCTCCACGGCATCTGCTACGCCTTCTTCTTCGCCACCCTCTACATCTTCATCGACGCCGCCTTCCCCAAAGACATCCGCTCCAGCGCCCAATCCCTCTTCAACCTCCTCATCCTTGGCATTGGCGACCTCGCCGCCAAATGGATCTTCATCCCCCTCCAAGGCAAACTCACCGCCGCCGACGGCACCGTCAACTACCGCGACCTCTTCCTCTACCCCACCGGCTTCGCCCTCGTCGCCACTCTCCTCCTTGCCATCGCCTTCTGGCCCCCCAAAGACCTCGACGCCCCCGAAACCATCTCGCACTAGCTCCCAACAGCGAACTGCGAACCGAGAACTGAGAACCATGAAAAGGTGGCGCATCGCAGGCATCAACTTCGACCACTTCCACATGGGCGACCTGCTCCGCCAGGTCTTCGCTCACCCCAGCGCCGACATCGTCGCCATCTGTGACGATCAACCCCAGCGCATGGCCAGCGCGCAGCAAAACTTCAACCTCACCGACACCCAAGTCTTCACCGATCCCGACACCTGCCTCGCTCAAACCAAGCCCGACCTCGTCATCCTCTGCCCCTCAGCCTCCACCCACGGCGAATGGGTCCGAAAAGTCGCCCCCCACGGCGTCCACATCCTCATGGAAAAACCCTTCGCCGCCTCCCTCGCCGAAGCCGATACCATGATCGCCGCCATGGCCCCCACCGGTAAGGAACTCATCATCAACTGGCCCCTCGTCTGGATTCCCTGCCAACAAACCGCCCACCGCCTCATCCGGGAAGGCCTCATCGGTGAGGTCACCGGCTTCCACCACCACGGCGGCAACCGCGGCCCCCTCTATCACGGCGCCGGTAAGATCGACTCCGAACCCACCCCTGTCGAAAAAGCCGCCAGTTGGTTCTACAGCGCTGCCCTCGGCGGCGGTTCTCTCCTCGACTACATGGGCTACGGCACCACCATCGGCTCCTGGCACCTCAACGGCCGCGCCCCCTTGGAAGTCACCTGCACCTGGAACATCCCCGACGGCCTCGAAGTCGACGAACACGCCATCGCCGTCATCCGTTACCCCTTCGGCCTCAGCAAAACCGAAACCCGCTGGGGCACCTTCACTGATCCCTGGACCCATCAGCCCCAACCCAAATGCGGCTTCGTCCTCACCGGCACCGAAGGCACAATCTCTTGCTACGACTACGCCGAAACCCTCTGGGTCCAAACCCGCACCCACCCCGAAGGTTACGCCATCCCCGTCGAACCCACTGCCGCCCCCAACCGCAACCCCATCGAGCACGTCCTCCACCACCTCGAAACCGGCGCCCCCCTCATCGGCCCCCTCACCCTCGAAATCTCCCGCCTCGGCCAGCAAATCACCGACACCGCCATCCAAAGCGCCCAACAAAAACGCACCCTGCCATTTATCACCTGATCGGGTGCCCTTTCGCCTACGCCGGATCTGCCGTCACATACGGATCCTCATGCAGCACCGACTTCTTCGACCCACTCAGCAGACTGATCCACTCCCTCAAACATCCGAGGAAAATGATCGCCACCGCGCACAGGAAGAACCCGGTCACAGCCGTATCCACAGTGAAGTTAAACTGCTGCGCCGCCCACTCCTTCATCTCCTGCTGCGTCCCGCCTCCAGCGATCTTGTCCGCATAAAACTTCGCCCCTGAGATGAACCCCATCTTCGGATTCGCATCAAAGAGCTTGATGTAACCCGCCGAAAACGTCGCCATCATCAGAACCACCAGCGGAATCAATGTCACCGCCAGATAGCGCGCCTTGCCCATCTTAATCAGGATCGTTGTCCCCAGGCAGAACGCGATCACCGCCAGCAACTGGTTTGCGATCCCAAACAACGGCCACAGCGTATTGATCCCCCCCAGCGGATCCACCACCCCCTGATACAGAAAGTATCCCCAAGCCCCCACCAGCAACGCACTCGCCAACACGTTCGACGGCAAACTGCGCGTGTTCCCCAGCGGCTTCCAAATCCCCCCCAGGAAGTCCTGCAAAATGAACCGCCCCACCCGCGTCCCGGCATCAATCGTCGTCAAAATAAACAACGCTTCAAACATGATCGCAAAGTGATACCAAAACGCCATCCACGATGGCCCAAACGCCCGCGCAAACATCTGCGCCATCCCCACCGCAAACGTCGGCGCTCCTCCCACCCGACCAAACATCGTCTTCTCCCCGATGTCCGCCGCCAGTTTGTCCATCCCCGCCACCGTCACCGGAAACCCCGCCGCCGTGATCATCTGCGTCACCGCCTCACCCTGCGAAGGATCCGTCTGCACAATCTTCGCCGCACCCGCATTGATCGCAAAATACTCCCCAGGCTGCAACGCGCACGCCGCTACCAACGCCATCAGCGCCACCAGCATCTCCGTCACCATCGCCCCATACGCCACACTCCGAATCGACTCTTCCCGATCCAGCAACTTCGGTGTCGTCCCTGATGAAATCAGCGCATGAAAACCCGAGATCGCACCGCAGGCAATCGTGATGAACACAAACGGAAACACCCCACCCAAAAACACCAACCCCGTCCCATCCACAAACTTCGTCAGCTTCGGCATGTGCAACTCAGGAGCCACCCAGATCACCACCACTGCCAGCACCGCCACCGTTCCGATCTTCATGAACGTGCTCAGATAATCCCGGGGCGCCAGCAGCATCCACACCGGCAACACCGACGCCGCAAACCCATAAATCATGATCGACCACGCAATCGTCTCTCCCTTGTAATCAAACCAATGCTCAATGCCCCAGTCCTTCAAATGGCTCCCCGCCCACACACTCACAATCAGTCCCGCGATCCCAAAAATCGTGATGTTCCGCACACTGATTTTGAAGATCGTATGCCCAAATCCCATCATCAACGCCAACGGAATCGTCATCGCAATCGTGAACAATCCCCAAGGACTCTCTGCCAGCGCCTTCACCACCACCAAGCCCAGCACCGCCAGCAGGATCGTCATAATGGCCAGCACCGAAATCATCGCCACAAACCCTACCAGCGGATTCACCTCCTCCTTCAGCATCTGCCCCAACGACTTGCCGCCCCGCCGAATGCTCGCAAACATCACAATCGCGTCATGCACCCCGCCACCCAAAGTGGCCCCAATCAAGATCCACAACATCCCCGGCAAATACCCAAACTGCGCCGCCAACACCGGACCCACCAACGGCCCGGGCCCGGCAATCGCCGCAAAGTGATGCCCAAACACCACCCACTTGTTCGTCGGAACAAAATCCGCCCCGTCATTCTTCGTATGCGCCGGCGTCGCCCGCCGCTCATCCAGCACCAGCACCTTCGTGATCAACCACTTGCTGTAAAACCGGTAAGCCACCGCAAACGAGCAAAGCCCCGCCACCACCAACCACAACGCATTGATCGTCTCCCCCTTGTGAAAAGCCGAAAACGCAACCGCCCCGGCGCCCAGCGCGGAAACGGCAACCCACATCAAAACACGAAGAATCGGAGACATAAATGGTAAAGAGAAAGCTATAAAAGC
>JARXAL010000291.1 GCA_029865835.1 Verrucomicrobiaceae bacterium
GCCTTCGGCGGTGTGGCTTCGGATGACGCCGAGGTGGGATTGGCCGTCGCGGGTTTCGAAGAGGTGGGCTTCGTAGTCGCGGGCGAGGGTGTTGGAGGGGAAGAGGATGCTTTCGAGGAGATCGCGTTCGGTGCGGATGGCGCCGATGGGGGAGAGGTTCGGGCCGATATCGCGGACGAGGTCACCGATCTTGTGGCAGGCGATGCAGGTGCCGGTTCCTTGGGCGAAGAGGTCGCGGCCTTTGGCGGGGTCGCCGGTGGTGGTGGCTTTTTCGGCGAGGGAGCTCAGTTGGCGTTTTTTGGCTTCGGTGGCGGCTTCGGCTTTGGCGTAGGCAGGGTGGATGAGGGTTTCGAAGATTTCGGGAGGGGCGCTGCTGAAGGTGGTGCGGTAGATGCTTTCCTGCTGGCTGATGAGGGCGGGGTTTGAGGCGAGGGAGGTGGCGAGGGTGCGGAGTTGGGCGGGGTCTTTGGACTTGCGGGCGAGGGAGAGGAGTTCTTTGAGTTCGACGGGACCGACCTGAGCGAAGGCGGGGGCGAGGGTGGAGAATTGCTCGGGGGTGAGCGGGGCTTTGGCGAGCATGGAGGCGGCCTGGATGCGGGCGGCGGCGGAGTTCTGGGGGCCGGTGAGGCTATCGAGGAGGAGGGAGAAGGTTTCGGGGGTGAGGGTCAGGTTTTTGAGGGTGTCGAGGGCTTTGAGGCGGACGGAAAGGGGTTGTGTGGAGTCTTTTGCGAGGGCTTGGAGTTTGGTGTCGAAGCGGGGGGATTGGAGCTTTTTGAGGGCGTCGAGAAGGCGAGGGGTGGGGGTGGAGGTGAGGAGATGTTCGAGGTGGGGGAGCCAGTCGGAGTTTTGGAGGCTGCCCGGTTGGGAGGCGATGATTTCGAGGGCGGTGGTTTGGGCGGCTTCGGAGGCGTGCTTTAAGAGGGCGGTAACGAGGGCCTGGGTGTTGGGTTTGTCGAGGAGGGCGGTGCCGTAGGCGCGAAGGGCGGTGTGCTGATGTGGGGCGAGGTCTTCGTCGGTGAGCCATTTTTGGAGCTTGGGGGTGAACCATTCGTCGGCGTCGGGGTGGGTGATGACCATGCGCAGGGCGACCTGGGCGAGGTCGGAGTCGAGGGAGTCGAGGTGGTCGGAGGCGATGCCGGCGGTGAGGTTGGCGGAGGCGGCGTCGTCCGGGGTGAAGCAGAGGAGGGCTCGGCGGAGGGCGCGCACGTCTTTGGCGTTTTTGACGTCTGGGTAGCTGATGGTGTAGAATTTTTGGGAGAGGGAAATGAGGGAGTGTTCGGTGGGGGCATCGAGATCTTGGCCGAGGAGAGGGGAGAGGGCTTCGTTGATGGCGATGAGGTCTTTGTCGGTGGGGTGGTCTTCGGGGATGTTTTGGTTGATCCATTCCATGGCGCGGCGGCGGGTGTGGGGATCTTGGGATTGCAGATGGTGGATGGCGGATTGAAGATCGAGAGGGGTGAACTGAGTGGTGGCTGTGACGACAGGGGTGGAGTGGATTTTTTTGATGCGGTAGATGGTGCCGTGGAGGTCGGGTTTGGCCATGAGGCTGGAGGGGCAGCCGCTGCGGAACCAGCCGCCGGTGTTGAGGAGGAGGAGGGAGCCGTCGCGGGGGTCGGCGATGACGTCGGTGAGGTGGATGTCGGGGTCGTTGAGTTTGAGGAATTCGTGCTCGATGGCGGTGTAGGTGGAGCCGGAGGGGGTCAACTCCATGCGGACGAGGCGCTGGGTGTTGAAGTGGGTGACCATGAGGTTTTGGGTTCGTGGTTCTCGGTTCTCGGTTGGGTTAGCGGCTGCGCCGGTTTTTTGGGTACGGACAGGAGTGTCCGCGACACTTGGGTAGGCGGGCCAGAAGGTGCAGCCGGAGACGGCGACGTGGCCGAAGTTGTGGATGATGGGCATTTTCTCGAGGGTGCGGGGGAGGCCTTCGATGGCTTTCATTTGGTCGGGGCGTTCGTAGACGCCGCGATAGAGCCAGTGCATGAGGGTGTCGCCCCGGGGGTTGGAGTAGTAGAGGTTGACGGTGCCGATGAGGTCGCCCTCGGGGGTGAAGGCGAGACCGGTGGGGTTGTCGGCACAGCCGAGGGAGTGCCACTGAATGTCGGTGCCGTCAGGGTTGCTGGACCAGATGCCGGAGGCGAGGCGTTTGCTGACGAGCGTGCCGTCTTTTTGTTTGATGTCGTGGTTTTTGCGGCCGTGGCACCAGTAGAGGCGGCCATTGGGGTGGAGCTTGGGGCCGTGGACGTCGGCGGCGTTGCCGGTGTAGTCGAAGCCTGTGACGATTTCTTCCCTCTGGTCGGCGATGCCGTCGTTGTTGGTGTCGGTGAGTTTCCAGAGGCTGGGCGGGGAGCAGACGTAGAGGCTGCCGTTTAGCCAGCAGGCGCCCTGGGGGAAGGTCATTTTATCGGCGAAGACGGTGGATTTGTCGAAGGAGCCGTCGGCGTTGGTGTCTTCGAGCAGGAGGACGCGATTTGGGGGATTTTTTTCGAGCTGGGCTTTGTTCCAGTTCACGCCGACGGCGTCGCCGATGAAGAGTCGGCCTTGGTCGTCGAGGCAGCCCATGATGGGGTGGGTGACGAGGGGAGGGGCAGCGGCGAGGGAGAGGGTGAAGCCTGGGGGGAGGGAGTGGGGGATTTCGGATTTCGGATTTTGGATTTCGGATTGGGGGATGGTGACGACTGAGGGGCGCTGGGAGGAAGCGGGGATTTGGGTGGAGGGATCCGGGGGGAGATCGGCGGCGGGGAGGGCGGTCGCCGCGAGGAGAGGAAAGAGGAGCCGACGCATCAGAGGAGTACGGCGGTGCTCAGCATGAGCTTACAAGCGGGGGGGCTCGAGTTATTTGCCTGTGAGGACGTCGGCGATGGTGCGGGCGGCGTCGGGGGTGGCGGCCTTGAGGGCGGCGGCTTTCATGGTGGCGGCGACGTCGGGATGGAGGAGGATGGATTCGACTTCGCGGGCGAGAATCTGATCGTTGAGCGTGGTTTCGGGGAGGAGGCGGGCGGCGCCGGAGTTGGAGAAGATCTCGGGGTTGCGTGTTTGGTGATCTTCGGCGGGGTGGGGGTAGGGGATGAGGAGGCTGGGGACGCCGAATTGAGTGAGTTCAGCGAGGGAGGAGGCACCGGCGCGGGCGATGGCGAGATCGGCGACGCGATAGGCGAGGTCCATGCGGTGGCAGAAAGCGGCGACGTGCTGGGGGAGGAGGGGGTGATTGGCGTAGATATTGCGGGCTTCCTCGTAGTCGGTGGGGCCGGTGATGTGGAGGAGTTGGATGCCCATTTGCTCGAAGGCGGGTAGGGCGGAGCCGACGACTCGGTTGACGCCGCGAGCGCCTTGGGAGCCGCCCATGATGAGGAGGGTTTTCAGGGCGGGATTGAGTTTGAAGAAAGCGTAAGGATCCTGGTCAGGGGGGAGGGACATCTTGGATCGGATGGGGGTGCCGACGGTGCGAATGTCGGGGTGGGCGGGGAAATGGGAGCGGCAGGGGTCGAGGCCGAGGAGGATGGTGGAGGCGTAGCGGGCGTTGAGTTTGTTGGCTTTGCCTGGGATGGCATTGGACTCGTGGATGAAGGTTTGACAGCCTTCTTTTTTGCCGGCGTAAAGGGGAGCGAAGGAGGTGAAGCCGCCCATGCCGAGGACGGTGGTGATTTGATGCTGGCGGATGAGTTTGCGACAGGCGCGGTAGCTGGTCCAGAGCGTGCGGAGGAAGCCGATCATTTTCGGCGACCACGGGCGGGGCATGGCGAGGGAGGGGAGGGTGGTGAAGGTGAGGTCGGGGTGACCGGAGGCGGCGAGGGCGTCGATTTTTTTCTCGCTGATGAGCAGGAGGACTTTGTGGCCGCGGGCTTTGAGGACTTCGGCGACGGCGATGCCTGGGTAGAGGTGGCCGCCGGTGCCACCGCAGGCGATGAGGACGGAGGAGAGGGTCTTGGAGGGAGAGGACTGGGACACTTGGGATCAGCTACATTTGAGGGGTCCAGCGCGACTTCCTGCGGATGATGGGGAGTTGATCACGTGAGAGGTAGACGCCCTGGCGATGGATATTGAGGAGGATACCGAGAATGAGGCAGGCGGCAAGCAGAGCTGAACCGCCGTAGCTAACGAAAGGGAGAGGGAGGCCTTTGTTCGGGAGCAGGGAGGTGGTGACGCCCATGTTCATGAGGGCTTCGCAAGCGATGAGGGAAGTGAGACCCATACCGAGGAGTTTGCCGAAGCGGTCGGGAGCGTAGGCGGAGATGCACATGCCGCCGATGACGAGAAGGACGAAGGCGAGGAGGGTGGCGGTGGTGCCATAGAAGCCGAGTTCCTCACCGATCATAGGGAAAATGAAATCGGTGTGGGCTTCGGGGAGGTAGGAGAGTTTCATGCGGCCTTCGCCAAGGCCGCGGCCATCGAGGCCACCGGAGCCGAAGGCGAGTTGGGAGACCCACTGTTGGAGGTCCATATCGTCATGGCCTTTGTTGAGGAAGGCTTTGACGCGGGCGAGGCGGTTGGGGATGGCAAAGACTGCTGCGGCGGCGAGGCCGACGCCGGCAAGGCCGATGGCGACAAGATGGAAGACCCGGGTGCCGGCGGTGAACATGACAGCGAGGGCGACGATGCCGGTGAGAATGGCGTTGCCAAGGTCACGCTGAAGCCAGAAGGCGACGAGGACGGCGGCGAGGATGAGGAGAGGGAAAAGGGTGCCGTGAAGGAACTGACGGGTGGTGGCCTGGTATTTGGCGAACCAGGCGGAGAGGGCGACGATGAGAGCGATTTTGGCGAATTCGGAGGGTTGGCCGCCGACGGCGAGCCAGCGGCTGGCGCCGTTGACCTTGCGACCGGTCACGTCCCAGAGGCAGGCGACCATGGCGAGGAGAGTGAGTCCCAGCAGCCACCACCGGGCGTGGTGGAGGCGCTGGTAATTCACGTTGGCGCCGAGAATGAGGAACCCGATGCCGAGAAGGAGCCAGCGAACCTGGCTCCAGACGTTCTTGTAAGTTTCTCCGCCGCCTTTGTCGGCTTCCAGATAGAAATTTGTGCTTGCTAACATGGTCATACCCAGACCCATGAGAGCAGCTGCACAAATCACTAAGAGGATGCCAGAACGAGAAGCCATGGTTGGTTAGGCGGCGGAGGGGTGTTAGATCGGTTGGATCTTACTTGGCTGGGATGATGAGTTTGGCGCCGTCTCGGATGGACTCTGGCTTGCTGATGTTATTCGCTTTTTGGATGGCGGCAGCGGAGACGCCGTATTTGCGAGCCAGACCATAGAGGGTGTCGCCCTTGGCCATGGTGTGGCTGCGGCTGCCGGATGTGGTGGGTTTGGCGGCAGGTTTGGGCTCGGCCTTGGGAGCGGGTTTTTTCTCAGCGATTTGAGTTGGGGTTGGGACGGGTTTTGGAGCGACCAGTTTGACGGGCTCGGGTTTAGCGGGCTCGGCGACGGGTGCGGGCGCTGGAGCAGGCGGAGCTGAGTCCATGGCGGGTGTGGCCGGGGCGGGAGAGTTGTCGATGGAGGGTTGGTTGTCGGCCAGAGAGACCACTGCCGGAAGAGGGGCGGGTGGGGTTTGCTCGATCGGGATGACCGCAGCGGCAGGAGCGATGGGGGTTTCGGCGTTTGCTACGGGCATGGGCGGGAAGTCTTTGACGACAGCAACTTGAGCGGGCTCGGCGACTTTGCGAGCGGGGAGCTTGAGGATGGTGAGAGGATTCAGCTCGATGTTGCCGTCTTCGAGGTGATTGAGGGCGATGAGTTCCTTGATATCGACGCCTTGGCTGGCGGCAATGGTGGGGAGGGAGTCGCCGGATTTGACTTCGTATTCGCCGCTGGTGGGGATATCGGAGGAGCTGGCGACGGCGGAGGTGGTGGCCTCAGGGAGGGAGCTCTTCACGGGTGTGGAAGAGAGTTCGTGGGGATCGGTCGTGGGAGTCTTGCTCACGACAGGGGCGGGAGCGGACTGGGTTTCTTCGGTGCCGATGAAGTCATAGACGATGATGCTGCCGATGAGGACGACGTGGACGAGGAGCATGACGACGAAGACGCGCGCCATGCCGCTGTTGGATTCGTGTTGATTCCAGTCACCTTCTTCGGTGATCATGGCGACTTGGTGACGACGGCGTTCGCCGCCGAGGAGGTTATCGAGGAGGTCAGTGCCTTTGTTTTTCTTTTTTGGTGTGCTCATTGTGGGTATGTGTTTGGGTTGATGGGTTGGTTGGATTAGGAAAGGGATGTTAGGTGAGGGCGAGGGCGGCGTTGCGGAAGACATTTCCGCGTTCGGCATAGCCGCTGAACATATCGAAGGAAGAAGTGGTGGGGGAGAGGACGATGGCGTCTCCGGGAAGGGAGAGGGCGCGTGCTTGGGAGACCGCGGAGGGCATGTCGGGTGCGGTTTGGCAGGGGATGAGGTCTTCGAATTGGGCTTTCAAGGAATGGGCGATGGTGCCGATGGTGACCATGGCGCGGACACGGCCGGGGATGAGATCGCGAAGCGGGGTGTAGTCGAGGTGTTTGTCGAGGCCGCCTGCGATGAGGACGACGGTTTCGTCGAGGGCGCGGATGCAGGCGCAGACGGCATGGACGTTGGTGGCTTTGGAGTCGTTGATGTAGCGGCGGCCATCGAAGTCGCGGACGAGTTCGCAGCGGTGCGGGGGGACGCCGTAGGATTTGAGGGCCTGGAGACCGGCTGCGGGGGTGATGCCGAACTCAGCGCAAGCGATGAGGGCAGCGAGGACGTTCTCCATGTTGTGACGGCCAAGGAGGTTGAGGTCCGCGCTTGAGCCAAAGGCGGTGCCGTGATCGAAGAAGGTGCCGTCGGAGAAGGTGAAGTCGGCGGGGAGGCCGAAGGCGGAGAAGGTCGTGCGGCGGGCTGAGCCGGTGGGGAAGGGCTCGCCATGGAGCACGACGGCGAGGTCATCTGGAGTGCTGTTTTCGAAGATTCGGGCTTTGGCGGCGAAGTAGGCCTCGCGGTTGGGGTAGCGGTCGAGGTGGTCGTCGGCGAAGTTGAGCCAGATGCCGACACGGGGGCGGAAGGTGGCGATGGTGTCGAGTTGGAAGGAGCTGATTTCGAGGGAGAGGACGTCGTAGGTTTGGCCGGAGGTGAGGACTTCGGAAAGGGGGACGCCATGATTGCCGCAGGGGAGGGAGCGGAGGCAGGAGCCGTTCAGGATGTTGGCGATGAGTTCGGTGCAGGTGCTCTTGCCGTTGGTGCCGGTGATGGCGATGATGGGGGTGGAGCAGAAGGTGAAAGCGAACTCGGTTTCGCCGGTGAAAGGGACACCGGCGGTGATGAATGTTTGCGGGAGGGGCCAGGATTCGTCGATGCCCGGGCTAGTGATGCAGAGGTTGAACTGGCCGGGGGTGACGATGAGGTCGGAGGCGGTTTGGTCGATGAGGAAGGGGATGGATTCGGCTTCGAGAGCGGCGAGTTTGGATTTGAGTTCGGCAGTTGTGCCGGTGTCGAAGACGGTGACTTCAGCGCCGTGGACACGAGCGAGCCTAGCTGCGGCGAGGCCGGAGCGACCGGCGCCGAGGATGGCAATGCGTTGTGTGTCGAGGCGGGGCATTTGGGAGTGCGGAATTCGGATTGGGGATTGCGGATTGAGTTAGCGGATTTTGAGGGTGGCTAGGCCGACGAGGGCGAAGATGAGGGAGAGGATCCAGAAGCGGACGATGACTTGGTTTTCGTGCCAGCCACCGAGTTCGAAGTGGTGGTGGATGGGGGACATGCGGAAGACGCGTTTGCCGCGGCTTTTGAAGCTGATGACCTGGATGATGACGCTCATGGCTTCCATGACGAAGACACCGCCGACGACGACCAGGATGATTTCTTGTTTGCAGCCGATGGCGAGGGCGGCGATGCAGCCGCCGATGGCGAGGGAGCCGGTGTCGCCCATGAACATTTTGGCGGGGTGGGCGTTGAACCAGAGGAAGCCGAGGCAGGCACCGGCGAGGGCCATGGCGATGATGGGGAGCTCTGCGGCATTGGGGATGTGGGGGACATCCAGGTAGGCGGAGTAGCGGGCGTTGCCACAGACGTAGCCGAAGCCGGCGTAGGCGAGAGTGGTGGTGAGGGAGCAGCCGGTGGCGAGGCCGTCGAGACCGTCGGTGAGGTTCACGGCGTTGGAGGCACCGACGATGATGATGGCGAAGAAGGGAACCGCGAAGACGCCCATGTCGGTGATGATGGCGTTTTTGAAGAAGGGAATGTGAAGTTCGCGGAGGATGGCGGAGTCGTGAGCGAAGTAAGAGAAGAGGATGCTGGCGATAAGGGCGACGCTGCCTTGCCAGGCGAGTTTGAGGCGGGCGGAGACGCCTTTGGAGTTCTTTTTGCTGATTTTGAGGTAGTCGTCGTAGAAGCCGAGGAGGCCGAGGCCGACGGTGGTGAAGAGGACGGTCCAGACGAGGACGTTGTCCCATTTGGCCCAGAGGAGGGTGGAGACGACGACGGCGGCGAGGATGAGGATGCCGCCCATGGTGGGAGTGCCGGCTTTTTTGCCGTGGAGTTCGAAGAGTTTGTTTACTTCTTCAGCGGAGCGGATGGGTTGGCCGATTTTGAGGGAGATCAATTTGCGGATGAGGCGGTCGCCGAACAGCACGGAGAAGACAAAGGCTGTGAGAGCCGCGCCGCCTGCGCGGAAGGTGTGGTATTTGAAGATGTTGAGGACCTTGTAGAGCAGCCCTTCCTCGGAAGAGAACAGCTCGCGGTATTCGTAGAGCCAATAGATCATGCAGAGACGGGCTGGAAGTGGGTGAGGATTTTTTCCATGGCGGACGAGCGACTGCCTTTGAGCAGGACGAGATCGCCTGGAAGGAGGAGTTCGCGAAGGTGGGCGGCGCAGGAAGCGTGGTCGGGGAAATGGGCGACGGACGTGGAGGAGGCGGAGCGAGCGGCGTCGGTGATGCGAGCGGCGTCGGAGGTGCCAACGGTGAAGAGGCCATCGAGACCGAGGGAGGCGGCGAACTCGCCGACTTGGGCGTGACCGGCGGCAGCGTGGGGGCCGAGTTCGCCCATGGCGCCGAGGACGGCGAAGCGGCGTGGGGCTGCGGTTTCGGCGAGGGTTTGCAAGCCCGCGATCATGGAGTCGGGGTTGGCGTTGTAGGAGTCGTCGAGGAAGTGGATGCCGGAGAGGACTTTGGGTTCGAGGCGCCCTCCGGAGAGTTGAGCGGAGTTGAGGGCGTCTGCGATGGCGTCTGGAGCCATGCCGAGGGACCAGGCCATGGCGGCGGCGAGGGCGGCGTTGCCGACCATGTGGCGGCCGAGGAGGGGCAGGGTGGCGTCGACACGTGTGCCGGCGAAGTCGAGGGTGAAGGTGGTGCCGGTGGAAGAAGCGATGAGGTTTTGAGCGGAGACGTCGCCACTGCCGATGCCGGCGGTGATGACTTTGGCCTGGCAGAGGCGGGCGATGCGTGGCGTGTAGGCATCGTCGGCGTTGAGGACGACGTGGCCGGAGGCGGGGACATTGACGGGGAGGGTGGCTTTTTCCCAGGCGATGTTTTCCTGTGAGCCGAGGAACTCGATGTGGGCGTGTCCGACGTTGGTGAGGATGGCGGCGTCGGGGCGGGCGATGTCGACGAGGGTCTTGATTTCGCCAGCGTGATTCATGCCCATCTCGGTGATGGCGCAGGTGTGTTCGTCACGGAGGGAGAGGAGGGTGAGGGGGAGGCCGATGTGGTTGTTGAGATTGCCTTTGGTCGCGAAGAGAGGGAAGTGCTTGGAGAGGACGGCGGTGGTGAGGTCTTTGGTGGAGGTTTTGCCGTTGCTACCGGTGAGAGCGACGACGAGAGGGTTGTGCGAGGCGCGGTAGGCGCGGGCGAGGTTTTGCAGGGCGAGGAGGGTATCGGTGACTTGGATGATGGCGCAGGGGACATCCGTGATGGGTTGGCTGACGATGAGAGCTGAGGCGCCGGAGGCGGCGACTTGGGCGGCGTAGTCGTGGGCGTCGAAGCGGTCGCCTTTGAGGGCGACGAAGACATCGCCCTCAGAGACGCGGCGGGAGTCGGTGCTGATTTGGGTGACCAGACGCTGGCCGTCTCCTTGGAGGAGGCGGCCGCCGCAGAAATCGGCGAGGGTCTGGAGAGGGAGGGGACGCATCTGGAGCGGGTTAGTTGAAGGAGTCGCGTTCGGCTTGGAGTTCGGCTTCGATGGAGGCTTCGGCTTTGAGTTCGCGCATTCTTTGGAGCATTTGGCGGGCGACTTTGCGGTCGTCGAAGGGGTGTTTGACACCTTGGATGTCTTGATAAGTTTCGTGGCCTTTGCCTGCGATGAGGACGATGTCGCCCTCTGTCGCGCCTTCGAGTGCGGTTTGGATGGCCTGGCGGCGGTCGATGATTTTGGCGGTGCGAGCTTTGCGACTGAAGCCGGCGGCGGCGTCTTCGATGATGGTGGCGGGGTCTTCGGTGCGGGGGTTGTCGGAGGTGAGGACGCAGATGTCGCTGCCTTTTTCGGCGGCGACGGCCATGCGGGGGCGTTTGGTGCGGTCGCGGTCACCGCCGCAGCCGAAGACGGTGATGATACGGTTGGGTTTGAGGGAGCGGAGGGTGCGGAGGACGTTGTCGAGGGCGTCCGGGGTGTGGGCGTAGTCGACGTAGACGTGGAAGCGGCCCTGGTCGCTGACGCGTTCGAGACGGCCGGGGACCTGGGGGGCGGTGCGGAGGTTTTGGATGGTTTCCCGGAGGTTGAGGCCCATGAGGTGGGCGGCGGCGAGAGCGCCGAGGGCATTGTAGACGTTGAAGTCGCCAATGTAAGGGAGGCGGATGAGGAAGCTGCGGCCTTTGATTTCGAGTTCGAAGGAGGTGCCGGTGAGATCGCTGCGAACGTTGACGGCGCGGTAATCGGATTGGACGCCGTAGCCGAAGCGGACGACGCGGCCGGTGGACTCGTAGCGGGTGACGAGTTTGCGGCCCCAGAGGTCGTCGCTATTGATGATGAGGTGGCCGTGGCCCTGGGTGGCGACGATTTCGAAGAGCCGGACTTTGGCAGCGAAGTAGTTCTCCATGCTGCCGTGGTAGTCGAGGTGGTCTTGAGTGAGGTTGGTGAAGATGGCGGTCTCGAAGGGGAGACCGTGGGTGCGTTGCTGGTCGAGGGCGTGGGAGGAGACTTCCATGGCGCAGCCGCGGCAGCCGTTGGTGCGCATTTCGGAGAGGAGCTGCTGGATTTCCAGGCTTTCCGGGGTGGTGTGGGTGGCGGGGACCTGGGTGCCGCCGAGGTCGTAGAAGATGGTGCCGATGAGTCCTGCGCGGAGCTGGCCGGCGTTCATCAGGTAGTGGATGATGAAGGCGGTGGTGGTTTTGCCGTTGGTGCCGGTGACGCCAGCGATTTTGAGTTGGCGAGCGGGGTAGTTGTAGAAGGCGGCGGCGGTTTGAGCGAGGGCGATGCGCGCGTGGCGGACGTGGACCCAGAGGATTTTGGAATCGGATGGGGGGGCCTGTTCAGAGAAGATGACGGAGGCACCGGCTTTGATGGCGGTGGGGATGAAGCGGTTGCCGTCGGCATTGGTGCCGCGCAAGGCGAAGAAGGCGGTGCCGGGGGTGACGGAACGGGAGTCGTAGGCGATGGCTTCGATGGGAGTGTCGAGGGAGCCACTGGGAACGGGGGAGTCGAGAAGAGGGAGGAGGTCGCGGAGGATAATCATTGGCTGCCTCCTTTCTCTTGGTTTGGCTGTTGAGCGACTACTTTCTCAGAACGTTCGACGCGGACGTCGAGATGATTGAGGGCGGTGCTGACGAGTTCGGCGAAGAGCGGGGCGGCGATCAGGCCACCGCGAACGGCTTTGGCGGTGGCGGCTTTGGGGTTGTCGACGGCGACGACACAGGCGACGCGGGGCTTGTCAGCGGGGGCGAAACCAGCGAAGGAGACGAGGTATTGGTCGTCACGATAGGCTTTGGTTTTGGGGTCGTAGACGCGGCGGGTGCCGGTTTTGCCAGCGACGCGGAGGCCTTCGATTTTGGCGCGGCTGCCGGTGCCGTCGGTGACGCCTTTTTCGAGCATGAAGCGGACTTGGTCGGCGGTGCGGGCGGTGCAGGCCTGGCGGATGGGGACGGGGCGGCAGATTTCGAGACGGGTGCCGTCATCGTGGAGGATGCGGTCGACGAGGCGGGGTTTCATGAGGACGCCGCCGTTGGCGATGGCGCCGTAGGCCATGACCTGCTGGAGGGCGGTGGCGGTCATGCCGTAGCCGTAGCTCATGCGGGAGAAGTCGACGGCGGTCCATTTCTCGAAGGGCTGCCAGCGGCCGCCGGGTTCCTTGCAGATGCCGAGGCCGGTGGGGGTGCCGAAGCCGAAATTGCGGAGGGTTTTCTCATAGGCGTCCCAGCCGAGGGAGCGAGCGATTTTGTAGGTGCCAATGTTGCTGGAGTGGGCGAGGACGCCCCAAGCGGGCTGGGTGCCGAGGTTCCACTCGTCATCGTGGATGTCAGCGGCGCCGAGTTCGGAGGAGGAGTAGGTGCCGGTCTCGCAATCGATGGGCGTGTGGGGGTTGATTTTGCCGGCATCGAGGGCGCCTGCCATGGCGACGATTTTCATGACGGAGCCGGGTTCGTAGGCGTCTGAGACGGGGATGTTGCGCCAGTTGCCGGAGTTTTCCTCGATGTTGAGGTGGGGGCGGCAGGCCATGGCGAGGATGGAGCCGGTGGTGGGGTCGGTGAGGATGGCGACGACGCTTTTGGGGCCGTGGAGGGTGTAGGCTTGATCGACGATGGCTTCGACGCTGTCCTGGAGGTTCATGTCGATGGTGAGGAAGACATCCGAGCCGTTTTTGGCGGGGATGGTTTCGCCACGGAAGAGGGGGAGTTCGACACCGCGGCGATCTTTTTCGATGAAGCGTTTGCCAGGGGTGCCACGGAGGATGTTTTCGCAGAGTTGTTCGACGCCCCAGATGCCACCGGAGTCTTTTTTGGTGGCCCCGAGGGTGAGGGTGAGGCGATCCTGGGAGGCGCGGCGGCGTTCGGTGCCTGGGCGGATGTAGACGCCGATGATGTGGCGGCTTTTGAGGTAGGATTCGAGGTCTTCGGCGGCTTTGGCGGGGATGTCGGTTTTGACGACGGTGACGGGACGGGGATCCTGGAGGGCGGTGAGGATTTGGCTGGCCTCCATCTCGAGTGGTTGAGCGAGGGAGGTGGCGATGTGCTGCTGGTAGGTTGCGAGGAGTTCCTCGGTGCTCATTCGGGAAGCGAGTTCCTCAGGCTTCACGTCCAGGATTTTGGCGAGGTGGGTGCGGACGAGGGTGGGCTGGACGAGGTGGTCGTGGTCGGTGTGGAGTTCCCAGGATTTCTCGTCGAAAACGAGGTATTCGCCGGAGCGATCGCGGATGGAGCCGCGTTGGGCGGGCAGAAGGCGGACGTCCTGGAAGCGTTCGGCGGCGAGGCGGGAGAGGGAGTCGTGCTGACGGATTTGGAACTGAAAAAGCTGATAGGTGATGCCGGAGAAGCCCAGAAGCAACACGCTGGTCACGACCATGATGCGGGTGCAGATGGAGCGGTCTCGGCGGAGTTGAGTCTGGTTGGGGAGGGGTTGCATCAGCGGGTAGTTTTGGCGTTCACGAGGGTTTGGGCGACGGTTGGGTTGAGTGAAGGGGTGGTGGCGACGGCTTCGGAGGTGTCGATCCTGGAGAGGGAGATGATGGAGGCGGGCTCGATGGGTTTGAGAAAGGTGCCGCCGGCGGTGAGTCGTTCGTGGACTTTGTCGCGATTGAGGCTGGTATCGATGCGCTTTTCGAGGGCGTGAATTTCTTGATGGAAGAGAGCGATTTGATGTTCGATGCGGCGTTGTTCGTCGGCGAGAGCGGCGAGGCGATTGCGGGAGACGACGAAGGCGATGAAGGCGCTGGCGAGCGTGATGCAAAGCAGCGTGGCCACGGTGAGGCTGGCGACGCTGAGGCGGTTGCGGTAGGCTGGGCGGCGGGTGTTGTTCGACATCGGGAGAAGTGGGCGGTCGGGTTGCAACTAGAGGCGTTCGGCGGCGCGGAGGCGGGCGCTGCGGGAGCGGGGATTGCGGGCGATTTCCTCGGGGGTGGGGTCGATGGGTTTGCGGGAGAGGAGGCGGAGGCAGTGTTCGGGATTGGGGCGGGGAGCGGGCCACTCGGGACGATCGAGTTCGGGGGTGGCGAGGAAGTGAAGGGTGTGTTTGGCGATGCGGTCTTCGAGGGAGTGGAAGGTGATGATGGCGAGGCGGCCACCGGGTTTGAGCCAGCGGGGGGCGTTTTGGAGGAGGTCCTGGAGGGCGCTGAGTTCGTCGTTTACGGCGATGCGGAGGGCCTGGAAGATGAGGGTAGCGGGATTGCGTTTGCCGCGTGGCGGGGAATGGCGGGCGATGAGGTCGGAGAGTTCCAGGGTGCGGGTGATGGGGCGGGAGACGCGGGCTTTGGCGATGATGTTGGCGAGCTGCCAGGCGCGGTTTTCTTCGCCGAAATCGCGGAAGATGCGGGTGAGTTCTTCGACGCTGGCGGAGTTGATGATTTCGGAGGCGGGACGACCATTGGAGGGGTCCATGCGGAGGTCGAGGGGGCCGTCTTTTTGGAAGGAGAAGCCGCGTTCGGGTTCGTCGAGCTGATGGCTGGAGACGCCGAGGTCGACGAGGATGCCGTCGAGGCCGCTGATGCCGATTTCGGCGAGGATGTCGGGGAAGTGGCGGAAATTGCCATGGAGGGCGCAGAATTGGTCGCCGAAGGGAGCGAGGCGTTGAGAGGCGGCCTGCAGGGCGGTGTGGTCCTGGTCCATGCCGATGACGCGAGCGCCGAGTTTGAGGAGGGCTTCGGAGTGGCCGCCGCCGCCTAGGGTGCCGTCGAGGAAGAGTTTTCCGGGGCTGGGTTCGAGCGAGGCGATGACCTCATCCAGAAGGACCGGGACATGATGGAAGGCAGGTCCAGTGGGGCGATCGGGAGTGGGCATGAGGGGGGATCCTTTCCCGGGGCGATGGCTGAGGCCGCTGCGGCCCCAGGGCATGAGGTTTTCGTCGATAGCGGCGGGTCCGAACCAGGGCCAGCCGCCGGTTTGGGCGAAGCGGGGGAAGAAGGGGCGTGGTTGACTGAGGCGGAAATTAGAGAGCCACTTGAAAAGTGGGGGAAAGTCGAGCGAGTGGCGAAGAGCTGTCATTTCCTGGAGGAGTGTGGGAGTGAGTGCAGTGCGGATTATCCAAATTCAACGAATAGTTCCATAATCTTAATTATATGGGATAGCTTATAAAGACACTGGAAGTTTTGGCAAACATAGATTTTGCTTTTTTATACCTGATTGTAAGGTTTGGACACAGAATGGTGATGTATATTAGGTGGAAGTGATCATTTCGAGGGTAAAAAGGGGGGGCCTCGACCGTTGGTGGGTGTTGCAAAGTGCTGCGTAAGGGCGGTTCTCGATTTCCTTGCTAAGGAGACGACTCTTTTGATCGATCAAGAAGACCCCCTTTTTCGAGAAGCGGTCTATGGGCGAAGCTAGGGCAGGTGAGCGGGCTTTAGGCGGGGGTCGTCGAGGTCGAGGCGGTAGAGGAGTTGGTTATACTCGTAGCGGGGGATGGGGGAGGGGTTGCCGGAGAAGGTGCGGGTGAGAGTGCCTTCGAAGTAGATGAGGCGGCCATTTTGTTGGTCGAGGAAAGGGTGGTGGGCGGGGTTATAGAAACTGTAGTTGGGATGGGTGGCGATTTGGACAGCGGTGCCCCAGGGGCCGGTGAGGTGGCGACTTTCGGCATACCAGACTTCGCCGAGGAGCGACTTTTTGCCGCTGTGTTGGACGAAAAGGGTGATCCAGCGTTGACGATGGGGGTTCCATTGGAGGGTGCCACCGTGGGCGATGACGGGTTTGCCGTCGGGGTCGTGGAGCTGGAGGCGGGCGGACTGGGAGGGGAGTTTTCCGGTTTTGATGAGATCGGCTTCGGTTTTCTGAGTGATGGGAGGTTGGGTTTTCTGCCAGATGTAAGAGCTGGTTTCGGGGTCGAGGGTTAGGGCTTCGTAGGAGGAGGGATCGAGAATGGCGTCGAGGTTGGCGGGGACGCGGGTGGTGGGGAAGGGGTCGCAGAAGTAGAAGTGGTCGCTGCCTTCGTCGGTGACCCGGAGGGCGTGGGCTCGAGGGTACTGCCAGGTGTTGGTGAGGGGGAGATCGAGGATTTTGAGGAAGGTTTGTGAAGTGGGGTCGAACTTCATGAGGCCGTGTTCGAGGACTTCGGTGAGGGATTTTTGTCGGGTGAAGTGGGTGATGACGTGTTCCTGGCCGTGGGTGTCGGTGACGGTGAGGAGGCCGAAGAGCCAGACTGGACCGGGATCGGGGAGAGGGGCCATGGGTTTGGCTTGTTGGTTGGGGGAGGCGAAGTAGTCGAAGGCGATGCCGTGAGCGGGGTGGAGTCCGCCGTGGGCGGGAAGGTGGGAGAGGGCACCGGTGGCGTGGAAGTTGCCGAGGGGGTAGGCGGGGAGGTTGGTGTCGCCCCAGATCCAGAGGAAGCTGTTTTGGAAAGGGGTGACTTGGACGGAGTCGAGGCCGAGGACTTGGCTATCGAGGAGGGGGCGAGGGTGCGGGGTGGCGCGACCGAGGAGGTAGGAGTCGCGGTAGATACCTTGGCCGCTGAGACGGCTGAGGCGTTCGGCGGGGAGGAGGCGTTGGAGGGAGATGCGGGCGGTTTGGCCTGGGTGGGTGGTGAGGGTTTGGCCTGTGTAACCGAAGCCGTCTTTAGGTTTCTCGTAGCCGGGGCTGGAGATGTGAAAGTAGATGGGCCTGGCCATGAGGCCGGGTTCGTCGAAGGCGGCCCAGCCGGAGCTATCGGTGACGAGGGAAATGTCGTTGACGGTGGTAAGGGTGACCATGGGGATGCCACGGCCGGTGGCGGCGTCGATGACATGGTTGCCGAAGGGGGCGGCGGCGAGTGTGGGGGAGAAAAGGAGCGCGAGGAGAG
>JARXAL010000094.1 GCA_029865835.1 Verrucomicrobiaceae bacterium
AGTCCGCACCATTCGACGCCCCCCTTTTACAAACGACTTCAACAAATCAAACATCCTCCACCGTTGCCCATCCGCTCACCCCACGCAAGCAACGACATGACTCCCGGACTCACCTCAAATCTTCAAGTAGGGTGTCAACACACGCTCCAGCATCCGGAAGTGCTTGCCGTTCAGTGTCGCCAATTCCAGACCGTGCCTCGCCGCCGTCGCCGCAATCACACAGTCCGCCAGCCCGCATCCCGTAGTTGCCCGATAATCCCGACGAAAAAGCCCCGCCCTCTCCGCAATATCCGTCGTCAAGGGCAGCACGGTCAGGGCCGAAACCATCCGCGCCAGCAGCGTTCGCTCCCGTCCCTCCCGGACTCCCTGGTAAAGCTCCGCCACACTGACCGCCGAGATCGATACCTCATCAATTCGCGACTCAAGAAAGGACCCCGCCTCAGGATGCCCACGAAGGTAATCAATCAGGATGTCCGTATCCACCAGCATGATCAAAATCGGTCAAAGTCACCGCGCAGGTCTTCGAGACTAATGTCCCGCTCACTCCACATCCCCCGCGCCGCCTTCAGTTCGCTCAGCCTGTCCGGCGAGCCCACTCGCTGCAAATATTGATCAATCGCCTCCCGAATCACAGCACTCTGTTTTCGGCCCGTCTCCGCCGCCACGCGCGCCACCCCCTGCGCTTCCCTGGCCGTCAGGTAAATCTGCGTTCGATTCATACATCATAATGTATAAAAATCAGCACCCTAGTCAAGCACGCTTCCACCAACCAATCCCCCAAACCCCCACGCTCAACTCAACGCATTCACCTCCTCCACCGAAGGCGCCACCAGCCGCATCGGCCGGTCATGCTCCAAATACGCCGCGCACACCTCAAACAGCGCCTCCCGGCTCCGCGTCCGCCGCATGCCATCCAAAAACGCGCTCCTCGGCTCCACTCCCAACCCGATGAAGTTGAGATGCTTCTTCACTCGGTGCACCCGCTCCTCCTCCGTGTAACCCTCGTCCGTCACCGTCTCAAACAGCGCCTTCAAATAAGCCAGCACCTCCCGCCCCGTCGGCTCCACCACCTCCCGCCCCGCCGCCGCCGCGCGGATCTGCTCAAATAGCCAGGGATTCCGAATCGCCCCGCGCCCCAGCATCAGCCCCCGCGCCCCCGTCTCCGCCAGCACCCGCAGCGCCGTCTCCGGCGAGTCCACATTCCCGTTCGCCAGCACCGGACACCGCATCACCGCCACCGCATGCGCGATGAAATCGTAGTGCACCTCCGTCCGATACATCTCCCGCACCGTCCGCCCGTGCACCGTCAAAAGATCCGGCTCATGCCGCGCATAAATCGCCAGCAACGCCTCAAACTCCGCCAGCGCCGCCGCCTCCACCCCAATACGCGTCTTCACCGTGAACGGCACCTCCGTGATCGCCTCCCGCAGCGCCCCCAGGATCCGGTCAATCCTCGGCAAATCGCGCAGCAGCCCGCCCCCCGCGCACTTGTTGAACACCCGTGGCGCCGGACAGCCCAGATTCAAATCAATCCCCGCCACCGGATGCTTCTGCAGTTCCTTCGCCGTCCGCACCAAATGCGTCACATCATTGCCAATCATCTGCAGCACCACCGGCCGCCCCGTCTCATTCGCCGTCGCACAACGCAAAATCTCCCGGTCCAGCTTCGAATCCGCCGTCACCCGGAAATACTCCGCAAAACACACATCCGCCCCGCCATAACGCCTGAGCAAATGAATGAACCCATGGTCCGTCACCGCCTGCATTGGCGCCAGCGCCAGCACCGGTTCCTCCGCCCGCAATCGCGCCCGAAAGGCTTCAGCGGTGGCAGTTTCGGAAACAGCGGATGAATCAGGCACGGCAAACAAGAGCCCCTACCATCGCACACCCCAAAGAGTTTGCTCCCCTTTTGAGAGTTCTCGCTCCGAAAGACGTTGGTTTGCAGATGATTGGCTCTGTTCAACGGCTCCCCGTTTGGGTTCGCATCACCGCTGTTTTAGCGGTGGGTGGAGCCGCGCCCCTGTCGGCCACCCCCGCCAACAAAAAAGCCACTGCCAATCACCTCGAGCACTTCCTCCCCACTGCCCTCGCCGATTGCACCCTCTGCCATCTGCCCTCCGCCAACCACGCCCCCGAGTCCCTCGAAGACTTCCCCCACAACGCCTTTGGCAAAGCCCTCGCCGCCCTCGGCAAAAAGCCTCTCCCCGAGCGCCTCCACCAAATCGCCGCCTCCGACAGCGACCACGACGGCATCGCCAACCTCTCCGAAATCCTCCTCGCCGGCCATCCCGGAGATGCCAGCGCCAAGCCCGCACCCGCTGACATGGCGCAGCTCGCCTCCAAACAGCAGGCCCTGGACACCTTCCTCGCCCGCTACCCCTGGGAACCCTTCAAACCCGTCAAACGCCCCGCCATCCCCGCTCCCGGCGCCCTCAACCCCATCGACGCTTTCATCAACGAACGCCTCGCCGCGCAAAACCTCACCCCCCTCGACTCCGCCTCCCCCGCGCAAATCGCCCGCCGCATCCACGTCGATCTCACCGGCCTCCTCCCCAGCCCCGCGCAAATCGCCACCTTCGAAACCGCCTACGCCGCCCAGCCCGACCTCGCCCTGCGTGAACTCACCGACCGCCTCATGGAGCAACCCCAATACGGCGAACGCTGGGGCCGCCACTTCATGGACATCTGGCGCTACTCCGACTGGGAGGGCTACAAAGGCGTCGTCCGCCTCAGCCAGCCCCACATCTGGCGCTGGCGCGACTGGATCATCGAATCCCTGAACGCCAACAAACCCTACGACCGCATGGTCCACGAAATGCTCGCCGGCGACGAGCTCGCCCCCACAGATGAAAAAGTCCTCCGCGCCACCGGCTACCTCGCCCGCAATTTCCAAAGCGACCGCCTCCAGTGGATGGACAACATCGTCGAACACACCAGCAAGGCCTTCATGGGCCTCACCATGAACTGCGTGAAGTGCCACGATCACAAATACGATCCCATCCCGCAAACCGACTACTACGCCATCCGCGCCGTCTTCGAACCCTACAACGTCCGCACTGACCCCGTCCCCGGCCAGATCGATCCCCTCAAAGACGGCATGCCCCGCGCCTACGACCAGTCCCTCACCGCCGTCACCTACCTCTTCGAGCGCGGCGACGAACGCTTCCCCGTCAAAAACAAACCCATCGCCCCCGCCGTGCCTACCCTGTTCCGGGGCGACCTCACCATCAAACCCGTCAGCCTCCCGCTTGTCGCCCGTCAGCCCGAAAAAAGCGACACCTACAAAGCCGCCATGCTCGCCGCCGTGGATTCCGTCAAAGACGCCGAGCTGCGCGAAATGAAGCGCAAGACCCTGGAAGAGCAGCTGAAGCTCGAAGCCCTCGAAGACGGTGGCATGGACAAAAAATCCGCCACCTGGAAAACCATGGCCACCCAAGTCGCCGAAC
The DNA here is from genome assembly GCA_029865835.1 of Verrucomicrobiaceae bacterium. GTDB lineage: Bacteria > Verrucomicrobiota > Verrucomicrobiia > Verrucomicrobiales > Verrucomicrobiaceae > JAGRPD01. The sequence continues at coordinate 3,447 of JARXAL010000094.1, forward strand.
TGCAAAAACAAACCGCACTGGCCGAAGCCAAAGACGCGAAGGAAAAAGCCGACGCCGCCCTGCAAAAAGCCATCGCGACCAAGCCCCTCACCACCGCTGTCAAAAAACTCATCGCCACCGCTAAAACCACCGCTGCCACCGCCGCCAAACAACTCACCGCCGCCGAAGCCGCCGCCACCACCGCCGCCAAACCCACCGACTACAAACCCCGCGTGTTCAAGGCCTACCCCGCCTCCAGCAGCGGCCGCCGCCTCGCCTTCGCCCGCTGGCTCACCTCCCCGGACAACACCCTCTTCGCCCGCGTCGCCGTCAACCACCTCTGGCTCCGTCACTTTGGCACCGGCATCATCGCCACGCCGGATGACTTCGGCGCCAATGGCAAAAAACCCTCCCATCCCGCCCTGCTCGACTGGCTCGCCGCCGAGTTCATCGCCAGCGGCTACGACCTGAAGCACATGCACCGCCTCATCATCAGCAGCGCGGTTTACCGTCGCAGCTCCGGCAGCGGCGCGACCGGCCCCAATGACCTCGCCGACCCCGACAACATCTGGCTCTGGCGCGCCCCCGTTCGCCGCCTCGAGGGCGAGGCCGTTCGCGACAACCTCCTCCACGTCGCCGGCCTCCTCAATCCCATCCTCGGCGGTCCCGAGATCGACAGCGCCGCCGCCGACACCTCCCGCCGCCGCAGCCTCTATCATCGCCACGCCCAGGAAACCCAGGCCGAAATGGTGCAAATCTTTGACGGCGCCCGACCCAGCGAATGCTACCAGCGCGAGCTCAGCATCAAACCCCATCAAGCCCTCGCGCTCGCCAACAGCCAGCTCACGCTCGATGCCTCCATCGCCCTGGAAAAAACCCTCACCCGCACAGCCGGACCCGATTACCAAGCCTTCGTCACCTCCGCCTTCCAGCACATCCTCAATCGCACCCCCAAGGCCGAAGAGATGCGCCTCAGCTTCGGCTTCCTCAATCAATCAGGCAAGGACGCCACCCGCCTCCGCCAGCACTTCATCGCCGTGCTGTTCAATCACAACGACTTCATCACCCTGCGCTGATCCCCATGAAAACCCCGCTTCCCGGCTGCTCCGGCTCCCGCCGCCAGTTCCTGCTCGACACCGGCATGGGCTTCACCGGTCTCGCCCTCAACGCCATGATGTTCCGCGATGGCGTCGCCCAGGCCGCTCCCTCCGAGACCGATGTCCTCACCGCCTGGCAAACCGGCGAAGCCAAGGCCAAATCCGTCATCTGGATGTTCATGATCGGCGGCACCAGCCACATGGAGAGCTTTGATCCCAAACCCGAGCTCACCAAATACGCCGGCAAATCCATCGACGAAACCCCCTACCGCAACGCCGCCGACCAGGCCCGCATCAACAAAATCCTCGTCGAACCCGGCAAGGAAAAACGCGAGGTCTTCAAGAAGATCCTCCCCCTCATCGCCAGTCACAAAAGATACGGCCAGAGCGGTATCGAAGTCAGCGATCTCTTCCCCCACGTCGGCAGCGCCGTCGATGACATCTCCTTCCTCCGTGGCATGTGGACCATCGACAACAACCACGGCGCCCAGCTCACCTTCCACACCGGCCGAAAAATCGGCGACACCGGCCACCCCACCGTCGGCGGCTGGGCCAGCTACGGCCTCGGCTCCATGAATGCCAACCTCCCCGAGTTCGTCGTGCTCGGCGAACCCAGCGCCGACTGCTGCGGCCGCTCCTTCACCTACGGCAGCGCCTACCTCGGCCCCGAACACGGTGGCGTCCGCCTCAAGGTCGATCCCAAAAACCCTTTGTCCTATGTCCATCCCGCCGACCCGACACTCACCCTCGACGAGCAGCGGGAGGCCTTCAGCCTCATCGGCGAGCTGAACCAACTCTCCGGCATCGACTACCCCACCGACGCCCAACTCAACGCCCGCATCAAGGCCTACGAACTCGCCTTCCAAATGCAGATGGCCGTGCCCGGCCTCATGGACTTCTCCAAGGAGCCCGAGCACATCAAAGAACTCTACGGCCTCAACCGCACTGCGAGCCTCCCCTTCGGCTCCCAATGCCTCGCTGCCCGCCGCCTCGTCGAGCAGGGCGTCCGCTTCGTCCAACTCTTCCACGGCTACAGCGGTAGCGCCGGACGCTGGGACCATCACAAGGACATCGCCAAATTGATGCCACCCATGTGCGCCGAGATTGATCAACCCATCGCAGGCCTCATCCACGACCTCAAACAGCGCGGCATGCTCGAAGAAACCCTCGTCGTCTGGGGCACCGAGTTCGGCCGCACCCCCGGCGCGGAATTCCGCGACGCCAACGTCAGCGGCTCCGGACGCGATCACCACCCGCACGGCTTCACCTGCTTCATGGCCGGAGGCGGCGTCAAAGGCGGCCACGTCCACGGCGCCACCGACGAACTCGGCTTCCACGCCGTCGAAGGCCGCCAATACGTCACCGACCTCCACGCCACCGTCCTCCACCAACTCGGCCTCGACCACCGCATGATGATCCCCGGCCGCCAACGCCTCGAACAAGACTACGGCAGCGTCATCCAGGAAATCCTCGTCTGACACCCGTTTCCATTCGCCGAGTTTGGGTTTATGGGTCAGACCCATGAGAATCCTCCCCCTTGCGGCCCTCGCCCTCCTGACCCTCAACAGCCTCGCCCTCGACTTGCCCACCGGCGGCACCGACATCCGGCAGGGCAGGGGACTCCAAGCCAGTGCCAACAACGGCACCGGCACCGTCGAGTCCCTCCCTACCGGCAAACGCATCACCATTCCCGAAGCCCTCCCTGGCAAGCCCTACGGTGCCCAGTTCACCGCCCCCATCACCGCTGCCATCGCCAAAAACGAGCCCGTCCTCGCCATCATCAAAGCCCGCGTCGTCGGTGGCACCCCTCATGGCGAAGTCCTGGCCAAGCTCCAACAGCGCTCCGCTCCCTACACCTCCTTCGGCGCCACCATCGGCCTCGGCATCCACCCCGAGTGGCTCGAACTCCCCGTCACCTTCCTCCCGGACGAACCCATTCCCGCCGACTCCGCCGCCATCGTCCTGCTCTGCGCCCACAAACAGCAGTCCATCGAAGTCGAAAGCATCCGCATTTTAAAATACCCCGCCGGCACCGACACCTCCGCCTTCCCCAAAGCCAAACCCATCCAGCGTACCTACCCGGGTCGCGAGCCCGATGCCCCCTGGCGCAAAGCCGCCCTCGACCGCATCGAAAAACATCGCAAAGCCGACCTTACCCTCACCCTCAACGATGCTGCAGGCAAACCCCTCGCCGACACTGAAGTCACGCTCTCCCTCCGCCGCCACCAGTTCGGCTTCGGTTCCGCCGTCGTCGCCAAACGCTTCTCCGGCACCTCCGAAGACGACCGCCGTTACCGCGACCTCGTCGACCGCCTCTTCAGCATCATCGTCTTCGAAAACGACCTCAAAGATGGCAACTGGTCCCCCGACTTCGACGCCCAACGCAAAACCACCCGCAACACCGAACTCGAAAAGGCCTTCGCCTGGCTCAAAGAACGCCACATCCCCGTGCGCGGCCACTACCTCATGCAGGTCGCCACGCCCTACAACCTGCAAAAAATCACCGACTCCACCGTCATTCGCGACCGCACCCTCGCCAGTGTCACCGAGCGCCTCGACTTCGTCCAAGACCGCGTCATCGAGTGGGACGTCATCAATCACCCCATCGCCTGGGGCGGAGCCGACATGCTCAACAAACGCCCCGGCCTCGAGCATCTCGACCGCGAGGTCTTCAAACTCGCCCGCCAAAAAACCCAGCTGCCCTTCTTCGTCAACGAAGACCAGGTCTTCCGCCCCGGCCCCCAGTGCGACGACACCTTCACCTACATCCAGGCCCTGAACGAAGCCGGCCTCACCGTCGCCGGACTCGGCAACCAGGCCCACTTCCACGAAAGCTACCTGCCCTCACCCGAGCACCTCCTCGACATCACCGACCGCTACGCCGCCATCGTCCCGCGCCAAAGCATCACCGAATACGACATCGTCACCAACGAAGACGAACAACTCGCCGCCGACTACACCCGCGATGTCCTCATCGCCACCTTCAGCCACCCCGCCTACACCAGCTTCCTCTTCTGGGGCTTCTGGGAAGGCTCGCATTGGAAACCCGAAGCCGCCTCCTGGAACAAAGACTGGACCATCCGCCCCCGCGGCGCCGTCATCGAAGAATGGATCACCAAACACTGGCACACCGAAATCACCGCCAAAACCAACGCCCAAGGCCAACTCACCTTCCGCGGCTTCCCCGGCTGGTACGAAGTCACCCAAGCCAACCAAACCCACCTCCTCCCCCTCACCACCGACAATCCGACTGCCACGTTAAATCCTTGATCGATCAACCCCCGCATCGCGTTCTCACAGCTTCAATCGCCAGTCCAAGCCATCGTAACCATGGCCCCACGATCAATGGAATCCAACCATCTCTCATGAAATCACCGCTCCTTGCCCTCGCCCTCGTCTCATCGCTTGCCTTCGCCGCCGATCCCGTTCCGCCTGCCACCCAAACCTGCCAACCGGACAAGCTCATCGCCGCCGAGGCCTTTGACAAGCCGGAGTCCTTCACGAAGCAAAAGCAGCCCGGCACCGGCGGTTGGCGCGGAGGCATCGGCACCTGGAGCATCAAAGACGGTGCCGCCTACGCGGTGC
>JARXAL010000121.1 GCA_029865835.1 Verrucomicrobiaceae bacterium
GGTGCAGCCTTATCTGGGTAAGACGGTGCATATTCGAGAGGTCAACGAGGGGGCGTATCCTTACGCGACCTTGGCTGAGTTGCTGGTGAAGGCGGATTATCAGGGCTGGGTTTGCCTGGAGGCGCGGACGAAACCGGCAGATCGGGTGGTGGCTTTGGCGGAGCAGCGGAGGTTGTTTATGGAGATGGTGCAGAAAGCGCGGCAGGCTGTGGGTTGACCTGAGCGATGGGTGGGGCTCTGTTGGAGTGTACTTATTCTAATGCGCATCGCCCTTTTTGATCTGGATCACACCCTGCTGCCGCACGACACGCAGGCGCTTTTTTGCAATTATGTGATCAAGCATGAGCCATGGCGGATCCTTTTGCATGGGTTGTTTCTGCCCTTTGCGCTGTTGCGGGTGGTCCGTCTGGTGAGCACGGCGACAGCCAAGCGTGCGTTTCATTCCTACCTGTGGGGAATGCCTGTGGAGAAGCTGAGAAAGTATGCTCGGCAATTTGCGGGCGAGAGCGTGGATGGATGGATGTATCCGGATTTGAGGGCAGAGTTGATGCGGCATCGGCATCAGGGGAGAGTGACGATTTTAAACACGGCGAGCCCGAGTTTTTACGCTCAGGCGATCGCTGAGCAGTGGGAGTTTGATCATTGGGTGGCGACGGAGGTGGTGATTGGTGAAAGGGTGCCTTGGTTGCCCAAGTTGGACGGGACGAACAATAAGCGGGCGGTGAAGATTGGTGCGATGGAGCGCAAGGTGCCGGGCGTGAAGGATCAAAGTCCGGCGGATAAGAAGGATTCCTGGGGGTACAGTGACAGCAGTGCGGACATCCCGCTGTTGGAGTATTGCGGGCACCGGATTCTGATTCACCCTGGGCGCGAATTGAAGGAGCACTTTGCTCACGACTCGCTGACAGTGGAACTGAAACCGAAACGCCCCTACCTTACCAAGCTTGGCAATATGGTGTGCGCTGTCAGGCAGGTGCTGGGTTTGTATCCGGTGCGGGGTTAGAGACCCCAGCCGCCGCGCTTGGCTTTTTTGGCTTCGGCTTCGAGTTTTTTGAGATGGCGTTCGAAGTCGGCTTTTTTGCGGCCGTCCGGGAGGTCGGTGCCTTCGGTGTAGATGCGGGAAAGTCCTTCGCGGGTAAGGGATTCGGAGAGTTCCTCGCCAGTATCGTCAAAGAAAATGAAGGCGTAGAAGCGACCGCTTTCGAAGACGGGTTGCCAGCGGGTGATCACACGGAAGGGGCGACTTTTGAGGAGGCGCTCGGTGTGAGCTTTGGCTTTGAGCCCGATTGAGATGGTTTGGTCGCGTGAGAGTTTGCCGAAGTAGCGGCCTTGGTGGTCGATGCGTTCGCCGTTGTATTGGTGGAGGCGTTTTTCGGGGGCGTCGACAAAGTAGAGTCGGAGTTCGATGACCTGGCCTTGGTGAAGGATCTTGAAGCTGTCGCCGTCGTTGTTGCGGTCTTCGTGGAGTTTGCAACCGGAGAGGGTTTCGAATCCGGTAGAGGATTTGGACTTGGGCGATTGCGGTGTCTTGGTCGTGGAAGGTGAGGGTGGTTTCGACGATGACGGGGCTTTGGGGGCGGGGAGGGAGGAGGGTGTTGAGTTGGGCAGAGGCGGACGGTTCTTTTTGAATTCCTCACTGATTTGAATGCCGACCAGGAGGGCGATGAGGCTGATCCAGGCGAGGTTTTTGATGCGTTTTTTCCACATGGGTGTCACCGATGCACAGGTTGGGCGGGTTTTGAAGTGTTTTTGAGATTGCTTGAGATGTGGAGATGGGCACAATGGGCGGCGATGTGGGATTTTGAATTTGCAGCCAAAGTTGCTCAACGGAACCGGGTGATGGTAGGTGCCTTGGTTTTCATGGCGTGTTTCGGGGGCGAGGGAATGGGGCAGGAGACCTCGTCGGGTCAGCCAACGAGTCCGGCAGTCGAAAAGAAAAAGGCGTTTCAATTTGAGGACGGTGAACGCGTGGTATTGATCGGAAGTACTGTCATGGAGAGGGAGCAGCGGTACAGCTGTTTTGAACCTCGGCTGGCGTTGGCGCTGGGGGACAAGGTGGTGACGGTTCGGAATTTGGCGTGGAGTGGGGATACGGTTTTTGGGCACGCGAGGTCCTATTTTGGTCCGCCTCAAGAGGGATTGGATCGCCTGAAGGCGCATGTGGAGTTGCTGAAGCCGACGGTGGTGGTGATTTGCTATGGCAGTGAGCTGGCTTTTGAGGGGTTGGCTGGACTGCCCGAGTTTTTGACGGGGTATCGCAAGTTGTTGGATTTGTTTCGGGCGAAGGTGGCCGATGTGAGGTTTGTGATTGTCGCACCGCCACCCCTGGAGTCGCTGCCGCCACCGTTGCCGGATTTGGAGAAACAGAATCGCAATCTTTTGAGTTTGAGGGATGCCCTCGGGAAGTTCGCGCAGGCGCAGGATGCGGTTTTTGTGGATTGGTTTGGTGCGATGGGCGGGATGCCCAAGTCAGGGCGGACGGCGAATCCGCTGACGGAGAACGGGGTGCACTATCAGGCGAGAGGGTATGATCGATTGGCGGAGGCTTTGGTGACAGGGTTGGGATTGAAGGTTCCCGAGGTGGGACAGGGTGAGATGGCTGCCTTAAAGAAAGAGGTGGGGCATAAAGACGAGTTGTTTTTCAATCGCTGGAGACCGCAAAATGAAACCTATTTGTTTGGCTTTCGAAAACATGAGCAGGGACAAAATGCGAAGGAGATTCCAATGTTCGACCCGTTGATTGAAGCGGCGGACAAACGTATTCAAGAACTGAAACGAGCGGCGCTGGCGACGGCATCGCGCTTGTGAAGTTGAAAGAAGTGTCATTTGAACGGTTAAAATGTTTATGAAGATTTTTGGTTGGTTGGGACTGTTGGTGATGGGGATGGTTGTGCCGATGAACGCAGCACAACCTCGTGGGTTGACGGATATACCCAGCGCGGAGGTGGAAGTGGAGAAGGCTGCGTTTGTTGTGCCGGAGGGCTTTGAGATTGAGTTGTTTGCGGGAGAGCCGATGATTCAGAAGCCGGTGCAGATGAATTGGGATGCTCAGGGGCGGCTTTGGGTGGTTAGCAGCACGACCTATCCGCATATTGAGGTGGGGGCTGCTGCGGCGGATCAAGTGGTGGTTCTGGAAGACACTGATGGCGACGGTAAGGCGGACAAGAGTACCGTGTTTGCGGATGGCTTGCACATACCGACGGGCTTGATTCCGGGTGATGGCGGATTGTACGTGGCAAACTCTACTGAATTGCTGTTTTTGAAGGACACCAATGGAGATGGCAAGGCAGATGAGCGGACCGTTCTGCTTTCAGGGTTTGGCACGGAGGATACTCATCATCTGCTGCACACGTTGAGGTTTGGACCTGAGGGGTTGCTTTATTTCCTCCAATCCATTTACATTCACAGCCATGTCGAGACTCCTTATGGGGTGCGACGGTTGATGGGTGGAGGGGTTTGGGAGTTTCGGCCAGAAACGCGACGGTTGGAGACGCTAAGCAAAGGCTTGATCAATCCCTGGGGATTTGAGTTTGATCGTTGGGGACAAAGTTTTGCGACGGATGGCGCAGGCAGCGAGGGGATCAATTTCATTTTTCCGTTTTCGGTTTTCGCGACCTCGCCTGGTGCGTCTCGAGTGTTGAGAGGGATGAGCCCAGGGCAGCCGAAACACTCTGGTTTGGAGATCATTGAGGATCCGCATTTCCCTGAGAGTTGGCAGCAGACTCTGGTGTGCTGTGATTTTCGCGGCAATCGGGTCAATCATTTTCAATTGGAAAGGTCTGGAAGTTCTTACATCGCTAAGCAGTTGCCGGACGTGTTAGCGTCGACACACCGCGCGTTTCGTCCGATTGACGTCAAGACGGGACCCGATGGCGCGCTCTATATCGCTGACTGGTATAATCCGATCATCCAACATGGGGAGGTGGACTTTCGGGATCCACGTCGTGATCACGTGAATGGCCGGATTTGGCGATTGAAGGCAAAGGATCGGCCACTGTCGCCGAAGGTAAAGATTGCTGGTGCGGCTACGAATGAGCTTTTGCCACTGCTGCAAAGCGATCGGCGTTGGGTGCGGCAGTTTGCGAGATTGGAACTTCGTCAGAAGGGTGCGGACGCAGTGGTGGAATCGTTGGGGGCGTGGGCGGCGGGATTGGATATGACGAAGGAAGCCGATCAGCATGCGCTTTTGGAGGGCGCATGGGTCAGGGAGGGCTTGAATTCGTTCTCGCCCGAGATGTGGCGATCCATTTGGAAGGTGAATGATGCCCGGGTGAGGGCAGCTGCTTTGCGAATTTTGTCACATCGGTGGAAGGAACTCGAGGATGTGGAGACGGTGCTCAAGGAAGGCATTCAAGATGCTGACCCCCAGGTTCGTTTGTGGGCCATGTCGGTTTGTGCCCTGATTCGTAGGCCATCGACGATCGAAATTGCGCTCATGGCGCTGGAGCAAACGATGGATGAGCCGTCGGATTTCCTATTGGAGCAAATTTGCCGGGATCAAGCGGATCGATGGATGCCAGCGTTTTTGGATGGCAAAATGACGTTTGGGGGAAGTTCAAAGCAGATGGTGTATGCCTTGCGAAGCACCGGGCGAGCGGATGCGTTTTCGGCGCTGTTTGCTGCCATGAGGGAAGGTCGACTGTCTACGGAAGAGATTGGCGTTGTGCTCAAGGCTGCGGGCTCGGCTATTGATGCCAAGGTGGCCACTGAATTGGCTCAGATGGCGGGCGAGGAGAAGGATTCTGCAAGGAAGGTGGCGATGTTGGATGCTCTTTTGGCAGCGGCTGGAGCCAGGAAAGTGGTTCCTGAAGGAGGGGTCAATAGAGTGACTGAGTGGTTGAAAGAAGATGTGCCGGCGGTGGCGGTAAGGGGAGCTCAACTGGTTGGATTTTGGAAAGCGGAGAGTTGCCGATCGGTTTTGGCAGGTTGGTTGGAGCGTTCCGACTTTGCGGGGGAGCTCCGCATCGCATCTATGAAGGGATTGGCGATGCTTGGAGGGGAATCGAGCAAGACGTTGTTTGATCGGCTGTTTCGCGAGCAGAAGGATCCTGTGAGTCGCGCATTGATGGTCGAGGGACTCATGCAAATGGCGCCTCAACTGGCGGCGAATCGAGCGGCGGAGTATCTGGCAGACCTTCAGACTGTGGAACAGGTGGCGCCAGTCATGGGAGTGTTGTTGCAGAGTAAAAAGCTCCCTGCTTTGCTGGCAGGGGCATTGGAGGGAAAAAAACTGACGACCGCAGTTGCAGCTGAGGCGATTCGAATGGCGTCCACACGGGGTGTGACCGGACCGCTGGGGGATGCTTTGAAGAAGGCTGGAGGGGTGAAACAGATGGATCGTGCGTTGAGTCCGGAAGAAATGGCGGGGCTAGTGGCCAAAGTTGCGACAGAGGGGAATGCGCATCGGGGTGAGGCGGTTTATCGGAGAAAGCAGCTGCTTTGCATGACGTGTCACGCGATCGGCGATGCGGGGGGAGTTCTGGGGCCGAATTTGGTGAGTATTGGAGGGAGTGCTCCGGTGGACTACTTGATTGAGTCCCTTTTGGATCCGAGCAAAAAGATCAAGGAGGGCTATCACATGGTGATGATTAGCACCAAGTCGGGGCAGGTATTCTCTGGAGGATTGGTTAAGGATAGCCCGAGTGAGGTGGTGATTCGAGATCCGGCGAACCAGATGCAGACCGTGCTCAAGGCTGAGATTGCCAGTCAACAAATGAGCCCTGTTTCAATGATGCCTGCGGGATTGACGGCGAGTCTGAGGGAGGACGAGTTTGTGGATTTGGTGCGATTTTTGTCGGAATTGGGAAGGGAAGGGGACTTTAAGGTCAGTCCGAAGCGATTGGTACGGACTTGGCAAAGCATGGGCGTGATGGATCAGGCGGCGGTGGATCATGTGCGGCATGTTGGCTTGCACGTTCTGAATGAGGACAGTTATGCCTTTCCTTGGGAGCCGGGGACGAGTTTGGTTTCGGGTGAACTGCCGCTTGATGAGTTGGTAACGGCTCAGAAGATGTATCCGTGGTTCCCCAGAATTGCGCGATTTCGTCTCAAAATGGCTGCAAGCGGACCGATCAAGCTGGGTTTGAGCGCGGTGAAAGGCGTGGTGCTAGTCGTGGGAAGTGAGATTATCAAGGAAGTGCCAGGTGAGGTTTCGCTGAGTTTGCCTGCGGGAGTGACCGCCATTAGTGTGCTCGCGACAAAGGAAGCCGCTGAGTTAAGCCGACTTCAGGTCGAGATTCTTGATGGGGCGGCGGAAGTTCAGCCCTAAAGGCGCCGCTTCGTATCCTACCTGGCCGTGGTGGCGTTTGATGAGTGGGGGATCATCAGGTGAGGGATGATCTGAGGATTTTCGAATGCATGTATTTACATTGTGAACGGAATTCGATAAAACGGGTCTCAGATAGAGGAGGGTGAAAAAGCGAGCGATGTTGATGATTGAATCATCGGAAAAAGTAACGTCAAAGCCCAAGCCATAAGGCAGTTCGCATCAATCTGAGTATGAAAAAATGCCGCTTTTTACCGGGAATTCGAATTCGAGGCTTGCCAAAAAGCGGCAAAATCAGGTAAACACATTGTAAATCAGAGAAATCAAACTCCAACTGCCATGAAACCCGTTTCC
>JARXAL010000214.1 GCA_029865835.1 Verrucomicrobiaceae bacterium
CAGCCTGAGCAGATCACGGAAAGGCCGGGTCGGCACCCTGACGGCACCGACCCCTTGTCAGACGTCAGGCGTCGCCGGAACCTGACGGCCGGCTCTGCACCGCAATCCCGGACTGGACGCGATCGCGTCCAAACCGGTTTGGGCCTAGTAGCGGTAGTGGTCCGGTTTGAACGGGCCAGCCGTGGGGACCGAGATATAGTCGGCCTGTTCCTTCGACAGGGTCGTCAGCTTTGCGCCCAGCTTGGCCAGGTGGAGCGTCGCGACCTTTTCGTCGAGGTGTTTGGGCAGGACATAGACCTGGTTGTCGTAGGAGCTGGCGTTGGTCCACAGTTCGATCTGGGCCAGGGTCTGGTTGGTGAAGGACGCTGACATCACGAAGGATGGGTGACCTGTGGCATTGCCGAGGTTCACCAGACGGCCCTCCGACAGCAGGATGATCTTCTTGCCGTCCGGGAATTCGACGTGGTGGACCTGCGGCTTGATCTCGTCCCATTTGAAATTCTTCAGGCCCGAGACCTGAATTTCAGAGTCGAAATGGCCGATGTTGCAGACGATGGCGTTGTTCTTCATCGCCCGCATGTGGTCGACGGTCAGGACGTCCTTGTTGCCGGTGGCGGTGACGAAGATGTCGGCCTCGTGGGCCACGTCCTCGACGGTGACGACCTCATAGCCTTCCATCGCCGCCTGCAGGGCGCAGATCGGGTCAATTTCGGTGACCACAACGCGCGCACCGCCACTGCGCAGGCTGGCCGCTGAGCCCTTACCCACATCGCCATAGCCGCAGACCACGGCGACCTTGCCCGACAGCATGACGTCGGTGCCGCGACGGATCGCGTCGACCAGGGATTCACGGCAGCCGTAAAGATTGTCGAACTTGGACTTGGTGACGCTGTCGTTGACGTTGATGGCAGGGAAGAGCAGTTTGCCAGCGCGGGCCATTTCATAGAGGCGGTGGACGCCGGTGGTGGTTTCTTCGGAGACGCCTTTGAGGTCTTTGACGATCTCATGGAAGATACCGGGTTGTTTGACGGCGATGTCTTTGAGGAGGTCTTTGATGACCTTCACTTCGTGGTTGTCGGAGGGAGTCTCGACCCACTTGTCGCCGTTTTCCATTTCGTAGCCCTTGTGGATGAGGAGGGTAACGTCGCCACCATCATCGACGATAAGTTGAGGGCCTTTGTTGCCTGGGAAGATGATGGCCTGCCAGGTGCACCACCAGTATTCTTCGAGGGTCTCGCCTTTCCAAGCAAAGACGGGGGTGCCGGAGGCTGCGATGGCGGAGGCGGCGTGGTCTTGGGTGGAGAAGATGTTGCAGGAGGCCCAACGGACATCGGCACCGAGTTCCTTGAGGGTCTCGATGAGGACACCGGTTTGGATGGTCATGTGCAGGGAGCCGGTGATGCGGACGCCAGCGAGAGGCTTTTTCGGGCCGTATTTTTCGCGGGTGGCCATGAGGCCTGGCATTTCGTGTTCGGCGACGTCGAGTTCTTTGCGGCCGAAGTCGGCGAGGGCGATGTCTTTAACTTTGTAGTCGGTCATGAGGGTGGGTCCTGAGTTTTAGTTTGTAGTGAAATTGAACAAAGCAACGTATCACGATGCGTTGATATGTTCCAAAGGGAAGGCTGGGTGTCAAACGGGTATTTGGGGGTGGAGCGGATGTTGCGGAATGGGTGATGGAGGAGTGATGGGTGCAAGCTTGGGGGCTTTGGTGCGTTTTTGAGGATCATGCGATGTCTCTTTTTGCTGTTCTTTGCGTCTTCGATTTATGCGGCGAAGCCGAATGTGTTGTTCATCATGGCGGATGATTTTCGACCGGAGATGGGGTCTTATGGGTCGACTGCGCTGACGCCCTATCTTGATAAGCTTGCGGCCCGCAGTGTGCAGTTTGAGCGGGCGTATTGTCAGCAGGCGGTGTGTAATCCGTCACGGTCGTCGCTGCTGACGGGGTTGCGGCCTGACACGCTGCGGCTTTGGAATAATGGGACGCATTTTCGGGAGTTGAATCCGGAGGTGACGACGCTGCCGCTTTGGTTCAAGGAGCAGGGATACACGACTCGGTGTGTGGGGAAGATTTTTCACAACTGGCACACGGCGGAGAAGGGGGATCGGAGGTCCTGGAGTGCGGATGAGTTTTTGCACTATGCGAATCATGGAGCGGACACGCCGCAGATTCAGGGGACGCTGCCGCCGAATTTGGTGAAAATGGGAGGTGGGCGCGGGTATCCGGAGCAGGGCATCACGTCCTGTTACGATGTGCCGGACGAGGCTTACTACGATGGGCGGGTGGCGGTCGAGGCGGTGCGGGTGATGTCGGAAGTGAAGGATAAGCCGTTTTTTTTGGCGGTGGGTTTTTGGAAGCCGCATGCGCCGTTCAATGCGCCGAAGAAGTATTGGGATCTGTATGAGCGGTCGAAGTTGCCGGTGTTGAATGGGGCGCGACCTGAGGGGGCTCCGGAGATTGCTTTTCATCAGAGCACCGAGATTCTGGGGCCGGTAAACAAGCAGACGCCTGTTTCTGAGGAGCTGGCGGCGGAGATGCGGCACGGGTATTTTGCGAACATCAGTTACATGGATGCGCAGATTGGGAAGGTGCTTGAGGCGTTGGAGAAAAGTGGGGCGGCTGACAATACGATCATCGTTTTCTTTGCGGATCATGGTTACCAAATTGGGGAGCACAGCCTGTGGGGGAAGACGTCTGATTTTGAATTTGATGCGCATGTGCCACTGCTGATCAGCGATTTGAGGCCGGAGCATCGGGGTAAGAAGACGCGTGCTCTGGCGGAGCTGGTGGATCTGTTTCCGACGTTGGTGGATCTTTGTGAATTGCCTCAACCGAGGAAGCTGGATGGTGTGAGTTTGGTGCCTGTTTTGAGGGATCCGACTCAGTCAGTGAAGTCGGGGGCCTTCACGCAGCATCCGCGTCCGGCGTATTACGATCGGGAGCCGAGCAAGCAACCGAAGGCGATGGGCTACAGCATTCGAACGGACCAAGTGAGGTACACGGAGTGGCGTGACTGGGTGACCAAGGAGGTCACGGCGCGAGAGTTGTATTTGACGGAGCAGGATCCTGCGGAGCTCAAGAATCATGCGAGTGATCCGGCTCAGGCGGCGGTGCTGTCTGCGGCAGAGAAGCAGTTGGGTGAGAAGTTTCCGCGGTGAACACAAAAAAGCCGCGCGGGTTTCCCTGCGCGGCTTTGGGATTGGTGATGCCTCGAATTACTTGACGGCCTTTTTGAGGGCTTCGGCTTTGTTGGTGATTTCCCAGGTGATGTCTGGGTCGTTGATTTTGCCGAAGTGACCGTAATTGGTGGTCTTGGAGTAGATGGGGCGGAGGAGGTTGAGTTGCTTGACGATGTCAGCAGGCTTGAAGGAGAACACGTCGAGGACGGCGTCGAGGATTTTGTCGTCGCTGATGGTGCCGGTGCCGAAGGTGTCGATGTGGACGCTGACGGGAAGGGGGTGACCGATGGCGTAGGCGAACTGGACTTCGCACTTGGCGGCGAGGCCTGCGGCGACGACATTTTTGGCGACCCAGCGGCCCATGTAGGCGGCGCTGCGGTCCACTTTGGAGGGGTCTTTGCCGGAGAAGGCACCACCGCCGTGACGGCCCATGCCACCGTAGCTGTCGACGATGATTTTACGACCGGTCAGGCCGCTGTCGCCTTGAGGACCGCCGACGACGAATTTGCCGGTGGGGTTGATGAGATACTCAGTGTCCTTGGTGAGCATGTTCTTCGGCAGGACTTTCTTGATGACTTGCTCGATGCAGAATTTTTCGATCTCGGCATGGCTGACGTCGGCGGAGTGCTGGGTGGAGATGACGACGTTGACGATGCGGGTGGGCTTGCCGTCGACGTATTCCACGGAGACTTGGCTTTTTGCGTCAGGGCGGAGCCATTTGGCGAGTTTGCCGGCTTTGCGGATGCGGGTGAGTTCGCGGCCGAGGCGGTGGGCGAACATGATGGGAGCTGGCATGAGTTCGGGGGTTTCGTCGCAGGCGTAACCGAACATGATGCCCTGGTCACCGGCGCCTTGTTCGCCATGTTTTTTGCCTTCAGCTTCAGCGGCGTCGACACCTTGGGCGATGTCGGGGCTTTGGATGGTGAGGTAGTTGTTGATGAAGATTTGGTCGGCGTGGAAGACATCGTCGGCGTTGGTGTAGCCGATGCCGCGGACGGCATTGCGGATGATTTGGCCGACGTTGATGACTTCGTCGATGGGCTTGGTGGTGCCGAGTTTTTTGTTTTGCAGTTTGGGGATGGTGATTTCACCGCCGACGACGACGACGTTGCTTTTCACGAAGGTTTCGCAAGCGACGCGGCTTTTGAGGTCGATGGCGAGGCAGGCGTCGAGAATGGCGTCGGAGATGGTATCGGCGACTTTGTCAGGATGGCCTTCGCCGACGGATTCGGAGGAAAAGATGTATGAGCGTGACATGGTGGGTCAGTATTTGATATTGATGAATGCTGATGCGTTGATGCGTCTTTGGCGGGCGCAGAATAGGCGGGGCGATGAGGGAGTCAAGGGGGAGGTTTGGGCGGGGAAGGAAGGGTGGGGTTACTCGGGGAGGTCGGTGTCTTTGGTTTCTGGGAGGAAGGTGAGGATGAACGTGCCAAGCAGGAAGAGGCAGCCCATGAGAGCGATGGCGTTGGGCAGGGTGGTGAGGGTTTTGATGTAGGCGGAGAGGAAGAGCATGGGGGCGGCGAGGAGGCGGCCGGCGTTGAAGCAGAAGCTGGCGCCGGTGGAGCGGAGGTGGTTAGGGAAGAGTTCGGGGAAGTAGATGGCGTAGCCGGCGTGGATGCTGAGGGTGACGAAGCCGAAGAGGGGTAGGAGGATGAGCATTTGCGAGTAGTTTTGGGGCAGGTAGCAGACGGCGAGCACCATGAGGAAGCTCAAGAGGTGCATGATGGCGAAGGTGCGTTTGCGACCGAGGCGGGCGCAGAGGGGGCCGAAGCTGAGCTGACCGATGCCTGCGCCGATGACCTGAATGATGCCGTAGGCGAATTTGGAGCTTTTGTCGGCTTCGGCGGGTTGGATACCGAGCGAGAGGAGGAGTTCACGGGTGAGGTCCTGGGTGGCGACGCAGACGCCCCAGAAGGTGCCCAGGCCGACGGCGGAGAGGGACATGCCGAGGAGGGCGCGGGATCGCCAACGGGGATCGCCAAAGAGTTCGGCGAAGCTGCCCATGGGTTTGCCGCTGGCTTTGGCGTCGTGCCAGGAGTCGGGTTCTTTGATGGAACTGCGAACCCAAACCGTGAGGAGAGCGGGGAGGATGCCGACGAGGTAGGCGATGCGCCATTCGTTGGCGACTTCCATTGCGGTGAGGGCGGCGAGCCAGGTGCCGAGGACACCGGTGGCGTGGAAGATGCCACCGGCGTGAGTGCGGGCGTGTTTGGGGAAGATTTCCGCAACGAGGGCGGCGGCGACGGCCCACTCGCCACCGACACCCATGGCGACGAAGAAGCGGAGGACACCGACGTGCCAGAGTTCGGTGGCGAAGTAGGTGAGGCCGGAGAAGACGGAGTAAAAGAGGATGGTGAGGACCATGACGGGCTGGCGGCCGATTTTGTCGCCGAGTGAGCCGAAGAGCAGGCCACCGAAGGTGCCGCCGGCGAGGAAGATGCCGAGGAAGATATCGCCCCATTTTTTGGCTTCGGGATCGCCGGGTTGAACGCCGAGGATCTCGGAGAGCATGGCGCCGCGGGTGAGGTTGAAGAGTTGGCCCTCGAAGGCGTCGAAGACCCAGCCGAGGGAAGCGACGAGGAGGACGAGCCATTGATAGCGTGTGACGCCGGAGTACCATTTGCGGTTGTCCATAGGTGGAGGCGTTAGATTGGGAGTGTGGTGCCGGCTGAGGAGAGTGTGGTCGTGAGGAGGGAGCGGCGGGTGGGCATGGCAGCTTAATGAACCGTCAGCCGGATGTTGAACTTTCAATCCGCGCTTCACTCTATCGCATTCGTGGCCACGAAAGCCAGGCACCGATTCCGAGTGCAAGAGCGCCAGTCCAAGCTGGCACGAGATGTTCGGCGTCGAGATAGCCGATGGGGTAGTGGACGCCGAGAGCGAGGGCGAAGCCGATGCCACCTGCGATGACGAGGGCCTGCCAGAGGTGACGCGAGGGAGGGGCTTTCCAGACGAGGCAAAGGATGAGCAAGCCAGTCGTGAAGACACCTCCGCCGAAACCAGCGCGGTCATGGGCAATCAATGGCACGAGACGAGGGTTGATCGCGTTGAGTTGGTCCACGGTGTAGCCGATGAATTCGAGGTCACTGGGAACGAAGACCCCAGTCATGCCGACGATCATGATGGTGGCCCCTGCCGCCACCATGCCGCCGCCCCAAGCAAGCCAGGTCAGCCAACCTAAGGTGGAACGAGAAAGCCAATTGGTAGGCCGCCAGCTTGGTTCCCAAGTGAGGGGTCGGATGCATAGACGGCGAGTGAGACACAAGCCCGCGACCGTCACTGGAAGTAGAAGGAGCGTGGACCAAGCGTGCCAACTGTCGAGGTAGCCGTAGCCGAGATAGGTGAGGAAAGAGCCGAAGCCGGTGGCGTTGGTCAGCACGAGAGTCCACCAGGCCCAGCTTTCTCCCTCGCGCAGGGGGAACATGGCGAGCCAAGTGTAGAGAACCGAGATGGCCAATAGAACCCCGCCGAATGAAGCTCGGTCATGGATCATGAAGTGTACGATGCGGCATTGGTTCAGTCCGCAAAGGGTGATCGGTTGCATGCCGAGGAACTCGACGTCGTGGGGCAGAAAGTGACCTGTGACTGAGAGGAAAACAGCGCCGCCGCCGGCGAAGGCCAGAGCAATCGCGGTGAGGAGAATGAGCGATCTGCCATCGCCTATCAGAGTGGCTAAGAAGGATCGAGAGTCGCGGGGAGTCATCGCCACCGAAAAGATGGGTGGGATTTTGGATATGCCAAGACGGGATCGAGAGGCAGCGCGATTTTTGAATTATGCGTGAATTGGGTGATATCAGTAGCCGTGGAAGTTAAAATTTGAGCATGTCGGCGACGGGGAGGGGTTTGTTTTGGCGGATGGATTCTTCGGCGACGAGGCAGAGGCCGGCGGACCAGAGGCCGTCGAGGCCGGTGGCGATGGGGGGCTTACCGGTGCGG
>JARXAL010000218.1 GCA_029865835.1 Verrucomicrobiaceae bacterium
GATCGAAACCTCCCTTGCGATCTCTGCGTTCCCTTTCCATCATCACCCTTCCGTTTCACCCATGTCCGAAAACGTCCAGATCCTCTACTGCCGCTGCGCCTACGCCCAAGTCGTCCCCAATGGCGTCAAAAACGCCGTCCTCGAGCAACTCTCCGCCTGTGGCAAAAGCTTCGAAGCCGTTTCCGACCTCTGCGAGTTCGCCGCCCATCGCGACCCCCGCCTCACCGAACTCAGTCAAAAAGCCAGCACAGGCGGCCTGCAAATCATCGCCTGTTACCCCCGAGTCGTCCGCGGCCTCTTCAAACAGGCCGGATCAGACCTTCCCGACTCCGGCATCACCTTCCTCAACATGCGCACCCAGTCCGCCGACGAGATCACTCAGGCTCTCCTCGCCCCACCTTCTCCTGAAACGCCCGCCACAGACGCTCAATAGCCTCTTCCGGATCCTCCAGCATCATCCCCTCCTTGATCTTGCTCGCGTAAATCCCAAACGCGAACGGACTCACCACCGGCACCTCCACAAAACGCCACTCCAACTTCTCCGCCCCCGCTAAAAAAGCCATCGCTCGTGGCAGATCCAGGAACGCATGCGTCGCTTCCCGATACGCCTGCGTCAGCAACGGATGATCCGGCTCATGCTCCATCAGCACCCGCCACAAGATCTCCGAACTCCATCGCAATTGCTTCACCCGCCGCTCCTCACCTGGCCGATTGCGCGGCACCATCAGCCCGGTTTGAGCCACCCCTCTGAAGTTCCACTTCACCAGCTCCGAATCCTCCAGCGCGGAACGCAAATCCACTTCCGCACTCTCCACCCGAAACAACTCCCGCCAGTCCTCCACCGCCAAATCCTGGAACGCCTTCAGCGTCAACAGAAACCCATAATCATCAACCGTCACCATCGCATTCCCACCCACCGCCTGCTTTACCCGCCACGCCACGATCCGCGACAACGCATCATTCGCCGCCCGCCCAATCAGCGAATGAAAAAAGAAATGCACCAGCTCCTCCCCCGACTCCTCCCTCCCCATCGGCGCCTCCACATAACGCTCGATCACCAACCGCTCCGCCGTCGGCAAACACGACACCTGAAGCTGGTGCAAACAATGATTCAATATCGCCAAAGCATTGCTCCCGCTGATCTCAAAACGCTCCACCAGCCAATCCAAAATCACCTCCTTCTTCTCCACCTCCAGCACCGGCCGCACAAACCATCCCCGCTCCTCTGCGCCACTCCCCGCCGCCTCGATCCGCCTCGCCAACTCGGATCGCAACTCACGCACCTCCTTCGCCAACCCACTCGCCAACGGCATCTTATTCGCATTCCAAGCCGGCACCGTCGGCAGCGCCAACCTAGCCTCCTCCACCTTCGCCTCACCCACCCCCGTCTCAATCAGCCGCACCATCCACCCCGCCAGCAAAAATACATCCCCCGTCTTCAATCGCTTCATAAATCCCTCCTCCACCTGTCCCAGCCGACGCTTGCCCAAATACACACTCACCATCCCCTCCGTGTGAATCACTCCCACATTCGCCAAATACTCCCGCTCCACCTTCTTCGACGGCACCGCCAGCTTCCCGTCCACCTCCACGATCTTCCCGAAATGCTCCGCATACTGCTTCTCTAGCGACATCCCACCGCCCCTCAAATACCTCGCCACCCGGTCAAACTCCATCCGTTCCAGCCCCTCAAAACACTTCGCCCGTCGCACCACCTCAAACGCCTCATCCATCGTGTAACCACCCTCCATCGCCATCCCCACCAAATGCTGCGCCAGCACATCCAGCGGCTTTTCCATCAATCTCACCTCGTCCAACCGCATCGCCCGCGTCATCTCCGCGCACACCACACATTCCATCAGATCATTCACATTCGTCGCCACCAGCACCCCGTGACTACTCTGATGAATCGAATGCCCGCTCCGCCCAATCCGCTGCAAAGCCCGACTGATCCCCTTCGGCGTCGAAATCATCACCACACAATCCACGGACCCGATGTCTACCCCCAACTCCAGACTCGTCGAACACACCACCGCCCGCAGTTCCCCATTCTTGAGCCGATCCTCCACCCCCAACCGCACCTCCCGATCCAGCGACGCGTGATGCGCCTCAATCTTGTCCGCCAACTTCGGCAACACCCGCTTCAACCGATGCGCCAGACTTTCTGTCGCACTCCGCGTGTTGCAAAAAATGATCACACTGCGCTTCCGCTGCACAATTCCCCCAATGTCATCCAGTACCCGCTGCGCCGTGTAGCCCGCAGACGGATACGGATCCTTCTTCAACGGCGACAGCACCTCCACCCGCCGATCCCGCTCCATTCGCGCCACCACCACCTCACACCTTCGCCCCACCCCCACCAACATCTCCCCCAGCAATGGCAAAGGCGCCGCCGTCGCCGACAAACCCACCCGAACCAATCCCCCTCCCACCCAGCGCTCCAACCTCTCCAGCGTCACCCCCAAATGCGCCCCACGCTTGTTCTCCGCCAGCGCATGCAACTCATCCACAATCACAAATCGACACCCCTTCAGCCCCGCTCGTGCCCCCCCTTGTGGTAAAAGGATCGCCAGACTCTCCGGTGTCGTCAGCAGGATATGCGGAGGCTTCCGGCGCAACTTCGCACGCTCTCCCGCCGTCGTGTCCCCTGTTCGCATCCCCACCCGAATCACCTCCTCCAGCCCCATCTCCTTCAGGGGCCGCATCAAATTCTTTTGAATGTCATAAGTCAGCGCCCGCAACGGAGACACATACACCGCCACCGTCTGATCCTCCACCAACCGATCCGCCTCCCACTCCCGAATCAAAAAATCCAGCACCCCCAGAAATCCCGCCAAAGTCTTGCCACTCCCCGTTGGTGACGACAACAAAACCGACTCCCCCGCAAACACCCTCGGCAAAGTCAATTCTTGAGCCTCAGTCAACCTTCCTCCAAACGCCTCCCTCACCCACGCCCTCAGACGCGGATGCAGCCTCTCTTCAGTTTTCGACGTGACCCTTGAGCGCCCCATGCCACCTGAAATACGCCTCCGCCCGCGTCTACTTCCTGAATTCCCCCGGAAACTCCGTGCTCGCCCCTCCTCCCAGCTGCTCGCTCTCCTCTCCCGCCAAATCAAAGTCCGCCATCAAGACCACCTCACCCTTCGTGATCTTCTTTTTCGCCATCGCCACCGCCATCCAGCGAAACTCATCCGAGTGCCCCAGCATCATCTTCACCATCATCGTCAAAGGTACCGCCAAAAACATCCCCACCGGTCCCCACATCCACCCCCAAAACAGCACCGATGTCACAATCACCAGCGGTGACGCCCCAAACCGCCTCCCCAGCAGCAACGGCTCCAGAAACGTCCCCAGGGCCGCGTTGATCCCCAAATACCCCAGCATCACCCCAAACGCACTCCCAAATCCATTCGTCACCAGTGCCAGCAACACCGGCGGCACCCCCGCCAAAATCGATCCCACCGCTGGTATGTAATTCATCAAAAAGGCCACGATCCCCCACAGCACCGCATACGGCAGATCAAACATCCAGCACCACACCCACGCTAAAACTCCCGTCGCCACACTGATCAGTGTCTTGATCACCAGATACTTCTGAATGTCGGTCGCCGACTCCAGCAACTGCCCAAAATCCGGCCCTCCCGCCAACTGCACCGCATTCAACCGCCCCCTCGTCCCCACAGCCTCCATCAAAATGAACACCATCAAAATCATCACCAGCGTTGTCGTCGACACCACAGACGCCGCCGTCCCCACCGTGCTTCCCATGATCGCCGTCAGCCCCTGCACAATGTTCTGATTGTTCCCCAACCCCTGCCAATCCCACATCTGATTCACGATCGCCGTCGCCTCCTCCACCCCTTGCCCCTCCAGCCAAATTGCCCCCTGATCCAGCAATCCCTTCAAGCCGCGAATGTACGATGGCAGCTCATTCTGCATCCGCGTCAGCAAATGCACCCCCGCCTGAATCACAAACACCAGCACCCCCACATTCAGCAGGACCGTCACCAGCACCCCGACCAAATGCGGCACCCTGCGCTTCCGCATCCAGTTCAATAGCGGATAACTCAGCACACTCATGAAAAACGCCAGCACCACTGGCACAAAGAAACTCGCCGCCGCCTTCATCCCCGCCAACACCACCACCAGACACGCCGCCGTCAGCAAAAGCCGGAAACCCCGCTCCTGCCCAGGCTTCAATCCGCCCACTTCACTCTCACTGTTCAATTCACTCATCCGCAACCCACCATCCACCCATGCCACCAACCTGACAATAAAAAATCCCGCCACATACCCCGCTCACCTGTTGCCTCAAAAGTTTTGACACCCTGGGGGCAAAAGCTGGGAGCGAGTCGCCTCATCCCCCAGGCGCAAAAAACAACCTCAGCGAAGACTCCTCCGTGAGTCCACAAAGTCGCCGCCTCAATCCCCAACCTCTGCGATTCCTAAACCCGATCAGAAAAGCATCGGTTGATCTGAGCTGTCGGCTCCACCCGACTTCCTCCCACCCCTCGCCTTCTTCACTTTAGGAGCTGGATCAACTTCGGTTCCCTCCACTGCTACCGTCACTTCCTCTTCCTCCCCCACTTGCACAACAGCCCCACCCTCAGTCGGCTCATGAGCAGAGACTTCCTCGACGACAACTACCGGCTCTTCCTCAACCTCTCCTCCAAACTCGACAGCATCCCCAAAGGGACTCTCGTCCTCAAACGGACTCTCCTCATCAGCCTCAGAAGCCTCAAATCCGCCGCCTTCAATCGTTATAGATTCGCTATCCAAATCATCAAATGGCGGCTCCAACTCAATGTCATCAGGCAAAATTGCCCCAGAATGAATTTCTGACATTGGAGTGTTTTCCTCACTTAAATCGCTCTTTAAAAGCTCTTTAACGGTATTCCTTCGTTGATTCACCGCCTTTACCTTCGGAGTCACAACCTCTTCCGCCCCTGAATCATTCGTTACGGAGACCCCTTCGACATTTTCATCACTTTCGTCACTCGTCCGTTTCCTCTCACGATGCCGACTCACCCGCTGCGCCGTCAACGCCCTCCCTTTACCCGCAGGTCCATTGTGCCTTCCAAAATTCGGAAACTGCATCACCCCGTCTACCTCCCTTAACCACCCCGCTTTCATCAGCGCAGCGCCAAAACCCTTCTTCCCAACCAGTTTGTCGAGAAACTCTAAAGTAATGCTCATAGCGTTAGCATTGATCCGACTCACCTCGGCCCATGACCAAAGTCGGACCAACTTCCCCACCACCGCATCCGGATCCAACTTGAGCTGTGTCGCCATCACACACACCTCTGGCTTGTCCATCGTTACCGTTTCAATCTTGATCCAATTTCGTCCCATTTAGCGTAATGCAATCGTTACGGTAAAAATGCAAGCGACTTTCAACTGACTCCACAGGGCCAACTTCCCTCACTAGCCCAGCCTCGCCTTCCCCCCTCAATCAAGAAGACCGAAAAGGCATCAATGGCGTTTCCGTTTCGTTACTTGGCGCGGTGGATTCTAACCGCCACATCATCAACTCCGGGAAGAATTCGTTTCCGGATCGTTACTGTGACGCCGCAAACCAAAGGCCTCATAAGCACCGCCTGCGCAATCTCCCCTGCCAAACTCTCAATCAATCTTCTTGGCCTTTCCGCCGCCAACTGCCTGATCTCTCTCGCCACCGCGTCGTAATCCACCGTCGCCGACAAATCATCTCCAAAGTCCTCCACTCTCCCCACCAACTCCAACTCCAAGTCCGCCCTCAGCGTCTGCCATCCCGCCCGCTCCTCATCTGGCACCCCAATCTGAACCGGTAATTCCAGTCCATTGATCAAAATCCGGTCAGCAACTGTCTCGGCACCTTTAAAAGAACTCATCCTCCCACCATACCGAGCTTCACGCACTCTTCCAGCAACACCCGCGTCGGCTGATTCAAATCCATCTCAAACGCCTCTTCCAGCGTCACCCAAACAAACTCCTGCGCCTCTTCATTCAAACTCACCTCAGGACAAGCGCCCACACACTCCGCCAAGTAGTTCAGCAGCAAAAAATGCGCTGACCGCAAAAACTCGGGGGGCTCGATGCAATCCTGCACCATCACAAACGCCACTTTTCCCAACTCCAAACCTGTTTCCTCCCTCACCTCACGCCTCAAAGCCTCTTCACAAGACTCCCCCCGCTGAATCTTTCCTCCAGGAATCCCCCACCGATGACTCCACTTGTGGGTCCGAATCATCAAAAATCGCCCCTTAGCATCCCCGATCAAGGCCCCCACCGTCGCCACCGGCAGCATCTCAGCCCCCGCTTTCCAGCCCCCCAACATTCGCGGCATCGCCTGCAAATCCCTCAGCAACACATCGGGATCTACTGTCATCAGCTTCGACACCGACTCATAGCCCGTCGCCACGGCCACACTCATCACCCCAGCCGCCCGCGCCGCCTCAATGTCATGCCTCATGTCCCCCACAAACACCGTTTCCTCCGGCCTCATATCCAGTTCCCCCAGTAAAAGCACCAGCTCGCTTCGCTTATCAATCACCCCGCACGCCACCCGCTCAAAAAAATCCAACACCCCCAGACTCCCTGCCTGCCTCTGAAAATGCTCCAACGGCGCACTGCTCAGCAGCACCATCCGCCGCCCCGTCGCCGCACCATACTCCAGCATCTCCCTCGCATGTTCCAAAAGAGGCACCTCCCATTCCTCCGGAAAATGACAGCGATACAACCGCTGCAATTCGCTCAACTCAATCCCCGGCAAAACCTCCTCATAAAACTCCGTGAATGGCAGTCGAAAACACTCCCGAAACTCCTCTTCCGTCAGCACCCGTTTTCCAAAATGCTCCAAAGTGGCATTGGTCGCATGCAATACCGAACCCAAGTCATTCGCCAGCGTCCCCGACCAGTCAAAAATCAAATTCTTGATCATGCCATGCGCCTCACCCGGACCTCCACCACCATGTCCTGCGTGCCCTTACCCAAAAACCTGCCCCCAACCGGCCTCACATCCGCATAATCCCGACCCACCGCCAGCTTAATGTATCGAGGGTCCACCTCCCGATCATGCGTCGGGTCAAAGCCCTTCCAACCATATCCCGGCACGAAAACTTCCACCCACGCGTGCGATGCCTCAATCTCATCCGCCGCCGTTTTCCCATTGTAAAAATACCCGCTCACATACCGCGCCGGAATCCCCCGGCTGCGACACATCGCGATCATCACATTGGCAAAATCCTGGCACACCCCTCGCCTCGCCGCCAAAGCCTCCGTCACCGGTGTCCTCGAATCCGTCGCTCCCGGCACATACGCAAACGTCGCATGCACATGCCTCCCAATCGCCACCGCATCCCACCACAAATGCGACACCGTCTCCCCAATCACTCGAATCGCCTCATCCATCACCTCCATCGGTGTCTGGATCAGTTGCGATTCCACCTGATATTCAAAAACCGAAACATCCACATCACGAGAATCCAATGACTTCAGTGTCAGTCCCTCCGGAATCGATCCCCGCATCTCCGCCCGCGTCTCAATCACCGCCGTCGACTCGACCTCCAAAGCATCGTGCGGCTCCATCACATCGAAATAATCCACTCGATTCAGGAAAAAATCCCTCCTCGTAATGATCTTCACCGCCGGCGTCACCTTCAAATCAAAGGACGCACACCGTTGCAGCGGATCACTGATCGGGCACAGACGCGCCTCATTGTGGCTCTCTAACACTTCGCCGTGATAGAGAAACCGCGTCAAATGCACGACTTTTAAGGTCATGCCTTCTTGAATGCCGGGAGTAGTCAATGACATGGATGGATTGGCCCTGTGATTTGGGCCACACAACCCCCTAGGTCAAGCTCACGATGCACGATCCTCCGCCCAGGCCCGCCCTTCAATTCCCCACCCCCATGCATTGAACCGGACTCTGTTGCTGCTGCTCTTGCTGTTGGTGAAAGCGAATTTCCGCCACCATATCCACCGGCGGACTGTACATGTAGGTCTCAAACATGTAACCCGCCACCTCAGCCAACTGCTCCTGCACCTCCGTCACAAACTGGTGCAAGCCCTGCTTGAAGACATCATCCGTCGTCAAAAACTTCAAACTGCTGGCAAACTTGCCAAACTTCCGCACCCCCGCACTCTGACTTTCCCCAGCCCGATCCTCACTGATCAGCTGCACAAACTGTCGCAATTGATCCACACAGAAATAAATCGAGCGCGGAAACGACTCCTGAAAAATCAAGAACTCAGCCACTTTCCAGGCCAGGATATCCGCCACATAAAACCGCCGGTATCCTTCAAGCGCACTTGTCGATCGCAACACCGCCTGCCACTGCGCCGCATCCACCGCCCCACCCACATCCGTCACCTTCGGCAGCAAAATGTGATACTTCACATCCAGCAACCGACTCGTCTTGTCCGCCCGCTCCATGTACTTGCCAAATTGAATGAACTCAAACCCCTCATTTCGGGCAAAAGTCGACACCGTAATCCCCTGAAACAAATGGGAGAACTGCTTGATCTGGTCATAAAACGCCCCCACATCCCCATCCCAAACTTTGCGGATATCGTTGTTGTTGATGAAGTGATACGCATCATTCAATACCGTCCACATCTCACCAGAGATCTGGTCCCGCACCTGCCGGGCGTTCTCACGCGCATTCGAAAGACAGCACACCAGTGAGTTTGGATTCGTGGGGCAAAACGTGATGAAATCCGTCACGCTCTCGCTGTCCGCAGTCTCATAAAGCTGGAAAAACAATTCCTCATCACCGATCGCCTGAAGAATCGGCCCCCAATGCTCCTTCAGCGACTGGTCGTCCAACTCACCAAAATCCAGCAGCAATTGCAGATTCACGTCCAAAAGACGCGCCACATTCTCCGCTCGCTCAAGATAGCGGCTCATCCAATAAAGACTCCCCGCCACCCGGGAAAGCATCACATTGTTCTGTTTGCTGCGTGCAAACTCTTCCTTGAAAGTCGGTCCTTGTGTCGTTTTAGGCATCGTTGAAATCAGGTCAATGGTTTGGATACTACGCACCTCAGCCCTGCTGAGCCGGCTTGCTGTTCGGATGCCTCAGCACCCACGTGTCCTTTGAACCGCCGCCCTGCGAGCTGTTCACCACCAGCGACCCCTTTCTCAGGGCCACCCGCGTCAATCCGCCCGGGGTCACCGTCACTTTCTCCCCGTAAAGAATGTACGGCCGCAAATCAATGTGCCGCCCCTCAAACCCCTCACCCACCCATGTCGGATGCCGACTCAACGAAATTGGGTCCTGCGCAATGAAATTCCTCGGGTCCGCCTCAATGTTCTTCCGGAACATCTCAATCTCAGCCTTCGAAGCCCACGGCCCCATGAGCATGCCATATCCACCCGCCTCATTCGCCGCCTTCACCACCAACTTGTCCAAATTCGCCAAGAT
>JARXAL010000259.1 GCA_029865835.1 Verrucomicrobiaceae bacterium
CGCCCGGCGTGAAGCATGCGGCAAATCCAAACAAAACCACGCCGCCAGCACCGCCGCCAGCGTCGCATACCCCAGCTTCAACCAAGGCACCACCCCCAGCGCATCCGCCTTCAACCACGACCGCAAAACCGACTCCACCCCGCGCTCCAGCGGCACCCCCAGCCCCGCCCGCTCAAACGCAAACAACCCGCCAGCCACCGCCAGCCCAATCGCCAACGCCACTACCTTTCTAACCCTCTTTCGCGTCCTCCCTCACTTCAATCCCCCGCCTCTCCTCCTCTGTCACCACCACCTCTGGCCGATGACTCTTCACCACCAAATCACTCAAAAACCGATCCGGATCCGCCACCTGCTTCGCTCCCATTTCAAACACACCGCCAGCTTCCGCGCCCGTCACCAATCGCAACCCAAACGGAAAATTTTCAAACAACCGCCCGCACAACTCAGCCACTCCCTTGCCCTCCCGCTGCGCCCGCGCCACCAACGCCGCCACCGCCTCCTCATCAAACACCAGCCCCTGCCCATGCTCCTGCGCAAACCCCCGCGCAAACGCCGCCACCTCCTCACTCCGCGGATCAATCGACACCGTCTTCGCCTTCGCCAGACAACTCGCCAAAGCCGCCGCCGGATCCCTCACCACCGCCTCGCTCACCACCCACTCCACCGGCCCCAAACTCGGCAGCTCAAACTTGAACTCCCGCAAGATCCGCTCCCACGCCGTCACCAAACCCCGCGCCCCCGTCTTCTCCTCCGCCGCCTTCTCAGCCACCAACTTCAGCGCCCCATCCTCAAACGTCGCCCGAATCCCATACGCCGCAAACTCACGCTCAAACTGCCGGATCAGACTCCCCTCCGAACTCGTCATGATCTGATACAAATCCCCCGCATCCAGCGGCTCGCACACCACCCGCACCGGCAACCGCCCGATGAACTCCGCCTCAAAGCCATAGTCAATGAAGTCCCGCGTCCCCGACGCCTTCAAAAGTCCCTCTTCACTCTCCCCGCTCAACCCCGACCCCGCACCAAACCCGATCGCTGCCGTGTTCTGCCGCTTCTTGACGATCTTCTCCAACCCCGAAAACGCTCCGCTTACAATAAAAAGGATGTTCCGCGTGTTGATCACCTCCCGCCCTGTCCGACCCTTCCGCGAGTCAAACATCATCTGCATCTGCGACCGCATGTCATTCGGCGCATATAGCGACACCTCCGTCTCTTCCATCAGCTTCAACAGCGCCGTCTGCACCCCGCGCCCGCTCACATCACGCCCCATCCGCTCACCCCCGCCCGACGCCAGCTTATCGATCTCATCCAAATAAATGATCCCATGCTCCGCCAACTTCAAATCCCCATTCGCCTTCGCCACCAAATCCCGCACCAAATCATCCACATCCCCCCCCACATACCCCGTCTCACTAAACTTCGTCGCATCCGCCTTCACAAACGGCACCCCGATCAGCTCCGCAATGTGCTTCACCAAGTAAGTCTTACCCACCCCTGTCGGACCCGCGATCAGCACATTCTGCTTCGTAAACTCCAGCACCTGCCCCTGGCTCCTTGCCTCAGACATCATCCGCGCATGGTTGTAGTGATCGCACACCGCCGTCGCCAGCACCTTCTTCGCCTCATCCTGCCGAATCACGAACCGATCCAGATAAGCCTTAATGTCCCTCGGTTTATGGCTGAACTCAAAACTCGGCTCCTTCTCCTCTTCATCCTCCACCTCCACCGCCTCTTCGCCCCCATCATTCCCCGGCTGCGAAACCCCATTCCCATCCAACCGCGTGAACAACACCTGCCCACCCAGCGTGTTCTTGATGAAATCCTCCAACTTCCGCGTCACCTCCTCCGGCGAAGGCGGACTCGGCGGCGATCCCTCCTGGGATTTCTCATCTGGAATGTCACTCATCCCCACACCTTCCCCCCATCCCTTCAGCCTGACAAGCCCCAGATCAAACAAACCCACTCGCTACTCGCCACT
Organism: Verrucomicrobiaceae bacterium; assembly: GCA_029865835.1. Classification (GTDB taxonomy): domain Bacteria; phylum Verrucomicrobiota; class Verrucomicrobiia; order Verrucomicrobiales; family Verrucomicrobiaceae; genus JAGRPD01. The sequence goes on from JARXAL010000259.1 coordinate 1,979, forward strand.
CGCTACTCCCCGCCCCAACCCCTCCAACACCACCTCCGCCGCCCTCCGCCCGCTCAACAGCGCCCCATTGATCGATACATCCTCACAGTAATCCCCCGCCCTCACCAGCCCGGCACCCATCCTCACCTCCGCCCGCGCCCCTCCCGCCCGCAACTGTGCCTCCTCCGGTTGCGCCTCCAAAATCCGATACGTCCTCAACGCACGCCAATCCCCCACCTGCGGCCCAAACCACCTCAACATCTGCGTCCGCACCTCCGACTCCAGATCCTCCCCCTGCGGCGTCCCCAACACCGTCACCGAAATCAAATGCTGCCCCGGCGGCGCATACGCCCCCGACACATTCGACATCACACACACATTGTTCACCGGCCCCCGCCCATCCCCATCCAAATACAAAATCCCATCCTTCGTCGGCGGCTTGTGCGTCGCAAAATACAAACACGTCACCGACCGGCACCTCGGCTTCACCTTCGACCTCAAAGACTCCGGTAGCAGCCTCTCCGCCGTCAATTGATTCGTCGCCAGCACCACCTGCTTCGCCCGCACCACCTCCCCATCCTCCAGCACCACCTCACCATCCGCCACCGCACGCACCACCCGCCCGCACTCCACCCCCAACCCGTTCGCCAGCTGGTCCGGAATCGCCTGCATCCCCTGCTCCGGCACCGCCGCCCCCGACCGCGAAAACATCGCAAACAAATACCGCAACATCGCCGCCGACGTCCTCAAATCCTTCTCCAAAAACACCCCCCCAAAGAACGGCCGGAAAAACCGGTCGATGTAGCCATCGCTAAACCCATACCCGCGCAAAAAATCCTCCGTCTCCATCGCCGCCTCACCCCGCGCCAACTCGCGCAAACCAAAACAATCCTTCCACAACAGCAGTGTCCGCCACCGATCCTGCCACGTCGCCACCCCGGGCCTCAAAGACTTCAGCGCATCCAGCGGACTCTGAAACGGATCCGCCAACCGCAGACTCCCACTCCCCATCACCACCTCCGCCCCCCGGTAAAACCGCTTCAAATTCAAGTCCTCATAGTTCAGCACCCGCCGCGCCTCCGCATACGCCGGCAGCATCACCTGAAACCCCCGATCCAATCGAAACCCCTCCACCTCATCCGTCCTCACCCGCCCCCCCACCCGATCCGCCGCCTCCAACAGCCGAAACGACACCCCCGCCCGCGCCAGCGCCCGCCCACAAGCCAATCCCGCCAGCCCACCGCCGACGATCACCACATCCAACGCTTCTCCCATAGAGCCCGCTACCATTGCCCCACAAAAGCGGCAATTCGAGCCCTTTCAACCTCAACCTTGAAGCTACACCACCTGAGAATCCGCCGCCTTCTTGATCGACGCCTGCACCTCAGAGATCTTCAGATCAATCCGCTGCCGCTTCAAAAAGTAACCCACCTTCTCATACCCCGCCTCTTGCAGGTGACTCAGCGCCGTCATGAAATGCTCACCCACCCGGTTCGCCCGGTGCGCATCCGACCCGATCACCACCGGGATCCCCCGATCCGCCATCATCCGCAACATCTCCATCCCCGGATTCATCTCCGAGTAACTCTTGTTCAATCCCGAAGTGTTCAACTCCATCGCCACCCCCGTCGCCGCAATCCGGTCCAACGATGTCGCAATGCTCCCCTTCACAATCGCCAAACACCACGAATCCGGATGATAGTTCTTCACCAAGTCCGGATGCGCCAGGCAATCATACAGCCCGGTCTCAGCCGACGCCGCCAAATGATTGAAGTAAGACTTCCGGAACGCCTCAATCGTCCCCGTCTCAAACTTGGCTAGGTAATCCCGCGCCTGCCAGTGCAACCCGCCCAGGATGTAGTCAAAATCAGCCCGCTTGTGCAGTCTCTCAATCCAACCTTCCATCCCTGGAAAATACTCACTCTCCAAACCCAGCCGCACATCCAGCTTGCCCTTAAACGCCTTCGCCGCCCGATCCACCATCTCCAAATAGGCATCAAACTCCGAGTCCGCCATCCGCACCGTCGGCCAAAACCCATCCGGCATCGGACAGTGACACGTGAAGATAATCCCCTTCAACCCCGCCTTCACCCCCTGGGCCGCATACTCCTCAGGCTCGCCCCACGCATGCTTGCACAAAGGCGTGTGCATGTGGGAATCATAATAAATGGCCCCATTCGCCGCCGCTCCCGCAGGCATCGGTGGCAAACTCTGATGCGCCATCGTCACCACTTCCTCGATCACCACCGGCACCTCCTCTTCAATCACCTCCACCACCGGCGCACTGACCTTCGTCGCTTTCACCGCCACCGCCTTCACCGGAGCCGGACTCACAACCGCCTTCTTCTTCTCCTCAGCCACCACAGCACTCGCCACCTTCTCAGCAGCTTTTTTCGTAACAGGCTCGACCACCTGAGCCGCCTTGCCCCCCTTCGCTGGGACGCTTTTCTTCACCACCGCAACCGGCGTCTTCTTCACAACTTTTGTAGGAACCTTGACCGCCACCTTCTTGGCTTCTGGCTTCACCACCTTCTTCACTGGCGCGGCCTTCTTCGCAGGCACCACCTTCTTCGCTGCCACAGCCTTCTTCGCAACTGCCGCCTTCTTCGCTGGCGCCACCTTCTTTGCCGCTACCGCTTTCTTCACAGGCGCCGCCTTCGCTTTCACCGCCTTAACCGGCGCCTTCCCTTTGACCGGCTTCACAGGAACCGCTTTTGCACCAGGCTTACCCCCCTTAACGGGTTTCACCGCCTTTTTCGCAGCCTTCGCAACCACCTTGACAGGCACCGCCTTGGCCTTCTTAGCGATCGATTTCACTGACTTGACTGGGGTAGGTTTCGGCTTTGACACAATTTAGCTCCTTTTTTGAGGCAGGATCAACCAGCCACGTCCTTCGACCGCTGTGATCCTTGCCATTTTCTTTTCTGCATGACTTTCCGCTCCAGGAAAGCACAGGCGCAACGTCACAGGAACATTTTTCCACGCTCCTGACTCAAGTTGTTCCATTAAAGAGCCCAAATCAGGGTCTTTTGCATCAAAAACCGCCTCCAAAGGCTCCGAATCCGACGGGTGCCTCACCGACAATCGCTGCATCGCCTCAGAATTCTCACTACCAAGACCATCCGCAACCACCCCCGAACCCGAAACCAACACCCTCAAAAGAGTCGGCTTCGCTGGCTTCGCCTGCACAAATTCACGCCATGGCAGCTCCCCATAACGCACCGAACTCTCCCAATCCACCATCATCCGCCCCTCCTCCGACTCCTCCACAATCAACGCCATCGGCTCCCCCGCTTCAAAAACCGCCTCCACATAACC
>JARXAL010000023.1 GCA_029865835.1 Verrucomicrobiaceae bacterium
CGCCCGTGTTTGCAAGGACCACCCTGCCGTCTTTTGCCTCGATCTCATGAACGAGCCCATCATCACCGAACCCAAGCCCGGCGAGCCCGCCTGGCTCAGCGGCGAAATGGAAGGCTTCTTTTTTGTCCAACGAATCGCCAAAGAAATGAAAGGCCGCACCCAAAGCGAAATCGCCACCGCCTGGGTACAGCACATGACCCAGGCCATTCGCCAGTCCGATCCCGACGTGCTCATCACCGTTGGCGTCATCCCTTGGGCTCAGGTTTGGCCGAATGCCAAACCCATCTTCTACTCTCCCGAAGCCGCCAAACACCTCGACTTCGTCAGCGTCCATTTCTACCCGCGCAAAGACAAGATTCCCGCCGATCTCGCCGCACTGAAGGTCTATGACATCGGCAAACCCATCGTGATTGAGGAGACCTTCCCGCTCAGTTGCTCTCAGCCGGAGTTCGAACGTTTCATCGAAGAATCACGACCCGTCGCCGATGGTTGGATCAGCCACTACTTCGGCAAATCCATCTCCGAGCACCAGGAAAAGAAAACCGACATCAAGGATGCCCATATCGCGCAGTTCCTGCAGTACTGGAGGGACCACAAACCATGACCGCATATCTCCTTTTCCTCGCCACCGCCACTACCGTCCTTGCTGCAGACTTCGACGCCGCGCGGAGCCTCCCAAAGCGAACCGAAAACACCGTCTTCCGCGACCGCGTGAAGGCGAACTGGCTCCCGGATGGCAACTCGTTTTGGTATCGTATCCAAACGGCACCTGGAAAAGCCGAGTTCGTTTTGATCGATACGACAACGGGCAATCGCAAAACCGCCGCTTCGCTCAAGGAACTGGGTTTACCCGAAAACGAGGCCTCGAAGACCTCCGCGATGAGCATCGAGCTTCGACGCACCCGGCGCACAGGTGAGTCATCGAGCCTCAAGTTCGTCAACCACCTCGGAGAGGATGTGGATTTGTTTTGGGTTGACGAGGCAGGCGAACATCAGCGTTACGGATCCATCAGAGCAGCAAGCGAACGTGAGCAGCACAGCTATGACGGTCACGTTTGGCTCATCACCAGCCGCACTGGCGAGCATCTCGCCGTGGTCGAAGCAGAAGCAACACCGAAGACTCTCATCATCGACCGCAAGGGCCTCACGAAAGCCAAAGAAAAGCCACAAAAGCCTGCGCAACCCGGCAAATCACCCGATGGCTCCTACACGGTCACCAGCGAGGCGGAAGAGGTCCCAAAACGGAAGGTCACTATCGTCGAATCCACCCCAGAGAAGGACCTCCAACCAAAAACCAAAGTCATCGACTACATCAAACCGGGTGATCCCTTGCCCAAGCCGCAGTTGATCATCACACAGGCCGATGGACAAAAGGTTCGTGTGGCCCGCGACCTGTATGAAAATCCCTTCACCATCGAAGGCCACATCGATGTCACCTGGTCACCCGACAGCAGCGAGTTCTACTTCGACTACAACCAACGCGGCCATCAACTTTACCGCATCCTCGCCGCCAACGCCAGGACAGGCGCGGTGCGTGTGGTCGTGGAGGAAACGTCAAAGACCTTCATCCACTACTCCGGCAAAAACTGGCGTCACTGGCTGCACAGCAGCGGCGAACTCATCTGGATGAGCGAACGCGACGGCTGGTGCCACCTCTGGCTTTACGACATCAAAACAGGTCAACCGAAGCATCAAATCACCAAAGGCCAGTGGCCAGTGCGCGAGGTTTTGCATGTCGATGAGAGCAACCAAGAGATATGGTTTCTCGCGAGTGGATTGCGGCCCACGGAGGACCCCTATCACTTGCATCTTTGCCGCATCAAATTTGATGGCAACGGCTTCCAACGTCTCACAGTAGGCGATGGCAATCATCAGGTCGAGCTCTCCCCAAAACGCGATTTCTTCATCGATGCTTGGTCCCGCGCCGATCACCCACCCGTCATCGAACTCCGCCGCAGCAGCGATGGCAGCCTCGTCTGCGAATTGGACAAAGCCGATGCTTCGGCTCTACTCGCCGCTGGCTGGACAATGCCTGAGCGCTTCGTTGCCAAAGGTCGCGATGGCAAAACCGACATCCACGGCATCCTCATCAAGCCCTCAACCTTCGATCCCTCCAAAAAATATCCCATCGTCGAAGACATCTACGCCGGGCCCCATGGTTCATTCGCTCCCAAGGATTTCGATCGCCTCCTCCGAATGCACCAACTCGCCGAGTTGGGCTTGATCGTCGTCAAACTCGACGGCATGGGCACCAATCATCGCAGCAAAGCCTTTCATGACGTCTGCTGGAAAAACCTCAAAGACGCCGGATTCCCGGACCGAAAACGCTGGATCACCGAAGCCGCCAAAACACGCCCATGGATGGATCTCAGTCGCGTCGGCATCTACGGTGGCAGCGCAGGCGGACAAAATGCCATGCGTGCTCTGCTCGATCACCACGACTTCTACCACGTCGCCATCGCCGACTGCGGCTGCCATGACAACCGCATGGACAAGATCTGGTGGAACGAACAGTGGATGGGCTGGCCCATCGATGAAAGCTACAAGCTCAGCTCCAACGTGGAAGACGCATCCAAGCTCCAAGGCAAACTCCTCCTCATCGTCGGCGAACTAGACACCAACGTCGATCCCGCCAGCACGACGCAAGTCATCGGTGCCCTTCAAAAAGCGGGCAAATCCTTCGAATTCATGCCCATCATCGGAGCCGGCCATGGCGCTGCCGAAACCCCCTTCGGCACCAATCTCCGCAACGAATTCCTCGTCCGCCACCTCATGCCAGCGAGGTAGGTACGCCATCTGAAAGAGCGTCGCGCACCTGGAATCTCTCTCTCGAAGACACTCGCCACCCGGTCAACCCTTGCCCTTTTCTACGTTCCCTTTCGATATTTCACTTTAAACGTTCAATGTTCCGACTGTAAGTTCCGCGCTCCCCTTCCATACCATGTACTCCCTCGGCATCGACTACGGCACCAACTCCTGCCGCTCTCTTCTCATCGACCTCACCAACGGCACCGAACTCGGCTCCGCCGTCTTCCCCTATCCCAGCGGTGAGATGGGCATTCTCCTCGACCCCAAGAATCCCCACGTCGCCCGCCAAAATCCCCAAGACTACCTCGATGGCCTCGTCCACATCGTCACCACTGCCATCGCCCAGGCCAAAGCCGCGAACCCCGCCTTCGACCCCGCCGCCATCGTCGGTATCGGCCTCGACACCACAGGCTCCACCCCCATCCCCGTCAACCAAGCCGGCACCCCGCTCGGTCTCCTCCCCGAATTCGCTGACAACCTCAACGCCATGGTCTGGCTCTGGAAAGACCACACCGCCCATGCCGAGGCCGCCGAGATCACCCAACTCGGCAACGAACAACGCCCCCACATCATGGCCAAATGCGGTGGCATCTACTCTTCCGAGTGGTTCTGGTCCAAAATCCTCCGCCTCCGCCGCATCGATCCCACTGTCTTCGCCGCTGCCTTCTCCTTCGTCGAACACTGCGACTGGCTCACCGCCGAACTCTCCGGCAACACAGACCCCCTAACCCTCAAGCGTAGCGTCTGCGCCGCCGGCCACAAAGCCCTCTTCAGTACTGAATGGGGCGGCCTCCCGGACAAAGAATTCCTCGCCCAACTCCACCCCGACCTCGCCGACCTCCGCGACCGCCTCTTCTCCGAAGCCCACACCTCCGACACCAAAGCCGGTGACCTCTGCCCCGCCTGGGCGGAAAAGCTCGGCCTCAAGCCCGGCATCGCCATCGCCGTCGGCGCCTTCGATGCCCACATGGGCGCGGTCGGAGCTGGCATCAAAGCCGGCACCCTCGTCAAAATCCTCGGCACCAGCACCTGCGATCTCATGATCGCCCCCACTGACAAACCCCTCGCCGATATCCCCGGCGTCTGCGGCATCGTCAAGGGCTCCGTCCTGCCCGGCTTCTACGGCATCGAAGCCGGCCAAAGCGCTGTCGGCGACCTCTTCCTCTGGCTCGTCAATCACATCGTCCCCGAAAGTTACGGCACCACCATCGGTGAAAAATTCACCAACATGGAAAAAGCCATGGCCACCCAAAAACCCGGTACCTCCGGCCTGCTCGCGCTCGATTGGAACAACGGCAACCGCACCATCCTCGTTGACGTCCAACTCACAGGCCTCCTTCTCGGCCAAACCCTCCACACCGACGCCCACGAAATCTACCGCGCCTACATCGAAGCCACCGCCTTCGGTGCCCTCACCATCATCAAACGCGTCGAAGAATACGGCGTCACCATCGACGAAGTCATCAACACCGGCGGTCTCTCCATCAAAAATCACACCCTCATGCAGATCTACGCCGACGTCATCGGCAAGCCCATGAAGGTCAGTCAATCTGAGCAAACCTGCGCCCTCGGCGCCGCCATCTTCGGCGCCGCTGCCGCCGGCATCGACACCATCGGCAACCTCCAAAAACGCGTCACCGCCACCCGCGACCTGGTCTTCCATCCCATCCCCGAAAACCAAGCCATCTACGCAGAGTTGTACACCCTCTACCGCACCCTCCACGACGCCTTCGGCACCGCCTCATGGCAAGGCTCCCTCCACCCCATCATGAAGCGCCTCCTCGAAATCCGCTCCCGTCCCTGAATCCCCCTACCCTCCCTTCACCACACTCCGCAAAACCCCGCGCTCCAGGTGGGTCAAAATCTCTTCCCCCTCTCGCACATCCTCCACTGACCGAATCACCTTCCCCTCCGCACTCAGCGTGTAAGAAAATCCGCGCGACAGCACCGACTGCGGCCCCAGCAATCGCAGACTCTCTTCCTTGCTCTTGATCGTCTCCGCCACCGCCTCCATCCGGTGCCGCATCCCTTGCCTCAATCGCTGCGCCGCCAGCACCAACCGATGCTCCACCTCCCCCAGTTGCCTCACCGGATGCAACCGCTCCAGCCTCAACCCCCGATCCCGGCATCGCTCGTTCTCCCTCTCCAACCAAGCCCGCACCGCCTCCCGCAGTCCCGCCTCCCGATCATCCACCGCCTGCTCCGCTGCCATCAATTGCCGCTGCGGTTCATGCGCCAGCGCCCCCTTCCTCGCCATCGTCAGCAACTGCGCTTGCCGATCCAGCACCGTCTCCACCCTCGATCCCATTCGCCGCTTCAAAGCCTCGAAATGCCGCCTCAACTCCGCCACATCCGGCGCCAGCAACTCCGCCGCCGCACTCGGCGTCGGGGCCCGCAAATCCGCCACGAAATCCGCGATCGTGAAATCAATCTCATGTCCCACCGCCGAGATCACCGGAATGCCACTCCGATAGATCGCCCTGGCCACCACTTCCTCGTTAAAGTTCCACAAATCCTCCAAACTCCCACCCCCACGTCCCACCACAATCGTGTCCGGCCTCGGTATCCCCAACCTCTCCCAATCATTCAGCGCGTCAACCGCCTCCGCGATCTCCCGCTCCGCTCCTGCCCCCTGCACCCGCACCGGATACACCAGCACCCGCAGCCACGGCGCGCGCCGTCCAAGCACGTTGATCATGTCCCGAATCGCCGCCCCCGTCGGTGACGTTACCAACGCCACCACCCTCGGAAACTTCGGAATCGCCTGCTTCGCCTCCGCATCAAACAACCCCTCCGCATGCAGCCGCGCCTTCAAAGCCTCAAACCGCGCCTGCAAACTCCCCTGACCCTGCGCCTGCACCTGTCGCACAATCATCTGATAGTTCCCCCTCGCCTCATACACCGAAATCTCCCCCAATAACCGCACCGCCACCCCGTCCGCCAACCTCACCGCACTCCGCACCGCATTCCCCCGAAACAACACACAGGAAAGCTGCGCCCCCTCATCCTTCAGCGTGAAATACTGATGCCCGGACGCCTGCCTCCGCAGATTACTCACCTCCCCCTCCACCCACACACTCCCGATCTGCTCCTCCAAAAGCATCCGAATCCCCCGCGTCAGTTCCGACACGCTCATCACCGCCTGTTCACCATCACTCATCACCGCCCACCATCCACACTCCCCCCTTCCAGTCAACCCAACCTCATTCCCCAAACCCTTATTTTCCCTACGTCCCCCCAAACAACTCTCAAGAAGATTGCGTTTTCACGTTAAAACGACTACAATTACTAGATGTCGTGTCGCCACGCCACTTCGAAGCCTTTTCGCGCCTGCCTCCTGCTCTTCCTCGGCGCAGCCGCTCAGGCCGTGGCCTTCGACCTCATCTGGTCTCTCGGCGCCGTCGACGATAACCCCGACGAATTCGGGGACGATATCTGGGGCACCGTCGCCACTCCCGGCAGCGCCACCGCCCGCGATGACGACTACTACTTCACCGGCACTTACCCCAGCCCCATCGGCACCGTCACCTCCGACGAACCCATCACCAACCTCGAAAAATACCTGACCACCGGCACCCCCATCTCCCGCCTCCGCTTTCACCTCACCCCCTCCCAAGCCCTCACCACCGCCCGCGTCCGCCTCGTCGCCCACATGACCGGCGGCTGGTTTTCCGGCGGCAAAGGCTTCGGCACCCACACCCTCGCCGTCCGCATCAACGGCGCCCTCCTCGGCACCCAAACCCTCACCTACGCCGCCCCCCTCGTCATCGAAGCCCCCGCTTCCACCCTCATCGCTGGCGCCAACGTCCTGCAAATCGAACGCACCAACGCCCCGAATCCCTACGCCGGCGTCGCCTTCGACGCGCTCTCCTTCGAAGTCCACCCCACCGGCATGACCGATGCCGATTCCGATGGCCTCCCCCGCTACTGGGAGGAAGACCACGGCCTCAACGATACCAATCCCGCCGATGCCCCACTCGACCCCGACAAAGACTCCCTCTCCAATCTCCAAGAGTTCGTCCTCGGCACCGAACCCCGCCTCGCCGACACCGATTCCGACGACCTCAACGACAATCAAGAACCCACCTCCAATCCCCTCATCGCCGACACCGACAACGACGGTCTCCTCGACGGCTTCGAACTCACCCAATCCCCCGCCCTCAACCCCAACGCCACCGATTCCGACACCGACGGCGCCCCCGACGCCTGGGAAATCGCCACCGGTTACCTCCCCACCAGCAACACCAGCACCCCGCCTGCCTTCCCCCACGCCATCGGCATCAACTTCACCACCGACCTCCACCCCGCCAACACCATTCCACCCCTCGCCGTCGCCGGCTTCGTCCCCCAGATGCGCTGGAACCACACCCGCCCCCTCACCTCTTGGAATGACGCCACCGGCACCCAGGCCGACATCGTCTCCCCGAACAACGCCCAAGTCGTCAACAGCGCTGGCACCGCCACCACCCTCACCTTCTCCTGGGCCTCCGAAAACGCCTGGGGAAATGGCAATCGCTCCAGCCTCGATGCCCGGCTCTTCGATGGCTTCCTTCAGACCAGCACCTCCGCCACGCCCGTCACTCTCTCCCTCGCCAGCATTCCCTACGCCACCTACGACCTCATCGTCCACGTCGGCTCCTCCTACGAAGGCGCAGACGGCTTCCTTCGCCTCAACGGCAACACCGCCACCGACACCTATTTCGAATCCGCCTCCACTGCCCCCGAAGCCCGCTTCCTCGAAACCCAAAAGCCCACCGCCAGCCCCGCCTGGAAAACCAACACCATTCGCTTCCGCGGCCTCACCTCATCGTCCTGCTCCCTCACGCTCCACAGCCTCGACAACGACCAAGTCGGCATCCACGCCATCCAAATCATCAACGCCACCGCCGACGCCGACGCCGATGGCATGCCCGACTGGTGGGAAGTGAAACACCGCCTCCGAACCACCCTCAACACCGACGCAGCCCTCGACATCGATGGCGACCAAAGCTCCAACCTCACCGAGTTCCAACGCCAAACCGATCCCCGCAAATCCGACACCGACGGCGACGGCCTACTCGACGGTGTCGAATCCAACACCAACACCTTCGTCAGCACCACCAACACCGGCACCAATCCCCTCCTCGCCGACTCCGATGGCGACGGCCTCTCCGACGGCGCCGAAGTCTCCAGCAAACCCTTCGCCACCAATCCGAACCTCGCCGACACCGACTCCGATGGCCGCTCCGACAGCGCCGAACTCGCCAACGGCACCAACCCCACCGCCGCCGACTCCGCCAGCGCCTACATGCCCCTCATCACCACCAGTCCACGCACCTTCAGTTGGCAAGTCGACAACGTCCAACTCCTCTGGGATCACGAGCGCGGCACGCCCTCCGACGGCTCCTGGGGCGACGCCACCTTCTTCTCCATCGACCTCCGCAACGCCGCCGCCCCCAACACCGACGCCCTCCGCATGGCCCTACGCGCCCGCCACCAATCCCTCACCCACTTCTTCTACTCCAGCGTCGCTGGTGGCTTCAGTTACCCCGGTGCCCCCACCGAAGACCATTGGGAATCCGATTGGGCCAGCCCCCCCGCCAATCTCCAATCCGCCCTCGGCTTCTCCGGCTACGGCACCCACGACTTCTCCGACCGCCTCCGCTTCCAAGTCACCGCCTCAAACTCCGGCAGCAATCAAAACGCCTGGTCCGTCACCTTCACCATCCGCAATCTCGACACCAACACCAACGTCGTCACCCGCACCTTCGCCGCCTGCCGCGCCGCCACCAACATCCACAACGCCACCGCCACCTGGCAAAACACCGACGACCCCGCCCTCTCCAATCGCTTCTCCATCCAGCTCCATCCCGCCGTCCAGATGGCGCTCTCCGCCACCCGCCTCGAAAACACCCCCACCTACGCCGCCTACAAAGACACCGACAACGATGGCATGGCCGACGCCTGGGAGGACCTCTACAGCCGCAACAAAAACAGCGCCGCCGATGCCACACTCGACCCCGACTCCGATGGCCTCACTAACCGCAACGAATTCCTCAACGGCACCCACCCCACCCAAGCCGATACCGACTCCGACGGCGTCTCCGATGGCATCGAAGTCGCCGAACGCAGCAACCCCACCCTCGCCTCCAGTCGCCCGCCCTTCTGGCGCGGCGCCCCCTCCAGTGTCGTCGGTAGCGACCTCAACGGCAACTCCATGCCCGACGCCTGGGAGCGCTTCTACGGTCGCTTCGATCTCAACCCCATGACCGACTCCGACCAGGACGGCCAACGTAACTGGGAGGAATCCATCGCCGGCACCGATCCCTTCGATCCCGCCTCCCGCCTCTGGTCCCGCTTCCGCCTCGCCTCCGGCCTCTTCTCCATCGACTGGCCCCTCCTACCCAACAAAACTTCCCAGGTCCAGCAATCCAACTCCCTCGTCTCCACCACTTGGACCCCCGCCCCCGGTTCCCCCATCCTCTCTGGCGACGAACTCACCCAATCCCTCGGCCCACCCTCCGGCAACCGCTTCTTCCGCGTCCACGTCTCCGAACTCGATACCGACAGCGACGGCGTCTCCGACTGGGATGAAATCAACTTCCTCGGCACCAACCCCGCCCTCGCCAACTCCAGCCGCGCCGCCCAATCCGCCGACCTCACCGGCGATGGCACACCCGATACCACCCTCTCCGGCGACTACCTCAACCTCCTGCAAACCTTCCAGGGCAGCAGCGCCTCGGGCGGCTTCCCCAATGAAACCCTCTCCGGTAGCACCGGCACCGGCATCTCCCCCATCCAAGCCGCCCGCTTCCTCACCCAGGCCACGTTCGGCCCCACGCTCGACTCCATCGACCGCGTCCGCCTCCTCGGCTACGCCCCCTGGATCACCGAACAAATCGCCCTTCCGCCCACCCTCCACTCCACCTACGCCCAGGCTATCGCCGACGACCTCTTCACCCATCAAACCGACCTCACCTACAGCCACAGCGACCTCGATCACTTCCTCTTTGGCAACAACCTCATGACCGCCTTCGCCCGCGCCGCCATCCAGGGCGAAGACCAGCTCCGCCAGCGCACCGCCTTCGCCCTCAGCCAAATCCTCGTCACCTCCCGCCGCGACGCCCAACTCGAAAATCGCGTCATCGGCATGGCCACCTACTACGACATCTTCGTCCGCAACGCCTTCGGCAACTACCTCGACATCCTCCGCGAAGTCACCTTCCACCCCGTCATGGGTCGCTACCTCTCCCACGTCGGCAATTCCAAAGCCCGCCCTGAAATCAACCAGTTTCCGGACGAAAACTACGCCCGCGAACTGATGCAACTCTTCACCATCGGCCTCTGGCAACTCAACCCCGACGGCACCCGTCAGCTCAACGCCGGCAACCCCATCCCCACCTACTCGAATACCGAAATCACCCAGCTCGCCCGCGTCTTCACCGGCTTCTGGTTCGGTCACCACAACTGGGGTCAAGGCGGTTACACCGAAGCCGACTACGCCGTTGATCTCTCCCTCCACGCCAACCGCCACGACTTCGGCCCCAAAACCCTCGTCAGCGGCCACACCATCCCCGCCCGCGCCCCCACCCCAGAGAACGCCCGGCGCGATGTCGAAGACGCCCTGGTCCATTTGTTGCAGCACCCCAACACCGCCCCCTTCGTCTGCCGCCAGCTCATCCAGTTCCTCGTCACCGACAACCCCACCCCCGACTACGTCCAACGCATCGCCGCCCTCTTCGTCGACAACGGCAGCGGCGTCCGCGGCGACCTCACCACCGTCATCTCAGCCCTCCTCCTCGACCCCGAAGCCCGCGCCGCCCGCCCCCACTCCATCTCCCCCGAATTCGGCCGCCTCAAAGAACCCGTCATGCGCACCATGGCCTTGGGCCGCGCCTTCGGCCTGCAAAACACCCCCAACCTCCTCTGGTGGGATTGGGGGGACTTCTATGACGCCTCACGCCAGGAACCCACCCGCTCCCCCAGCGTCTTCAACTTCTACCGCCCCGACTACCGCGCCCCCGGCCTCCTCACCCAGAACCAACTCGCCGGCCCCGTCTTCCAAATCACCGACAGCTTCTCCGCCATCGCCTTCCCAAATCACCTCTGGCACCTCGTTAATGAAGGCTTCTCCCAGTGGCAAACCTACCAGTTCCCCCTCGACATCGCCCGCGAAATCGCCCTCGCCGCCACCCCCGAAAAACTCATCGACCACCTCAACCTCCTCCTCGCCGCCGGCAACCTCCAACCCAGCAGCCGCACCCTCATCCTCAACGCCATCCAACAACTCCCCCAAACCCGCCCCGCCGACCGCGCCCGCCTAGCCATCTACCTCACCCTAACCGCCCCCGAAGCCGCCATCATGCGCTAAAGGTCCCCGTGATCTCCCCGTTCCGTAGTCCCGCCTTCAGGCACCTCCCCCTGACCACGGACCTTTCGCCACTTCGGGCCAAAGGCCCCCAACAAGCCAGCCCAGGGCAAGCGAGCCCCGAGCGCCGCCCTGGGTCTCACGTCAAACCCCAGCACTAAGCCCCAACGGAGCGAAACACCCCCTCCCCCCCAAAAACCACCCTTCAATCCCAAACATACCGCTCATCGATCTCCACCCCATGCTTATGGCACAACGCCCGAAACTCATCCTGAAACGATACCTTCCGATGATGCTCCTCCTGCGTCGCCACGTAAGCGCGAACCCGCTCGACGTTCGACTCACTGACTGAAAACGCCCCGTATCCACCTTGCCAGAAAAAGTCATGGTAAGCAGGCCCCTGTTCCTTCATCCATTTCGAAGGCGTCTTCTTCACCTCCTCCACCAGACCAGCGATGGTGACCGTTCGTGAGAGATTGCAAAGAATGTGTACATGATCTTCGACACCACCAATAACGATCGGCTCGCACCCAATGTTTTGCAGAACGCCCGCCATGTAAGCATGCAGTCGAGTGCGAAGTTCGACATCTCTGAGAAACGGAACACGGTTCTTCGTGCTGAAGACAACATGCAAAACGAGACGGGCGAGTGATTGTGGCATGGAGATTGAAAACGGTAATACCACAAATGGACGCACCCCGATAGTGCTTTGCCCATTCTTACTTTGCACCCCCAGCACCCGAAGGCCAAAGGCCCTCCCACAAGCCAGTCCAGAGCAAGCGACACACGAGCCCCGCGTTCGTCAAAACCCAAACCAACGGGCCAAAGGCCCCCAACAAACCAGCCCAAGGCAAGCAAGGCACGAGCGCCGCCCTGAGTCACACACCAAACCAAGCCGCAAGCCCCAACGGGGCGAAACAAACCCGAGCGCTCTCGCCACCTTTGCCGCGATTATCAAAACGTGAAACGCGCCTACGCCATCCGCTGCTCCCAAGCTCCAGTTCCCTGTCATTTTGTCCACGCCCACAGACGGACCCTCTCAACCCAACTTGCGGATCATGCCACAAGACATCAAAAAGTGCATTCTCCACTAGGGAACGAGCTCATCTACTTTGCTCATCCGAAAACATGATACCCAATCATAAGGGTAAGATTCACAGTCATTACCCACAACACAAGACCGACGAGGAGAATAACGACGACGTCAAAGCGCCTCCGCACGCCATACACCTGTCCGACAGAGGCGACACACAGGATGCAGCATAAGAAGACCATCATTAGCGAGAAATCACGATCCTCGTACTTTTCCGATGGGTGCGGACCGAAGATAAGATCCAGTGCCACGGCGGAAACCGCTCCAAGCCACAAAAGAACTGCTACCCTATTGATCGAAAGTGCGCGCATAGTCACGAAGGTCGACGGGTGAAACCAACTATCGAAAGCAACACTTTGCTAAAGGGCCAAAGGTTGGACTCAAAATCTTCATTTCGATTTGGGAGCACCACTCGCTTTTTCACCACCTCCATGCTCCACACCAGTTTGTTTGGTTTCCTGCGTTTTTGGAATGATGCCTGCCATGAAATCAGCTTCGTCGTCAAAGATCTTTAACGCCTCCTCATATTCACGGTCGGTCTTGAACTCATTCCTAACCACTCTTCCCGAATCCAAGCGACTCAGGATGACCGGATGAGACTGCTTCAGGTCAAACAGAATGTGGGTTCGAAAGGATCCGGTTCCAGACCAACGCAAGGTAGCGATGTAACCAAAAGCAACGTCTCTTCCCGACACGATTTGTCCGCTAAACAGCTCAGGCTGAGCTCCAAAGAATGGCGAAAACCACTCCGAAGCCCTCTCAGTCTCAATCGCGAGCAGAATCGTCCCAATGGTCTCCCCAAAGCTCCCTAAATCCGAATAGACAATCTGAACAACTCTACGGCCATCCACTGTGGCGATAGTCGATATCGTCGGCTCCTTGTTCCTCTCAATCCACGTGAGTGCCTTTTCGTTTGGCTCTGAATACTGATCATCGACGTAGGGCATCTTGATGTTCAAGAGCGAAAGCCGAAACTCGCTTGAGATTTTCGCGGTCCAATTGGGGCCTTTACCCCAAGAATAGAGGTAACACTCTTTTGGAGCGCCTGACCGAACGTCTTCCGCACCGATCCCAACCAAGGCAAAGGCAACCAGCAAAGCAATGATTAGTGCGCGCATCATAGTCTTGGCAAACCTCTCAACAAACCAGTGCAGTGGTGAAATCCAAATACAAACAAAAATGCAACCCACAGCTGCATCGTGCCATCCATGCCTACTTCCCGCCCCATCCAAACCCAAGTCCCCCGGGCCTGCTCGATTCCCCCACTCACCCCAACCGCCTCAAAACCCGCAACCGCTCCCGTCCCTCCCGCCCCTCAAACGCCACCTCCGGCACATAATCCGCCACCACCTCATACCCCTCCGCAAAAAGCCCCGTCAACGCCTCCACGCTGAACGGATACGGCGGCCCCTCATAACCCGGATCCAACTCCGGATTGATGAACCACACCCCAATCAGCAAACCACCCGGCCGCAGCAGCAAATCAATGCCCCGCCGATAATCAGCGCGCAACTCCGGCGGCAACGCACTCATGCATGTGTGCTCCAGCACCACATCAAACACCCCGCGCATCACCTCCGGCGGATCAAACAAATCCCCCACCACAAACCGCTCCGCCAACTCCGGATACCGCGCCTTCGCCTCAGCCACACCCGTCGGCGCAATGTCCAGCCCCATCACATCCAAACCCAACCCCGCCGCCAACGCCACCTCATGCCCCCGCCCGCACCCGGGCACCAGCGCACGCCCACTCACCGGATGCCGCTCCAAATACTGCTTCATCGGCAGCGACGCCTCCCCCCGATCCCAAAACACTTCCCCTTTTTGATACTTCTCTTCCCAACTCATACCCCCTGCATGCCTCCCACCTCCCCCTTTGTCAATCACCTTCCCATCATCTCTAGCCCAACCACTCACAACTCACCACTTACCACTCACAACACACACCCCTCTGCGTGCCAAAGAAAAAGCCGGAAGCCCCCACTGGGAACTCCCGGCCAACAATCGCTCAATCCAAGCCTACTGCTGAGGCGGTGCCGTCGGAGCCGGTGTCACAGGTGCCACCGCTTCCTTCGCCTTGTCAATTGCCTGACCCGCCGCATCCAGCACCTTCGAAGCCGCCGCATTCGCTTTGTCAGTCGCTTCTTTCGTCGCCTCTGACGCCTTGTCCACAGCTCCCTCAATCGCCGCCTTAGCCTTGTCAGCAGCCTCCTTGCCCTTGTCCATCGCTTCTTTGGACGCCGCTTCAGCAGCTTCCCCAGCCGCTTTCACCGCATCACCCGCCGAAGCGGCCGCTTCCTTCATTTTTTCACCCGCAACAGAGGTCTTCTCCTCCACCGCTTTAACAGCTTCAGCCGCCGTTGTCCCTTCCTTCTTACCGCAGGAA
>JARXAL010000026.1 GCA_029865835.1 Verrucomicrobiaceae bacterium
AACGGCATACGCCGCAATCGCAGGCAATGCTTGACCGCCATTTTGAAAATGGCTCCCGGACAGCAGCAACGCCAATCCCACATGCCGGTTCACATTGCTCACCGCCAGCGTCGGATACCCCGGCAACAACCAGCGCGCCCCACTCAAACACCCGATTGCCAAACTCAACGCCGCCAAACCCACCCAGGGCCCCACCTTCGCCAGGGTCGGCCCCAACTTCACCAGCAGCGCAAGGATCACAATCGTCAGCAGCACATTCCCGATCAAGTTCAGTGGCCTGCGCAACTTCCCCGCCCATTCAGGCAGAAAATGCGTCACCACCATCCCCGCCAAAAGCGGCGCAAACTGCTGCTTCGTCACCACCCACAACACCTCCCGGGGCGGGATCCAAATCTCACGTCCATAGAGCCACGCCGCTCCTCCCACCATCAGCGGAATCATGATCGGCGCTAACAACGCCCCCCAAACCTGATACCCCGCTGCCATCTCCATATCAAACCCCCGCTTCGCCGCATTCCGCGTCATCAAAGGCGCCCCAGGTGCCACCGATATCAAATACAGCCCCGCCATCGAGGCCATCGTCATCGGCAGCACTTGCGCCAGCAGTAACACCAGCACCGGCGGCAAGATGAAGGTCACCAAAAGCAGCCTCGCCCACCCCCCCAACGCCAACTTCCGCCAGTTCTCAACAAACTGCCTCCAGTTCAAGCTCATCCCCGTTGAGAGCATCAACAGCAGGACCGCTATGGAGGGTAAATAACTCATGCCCGGCTCCCCTCGAATTCACTCACTCATCCGCTCTCCCTACCTTGCCCGCAAATGCAAATACAGGATCCGCTTCACCTCCGCAATCCCCTGTGGATGCTGATTGGTCCAGTGTCCGCTCGGGATGATGATCTCACTCTCCGCCCCATCCAGATGACTGCTCCAATACGGCACAATGCCATCACTGCTGATTGGCTTCGTATGATCCCGATTGCCCCCTTTGCCCCGGTCACCCAAAACCGAGTGATACGGGATGCCCTTGGCCAGCGGAAGCGTGTCCAGTGTCTTCACAAACCGGTTCTCGGGATTCAGAAAATCCACGCTGTTCGGCATCTTCTTCAACTGCTGTCCCGTCGCACTCGGCTTCGCCAATTGCAGCGCACTCAAGTCCCCGTTGAGAATCGCCTTCGGCGCTCCAATCAATTTCGACCCCAGCTTGCCCATGAACCCCGTCGCCATGTTCGCTCCCCGATGCGACGGCGACATGAAGATGACACGGTCAATCTCTTTGCGATGCCCGAAAATCAAAGCGTCCTTCATGATCGTCCGCGTCTCCTCAGACATCGGCATCGCCTCAGGTGACTTGTCAAAGGTAGCATTCCACAGCGTCATCCCGCTGTCCGTCATAAGAGTCCGACTGATCATCCCCCCCATGCTGTGCCCAATCACCACCATGTCCTTGTGATCCGGATACCGCTTCTTAATCTCATCCATCTGCTTGCGCAAAAGAGAGGCGCTATACGGATAGGGATTCCCGGACGCATAGCTGAAAAACCAAATCTGATAGTTCGCCCGAATCACCGGATCAGCCCTCAACGTCTCGATCATCGGCGCCCATGTCGCTTGCGAATCCCCAAGCCCGTGAATGCAAAGAATCGGAATCTTCTTCGGATCATAAGGCTGCAGTCGCGCCAACCGCGCTCCCGAGGCAAATTCCTCCGGCTTGAACAAGCCTCCCAACTCCTTCTTCCTCGGACTCAACTCCGCTAAGGCCAGTCCAATCGGTGCCACAAAATTCGCCGCCAACGGGTAACTCTGTCCTCCCAACTTCACACTCTCCACCGACAACGGATCTTCAAACGTCAGCTCGCAGTTCACCCCTTCCATCTCGACCAATCCCGTCATCCCATAATAAATCTTCTTCCCCATCGCAAACCGGTCAATCTTGGTCGCGTCCAAACCATCTTTGGCCACCACAATCAACGGCGCCCCAACACCCGCCTTCATCGCCTCGTTCACCACCAGCCTCCCCTTGAATTGATATCGATCCGCCGGCGTAAACTTGAAGTTCGCCGGATTGCGTTCAGGTCGCACGTTCGACTTCATCCCCAGCAACCACCTCGTCCCCGCTCCCTGACAAACCACCGGCGCTTTCCAAGGCTCCAAACCCGCCTCATTGACCACCTCATAAATCCGCCCCACCGAAAAATTGTAATCCGCCAACGCCGTCGCATCCCCTGGGTTCTTGGCCAAAGCACACCGCGCTTCCGCAATCGCGTCCAAATACCGCCCAATCTGCAAAGCAGGCTCCTTCGCCGGACGTCGCACCGCCCCCTCAATCAATTCCCCCGCTTGACTCGACGATTCATATCTCGGAGCCTTCTCCTTGACGGAAGAGTAGTGGGAGCAACTGCTCACCGCCATCATTAAGCCAAAAGCCAGCCCGCGGTTAGCCCAATTCTTCTTTGCCTGGTGTGTAGATTTCATGAGTGAAATAAGCCTTAAAGTTCCTTGGCGGAGAAAGTGTCTCCTTGTTTGAAGTCGCCCGTTTGCAGGCCCTTGCGAAACCACCGCAACCGCTGCGCCGAACTGCCATGCGTGAACGAATCCGGAACCACATGTCCCTGCGTCCTCTGCTGTATCCGGTCATCCCCAATCGCAGTCGCCGCATTCAAAGCCTCCTCCACATCCCCGGCCTCCAGAATCTTCCAGTTCTTCTCCGCATGATGCGCCCACATCCCCGCCAAAAAATCCGCCTGCAATTCCAGCCTCACCGATAACTCATTCTCCTGCTGCTTGCTCACCCGCCCGCGCATCGCATCCACCTGATCCGTGATGCCCAGCAGCTTCTGCACATGATGCCCAACCTCATGCGCAATCACATAAGCCTGCGCAAAATCCCCCGGCGCATCAAATTCCCGCTTCAACTCTTCGAAGAAACTCAAATCCACGTACACCTTCAGGTCCCCCGGGCAGTAAAACGGACCCGTCGCCGAACTCGCCAGCCCGCACGCCGAACTCACCCGTCCCGAAAACAGCACCAACTGCGGCACCCGATACGTCTCTCCCATCTTGCGAAACTGCTCCGTCCACACCTTCTCCGTGTCCGCCAGGACCACACTCACAAACCGCGCCAACTCATCCTGCTCACCCGGCGGCAACGGCCGCGCACCCGCCCCTGGCCCCGATGCCGACTGCTCCACCCCCTGCATCGCCACATCCAACAGTGCCTTCGGATCCGCTCCCATCAAAAGCATGATCACCAGCAAAACCAAAGTCCCCACTCCTCCACCCATCGCCGCCTTGCCTGGCGTCACCCGCCTCCGGTCTTCAACATTCGAACTCTGTTCACGGTCTTGCCAGCGCATAATAAGTAGGTGGGTTAAAAAGGTGGATAACCAAGTCCGGCAAGACTCTCACATGGAGTTCCCGAATGCCAATAAAAACACCTCAATCCCATGGCCTGCATCATCAAATCACTTCGGGAACACCGTTCCCCATTCCCCCTTCATGCTCAAAATCGTCCAACCCCGCTTCGCTCCCTCATCAAGCCCCTGGTCAAGCTTGCCAATGTGCGACTCCCGGTCATAAGCCCACTCCCTCTCGACATCATCGTGATGAACGATGAGACCAAAGCGCAATCCTTCACCACTCGTCGTCCATTCCAGCATTTGAAAATCCCCATCCGAATTGCCAAACGCCATGATCGGCCGCCTGCCGATGTGCCGCTGGATACCCACCGGCTTGCCTTCCTTGTCGTCATTGTGGACGAGCTCTGGAGTCTTCAGAATAACGGGGGTGCCATCGCGAAGTTCGTATTTTAAACCGACGCTGGAACCGACGACTTGCTCTGGCGGGATGCCATAGACGCGCTCCGTCCATGGGCGCATGAACTCGATGCCACCACCGGAGACAATGAAGGTCTTGAAACCGTTGGCGCGGAGATAGGCGAGCAGTTCGAGCATCGGTTGATAGACCATCTCGGTGAAGAGTTTGCCAGTCTTCGGGTGTTTCGCCGTCGTGATCCAGTCGGTCACGGCTTTTTCGAATTCCTCGGTGGTCAGGCCAGAGTGGGTGGCCATGAGCATGCCGACCAAGGCTTTTTCGCCACCCGCGAGGGCGGTTTTCATGTCACCCTTGAGCACAGAGGCAAAAGGCTCCGTCTCCTGCCACTCCGGATGCTGCGGCGCGAGGGCCCGGATGCGGTCGAAGATGAAGAAGGCCTGAAAATACATAGGCTGCTCGGCCCAAAGCGTGCCGTCATTGTCAAAGACGGCGACCCGTTCGGCGACCGGCACGAAATCCGGTGCGCCCTCCTTTGTCACCTTTTCAACAAAGGCGACGATGGCTTGCTTCGGCGCAGTGTCGTTCCAAGACGGAAGCGGATCCGCAGCGCGCGCAAGGGTGGCGGTGAGTGCCAACGCGCAGGTGAGCGCGATGGTGAGTTGGTATCTTGTTTTCATTGATTCAGAAATTGAAAAGGAGCAAACGGAGGCAACGTAACGGGATTTGATTCTCTGTTGCCTCTAGTTGCTCCTGTCGTTTTGAAAGTTCGAAAAAAGCCGCACCCGGATGGAACAGGTGCGGCTTCGAGGAGTGATTCAGTTTTTCATTCGCGGTGGCGTTAGTGGCTACCCGCCGGCTTGCTCACCGCTTCCATCACGCGATCAAGACTAAAGCTGCCGGGCTTCATCCGTGGTGGAAACTCACGGAAACTCTGCAACCATTGACCGACATAGCCGGCCGCAGGGGCGATCATAAACATGCGTTCGTTAAACCATTTTTGGTAGCCGACGGCATGTTCCGATCTGGCCCGCTCGAACGGATCCATGCGCAGGTTGGTGATCACGGGCGCACGCAGTTGCGTGAACGGCTCGATCCACACATCCATACCTTCCGCTTTTTGCTCCAAGAAGGTCAGCTTCCAGTTGTTGTAGCGCAAGGCGGCGACACTGCCATCGTCAGTCCAGTAGATGAATTCCTTGCGCGGCGAAGCGGCTTCGCCCTTCAGTGTCGGTGTTAAGTCGTAGCCGTCGAGGTGCACCTTGTAAGTGGTGTCGCCGATTTTGCGTCCTTTGAGGAGGTCTTCCTTGACTGTCTGGTCGCCGGCCGCAGCCAACAAAGTCGGCATCATGTCTTCGTGCGCACAGATGTCATTGATGACAGTGCCAGGTTTGATCACACCGGGCCACTTGATCATGGCTGGCACGCGAAAGCCGCCTTCCCATTGGGTGTTTTTCTCGCCTCGGAACATGGTGGTGCCACCATCAGGCCAGGTGAAACTCTCGGCTCCATTGTCGGTCGAATACATCACGATGGTATTCTCTTCCAGTCCCAGCTCTTTGAGTTTGGCCAGGATC
This sequence comes from Verrucomicrobiaceae bacterium, assembly GCA_029865835.1. Taxonomy (GTDB): domain Bacteria; phylum Verrucomicrobiota; class Verrucomicrobiia; order Verrucomicrobiales; family Verrucomicrobiaceae; genus JAGRPD01. Next base: position 5,346 of record JARXAL010000026.1, read on the forward strand.
TCACCGACATGCCCGTCGTGCTCCACCATCCCATCGGCATAGATACCAAGGCCGGTTTTGCCTTCCGACTCTTTCTTGAGGTGGGTCCAGATGTGCATGCGGGTGGAGTTCCACCACAGGAAAAAGGGTTTGTCCTCCTTGGCCGCGCGTTCCATGAAATCCACTGCCTTGGCATTGACTTCCATGTCGATGGTTTCCATGCGCTTCTTGGTCAGCGGGCCGGTGTCGGTGATGGTGCCGCCCGCGATGCTATGAATGACGCCACGGGGGCCGAATTTTTTCTTGAAGGCGGGATCCTTCGGATAGTCGGGATTCTCTGGCTCTTCCTCGGCATTCAAGTGATAGAGATTGCCAAAGAATTCGTCGAAGCCATGCGCGGTCGGCAGCATGCTGTCCAAGTCGCCAAGGTGATTCTTGCCGAATTGCCCGGTGATGTAGCCTTTAGCCTTGAGCAACGTGGCGATCGTCGGATCTGCCGCCGTTAGCCCTTCGGGTGCGCCCGGAAGGCCAACCTTGGTGAGGCCGGTGCGGATGGGCGATTGCCCGGTGATGAAGGCGGCTCGGCCGGCGGTGCAGCTCTGCTGGCCATACCAGTCGGTGAAGAGCGCGCCCTCCTTTCCGATGCGGTCAATGTTCGGTGTCTTGTAGCCCATCATGCCTTGATTGTAGGCACTGATGTTGAATCCACCGATGTCGTCGCCCCAGATCACAAGGATGTTGGGTTTCTTCTTGTCCGCCGCTTGGGCAGATGAGAAAGCCGCAGCAAACAAGAGCGCGGCGAGGAGTATGTAGTTCGTTTTCATGTTGGTTTTCAGTGTTCTTGAAAGGAGACCGCCACTTTTAAAAACGACGGCTAAACCACGCTCGAGAAGTCAGCGACCGCCCATCGTCGCCTCCAGCTTCTTCTGGATGCCTTCCAGATTGAAGGAGCCGGGCTTCTGGCTGGGCGGGAACTCTTGCATGGTCATGAGGAACTGGCCCGCGACCCGTTGCATGGGGGCGAGGACGAATACCCGTTCAAGAAACCAGTCGTTGTAGGTGTTCGAGTTGTGCTGCGCCTTTTCGAACGGGTCGCGGCGGAGATTGAAGAGCAGTGGAACACGGAGTTCGGTGAAGGGCTCGCGCCAGACTTCGAAGGCCTCGCCGCGGTTTTCGTAGAAGACGGCCTTCCACTCGTTGTAGCGCATGGCGACGATCTGGCCGTCGTCGTTCACATACATGAAGCTGGGGCGCGGCGATTCCTTGGACTTGCCGCTGATGTAGTCGAGCTGGTTGGCGCCATCGATGAAGTTCTTGTAAGTGCGACCGTTGAGATCGACGCCCTTTTTCAATTGCTCAACGATCTCCGGATTGCCGCCGGCGGCGGCGAAGGTGGGCAGCCAGTCTTCGTGAGAAACAATACCGTTGCGGACCTCGCCGGCAGGGAACTTGCCGGGCCACTTGATGAAACAAGGCACGCGGTAGGCACCTTCCCAGTTCGAATTCTTCTCGCTGCGGAAGGGCGTGGTGCCGGCGTCAGGCCAGGTGTTGTAGTGGGGGCCGTTGTCGGTGGAATACTGAACGATGGTGTTGTCGGCAATGCCGAGTTCATCGAGCAGTTTGAGGAGTTCGCCGACGTGGCCGTCGTGTTCGATCATGCCATCGGTGTACTCGTCGTTGCCCTTGGTCCGGTTCTCGGCCTTGACGTGGGTTCGGAAGTGCATGCGAGTGCCGTTCCACCAGCAGAAGAAGGGCTGGCCAGAAGCGTTCTGGCGCTTGATGAAATCCTTGGCGGCTGCGAGCGTTTCCTCGTCAATGGTTTCCATCCGCTTCTTGCTAAGCGGGCCGGTGTCCTTGATAGTCTGGCCTCCCTTGCCGTCGGCTTTGCAGTGGAGAACGCCACGGGGTCCGAAGACTTCCTTGAAGGTCTTGCCGCCGGCCAGCACCATGTCACCAGGGTAGTCCTCATTCTCGGGCTCCTCCTCGGCGTTGAGGTGGTAGAGGTTACCGAGGAACTCGTCGAAGCCGTGCATGGTGGGCAGGTGCTCGTCGCGGTCGCCCTGGTGGTTCTTGCCGAACTGGCCGGTGGTGTAGCCGAGGCTCTTCATGACCGTGGCCATCGTCACGTCGGTCTTCTGCCAGCCTTCGGGGGCGCTGGGGATCCCGACCTTGGTCATGCCGGTGCGGACCGGGCAGGAGCCGTTGATGAAGGCGGCGCGGCCGGCGGTGCAGCTTTGCTGGCCGTAGTAGTCAGTGAAGAACACGCCTTCCTTGCCAACACGGTCGATGTTCGGCGTTTGGTAGCCCATCATGCCGCGGTTGTAGTAGCTGATATTCTCCGTGCCGATGTCATCTCCCCAAATCACGAGGATATTGGGCTTCTTGTCCGCCGCTTCGGCACCGGAGAAACCGGCCATCGCCAGGAATCCGACGGCCATGATTTTGAATGGAATGGAGTTTTTCATAAGGCGTGACTTGAAAATAAACTCTCAGTTTTGGAGAAAGGCCCGGTTAGAGCTATTGAACGATAGTTCTACTCAATACCCCGCGCAAGCTCCCCAATCGCTTTGACCACGGCTTCCAATAGAGGAACCTCATCCACTGGCTTCTTCAGATAGCCCGCCGCACCCTGATCCCGCACCCGTTCTTCGGTCCCCGCTTCATCTTTCGCAGTAATCACAATAACCGGAACACTCGATTGCTGATGGAATAACGCCCCAAGCACCTCAAATCCGCTCATGCCCGGCATGTGCAGATCCAGCAAAATGCAGGCGTAAGGACGCACCTCATGCGCTCGCAACAAACTCCACCCCTCCTCAAACAAATCCACCGCATAACCATGGACCCTCAACAACCGCGCCAAAGCACGGCCCACTGAAGTTTCATCATCAACCACCGCGATGGTATAGGGTCCAGTGAACATCACCAGACAAGTTCGCTTCTCCCGCCCTTCTGAATATGAAACGAACGTTCAATGCGCTCTCCATCTTCCCTCCTAATCGGCAGCATCAACGCCCTGCCGCTGGGCCAATCTCACCAGCTCCGCCACCGAGGGACAACCCAGCTTCTCCGTCAATCGCATCCGGTGAATCTTAATCGTCTGCTCGCTCGCTCCCAGATCCGCCGCAATCTGCTTGTTCAGCCGCCCCGTGATCACGTGCCGAAGCACCTCAAACTCCCTTGGCGTGAGCTTGGCCAGCCGGACGCGCTCTTCCGCCGTCGCATTCGCCTCCGCACGAAGCCGCCCTGACACCTCCAAGGCCTGATCAAGAGCCTCCAACAGATCCCGATCATCCACCGGTTTGGTCAAAAAATTAACCGCTCCCGCTTTAATCGCTCGCACACTCGAAGGGATGTCTCCGCGTCCCGTGAGAAAGATGACAGGATATGAGTATCCGTCCCTTTTCATTCGCTCCTGAAGTTCAAGACCGTTGAACTCAGGCATCGACAAATCCAAAACCACCGCATCCAAATCCAGCCCCTTCAGCTCTTCCAGAAACGTGGCGGATGAACTGTAGCTGCGCACCAGAAATCCCCTCGCCATCAACAGCCTGCGCAACGCCTTGAGCATGTCAGGGTCATCGTCAACCAGTCCAATGATCGGTTGCTGGCTCATGCGGTCAAAGGCCTCACGGCAGGCAGGCTTAGATGAAACACAGCGCCGGAACCCGTCTCCTTCCGCGTCGCCCACAACCGGCCTCCGTGACTTTGCATGATGGTTCGGCAAATGCCCAATCCAATGCCCAGCCCTGTCCTCTTGGTCGTGTAAAAGGCTCTGAAAAGCTGCTCCACATCCTCAGGCAGCCCAATCCCGCTGTCCTCAATCGCTACCCTCACCTCATCCTTCTCCGCCACTGCCGTCACCAACACCACTCGCTCGCCAGCCTCCTTATCCACCATCGCTTCGCAGGCATTCATCAGCAGATTGATCATCACCTGCTGCAACTGCACCAGATCCCCCCGCACCGCCGGCAGATCCCGCGCAAAGGCCATCCGCAATTCCACCCCCCTTTCGTGAAGATCCGTTCGCATCAATCGCCCAACCTCTTCCACGCACGCTTCCACGTTCACCGCCGCCCGCTCGGCCTCGCCAGCTTGCAAAAGCGACCGCACCCGAACAATCACTTCACCCGCTCGTTTGTCCGCCTCCACAATGTCCCCCAGGATCTCACGCAACTCGGCCAGATCCGCCACCGGCCGATTCAACAAATGCAATCCGGTCTGCGCATTGCTCAAAATGGCCCCCAAAGGCTGATTCAACTCATGCGCCAACGACCCCGTCAACTCCCCCAGCGACGCCACCCTCGCAAGGTGCGCAAACTGATTCCGCTGCTGCCCCAGCTCAGCTTCCATTCGCTTGCGCTCCGTGATGTCCATCGACACCCCACGGGTCCGCATCGCCCCGGACCCTTTGCCCCTCTCCGCCCTTCCCATCGAAGCGATCCACCGCGTCGTGCCATCCTCCAACACGACTTGATGCTCCACCAAATACCGTTGCCCCTGTCGATTGCCCATCTCGATGGCCCGCTGAAGATCCTCGCGCTCTTCAACCGGCACACGCTCCAGAACCCGCCCCAGCGTCAGCCGCTCCGAGGGGTTCAACCCAAACAAAACTCGCCACTGGTCAGATGCCTTGATCTCGTCGGTCACCATGTCCCTCTGCCACACCCCCAAACCCACAGATTCCGCCGCCAAAGAAAATGCCGCATCACTCTCCCTTGCACGCCGCCGCGCTGTCAGCAACATCACAATCAAACCCGTCTGAAGCCCCGCTACCACGCCCGCACCCACAACCCAGCCCCGATGCTCTTGCCATAGCGTCGGAACCCGGTGGTTCACCGTGCTTCCCGCCGGCAACGTTGACTCCGCAATCCCCCATCGCCGCAACTCACGCCAATCGTACACCGGAGCCGACAGCGGCACGGCCTCCAACTGAATCACAGCCGGATCCTCACCATCCAAAAGTCGAACCGCCGCCGTCGCCGCCCGCTGCGCCGACTCTCGTAGCGGCAGCAGTCGCCCTCCTATGATCCCCAACCCCAACTGACCCTCACTGTAACCAAAGCTGGGCGCCTTCGCGACCGCTACCAGTTCCACCAGCGCTTCCTCGGCCTCATGCGTCACTCCCGCTCCATCACGATTCATGATTCCATGAAAAACGACCGCATCCTTTGGCGGTGATGCCACCACCGATTTCATCTGCGCAAGAGACAACCCGTCTAAAAAATGCATCTCAACACGCCCCTCATAACGCTCCCATGCCCGCTTCAGTTCCAACGCCCAAAACTGCTCCAGCGGAGCGGTTCCCATCGTCACATAAACGTGCTTTGTCTCCGGCATCACCAGCAAGATGTTTTCCATCAACCCGTCCAGCTCAATATCCGTCATCGCCTCCACCACACCCGGCATCTCAACCAGCGGGACAGATCGGCGCTTGTCCAAACCCACCGCCAAAATCGGCACCTTCGAAAACAATCGGTCACGGTTACGGTGACAAAACATCGCCGCCGGTGCGCCAATCGGCACCAGCAAATCAGGCGCCTTCTCCCCAAACACCGCCGTCAGAAAAGTCAGCAGCGGCTCATCCTTTTCCACCCCGTCAAATCGTGCCATTTCAAGGGACGCATCCACAAACTCAACCGTCCCTGGACAAAGCTTTCCCAACTCACTCCTGAAGTGACTCGCTACCAAATGAAAGGGTGCAAAATCCCGACCAAAAGAATGAATCAACAACACCTTTTGGGCCGCGCCATCCTTCGCGTCCACCGAAAAGGCGCACCCTCCAAGCAACAAAACCAAAGCCAAACGCCACATGCTAAACACTCGCCCAAATGATCAACCGTTCCTTCACCTTGGCAAGCGCTTTGCCGCAACCTTCTCCCCGCCAGCCATTCTGCCAACGACCCTTTCATCTCTCACCCCACCATGTGACCCGTAAACCCCCGCCTCACCAACTCCTCATACGCCGCCCACACCGCCTCCGGAATCTCCTGCTCAATTTGAAACCCCCGCTCCGGATATACCCGAATCCGCTGCAAATCCCCAACCATCAAAGGCAAAATCACCTCCTTCGGCAGCAATTCGTTCGCATACTCGTCCCATCCCAGTCGAGGCGACGCCATCCGGATCTCCTTCCCCGGCCACTGCTTCATAAACGTCGCATACGCCCGCCGCTCCATATACGGCTTCTGCACCACGATAAACCGCTCCGGCTCTAGCCCCCGCTCCGCCAGCAACTCCCGGCTGAACCGAATGTTCTCCCCCGTGTTCGTCGACCGCGGCTCCAACAGCATCGCCTCCTCCGGCACCCCCATCCCCCGCGCCACCTCCGCAAACACCTCCGCCTCCGGCTTCGCGAACAAATGCCGAGTCAACACCCCGACATTTCCCGAAAACAGAATCCTCGGTGCCAGCCCCTCCAAATACAATCGCGCTCCATGCTCCGCCACCCGCGTGTCATTGCTCCCCAGCACCAAAATCAAATCACACGGCTCCATCACATGCCCCATCAGCATGTAGTTCCACAGCACTCGCGCCAGATCATCCGTCGACTGCTCCGTCATCCTTCTTCGTTTCGCAGAAATGCCGCGCAATCAAGCCCCGTTTTGTCAGTTCTAGCCAAAGCGTTGCCATCTCCCCGTTGACAGCCACCGTCCTAAGGGACTAATGCCCCTTGTCCTTTCTCCATCATGAACCTGCCCAACAAGCTCACCATCTCCCGTCTGATTCTGACGCTGGTGTTCGTGGCCTGTTTCCATCTCCCCCTCACCAACCCCTTCGGCATCGCCCTCCTCATCTTCGCCGCCGCCTCCATCACCGACTACTTCGACGGCGCCATCGCCCGGAAGCGCAACCTCGTCACCAATTTCGGCAAACTCTTCGATCCCCTCGCCGATAAAATTCTCATCGCCGCCGCCTTCATCGTCCTCGTCGAAAACGGCATGCTCCCCGCCTGGATCGCCATCGTCATCCTCTCTCGCGAGTTCTTCGTCACCGGCATCCGCCAAATCGCCGTCAGCCAAAATGTCGTGCTCGCCGCCGAAAAACTCGGCAAACACAAAATGCTCTGGCAAATCATCACCGTCCTCTATTTCATGCTCGAAGCCGCTTCCCACGAACCCTGGTGTGAATTCCTCAAACCCGTCTTCAAAACCGACACCGGCGGCCACCCCTACATCGAGTCCTTCATCGTCTACTTCACCACCTTCTTGACGCTCATCTCTGGATTCAGCTACTTCTGGAAAAACCGCCAACTCTTCAACGACGCCTAATCCCAAACCGCGAACCAAGACCACCATGAGCGCCGAAGCCCAACTCACCCAACTCGCCATCACCCTCCCCCCAGCACCTCCCAAAGGCGGCATCTACAAACCCGTCGTCATCACCGGCAACCTCGCCTACCTCTCAGGCCACGGCCCTTTCCTTCCCGATGGCGACTACATCACCGGCAAGGTCGGCTCCGAACTCTCCCTCGACGAAGCCCGCCAAGCCGCCCGCCAAACCGGTCTCGCCATGCTCGCCACCTTGCGCAACGAACTCGGCTCCCTCGACCGCATCAAACAAGTCGTCAAACTCCTCGGCATGGTCAACGCCACCCCCGACTTCGGCCAGCACCCCCAAGTCATCAACGGCTGCTCCGAACTCTTCGCCCAAGTCTTCGGTGACGAAGCCGGCATCGGCGCCCGCAGCGCCGTCGGCATGGGCTCCCTCCCCGGCAACATCGCCGTCGAGATCGAAGCCATCTTCGAACTTCACCCCTCGTGACCCCAAAGTAGCCCAGGTTTTGCCTCCGGCTAACCTGGGGCTAACACGCGTCTCCCGCTTGTGACCATCGCCCCGGCATGCAACTCTCCAGCATGCCCGCCGAGTCCTCCCCGCCCGCCCAACTCAAAGACTGGTTCAACGAACCCCTCTACCGCTCCCTCGCCTCCCTCCTCCAGTCCGCCTCCACCAAGTTCGACGCCAAACTCTTCCTCGCCTCCACCCTCGACGGCCTCCCCCAGCGCAGCCTCATGCAGCGCATGCACCAAACCTCCCTCGCCGTCCACTCGTCCCTCCCTGGCTCCTTCCACCAAAAAGTCGCCACCCTGAAAAAAATCGCCCCCTCCATCGGCCACGACTTCATCGGCATCTTCCTCTCCGACTTCGTCGCCACCTTCGGCATCGACGATCCCGACTTCTCCCTCCAATCCCTCCACCACTTCACCCGCTTCGGCTCCGCCGAATTCGCCATCCGTCCCTTCATCCAGCGCGACATAGACCGCACCCTCCAAGTGATGCGCACCTGGACCGCCGACCCCAACGAGCACGTCCGCCGCCTCGCCAGCGAAGGCTCCCGCCCCCGCCTCCCCTGGGGCCTCCGCCTCCAGGCCCTCGTTCAAAATCCAGACCCCACCGCCCCCATCCTAAACGCCCTCCGCGACGACCCCGCCCTCTACGTCCGCAAATCCGTCGCCAATCACCTCAACGACATCACCAAAGACCACCCCCACTGGGTCCTCGACCGCCTCACCGCCTGGAACATCACCGAATCACCCCACCGCCAGTGGATCGCTAAACACGCCTGTCGCACCCTCATCAAACGCGGCCATCCCCAGGCCCTGGAACTCTTCGGCTTCGGCCAAAAACCCTCCCTCACCGCCACCCTAACGGTCACCCCAGAAACCCTCCACCTCGGCCAGCACCTCACCCTGTCCACCACCCTCACCTCCACCTCACGCAAAGCTCAAACTCTCGCCATCGACTACATCGTCCACTACGTCAGAGCCAACGACAACACCTCCGAAAAGGTCTTCAAATGGACCGAAGTCACCCTCCCCCCCGGAGCCACCCTCGACCTCACCAAAAAACAAACCTTCCGCGACTTCACCACCCGCCGCCACTACCCCGGCCACCACCGCATCGAACTCCAAATCAACGGCCATCGCCTCGCCGAATCCGCCTTCACCCTGCAGTAAGGTGCTCGGTCCTCCAATCACCGCGTTCGCTCTCACAGCCCCCACCCCGTCCCACTCACTACTCACTGATTACTGATCACCGCCCCCTCACGGCACCTCCGTCCGCTTCTCCTTCTTCACCGCCGCCTTCGTCTCCCGGCTTCGCTTCTCCGCTTCCTCGCTGATCATCTCATCCTGCGTTTTCAACCACGTCGCATAATCCTTGGGCGACGACTTGGTATACTCGTAAGTATCAAAGATCGCCCCATTCCCCAGCGCCCGCGGATCCCCCTCCGCCTTGAGCCGATCCAACATCTCCTTCTTCAACCAACCCATCGTTTCCGCAAACGCCGGATCATTCGCCAAGTTCTTCACCCCATGCGGATCATTCCGCAAATCATAGAGCTCATCCGCCGGCCGAAAGTTGAAGCTCAAATTGAAATAATACCCGCCCATCAACTTCACCACCTCCTTCGTCGGACTGTCATCACAATTGCCAAAATTCGTCTCCGGATCACACGCCGGCCACCTCTCCGGATGATAATTGTGCACATACAAAAACTCCGGCGTCCGAATTGCCCGCACCGGATACCCCCAGCGATTCGGCCTCCCCAAATCATGCCTCTCCTTACCCACCAGCATCGTCTTCCGATCCTCCGCCACCCAGCCCGACTTCTCCGACTTGAACAGCGGCACCAGACTCGTCCCCGTGATCTGCTCATGTTTCGCCACCCCCGCCAGCTCCAAAAACGTCGGCGCAATATCACGCACATTCACAAAATCCTCCACCACACGCCCCGGCTTGATCCCCTTCCCCCAGCGCGCCACAAACGGCAGCCGAAACCCGTCCTCATGAATCTGCCCCTTCACATACGGAAACGGCATTCCATGATCTGAAGTGATGATGATCAGCGTGTTCTCAAGTTCCCCGCGCTTCTCCAAAACATCCATCGCCATTCCAATGTGCTTGTCCGCCCACTCCACCTCGATTGCATAGTCCGCCAGATCACTCCGCACCGCCCGCACATCCGGAAAATAAGGCGGCACAGTGATGTCCTCCAACTTCTTCCCCAGCCGGGTCCCCGAGTGCAGCTCATACGCCCGGTGCGGCTCCTGAAACCCCATCCAAAAAGAAAACGGCGCCTTCGCATCCTTCCGCTGCTCCAGGAACGCGTCAAAGTTCTTCGCGTAATCATTCTTCCCGATCCCACTCGCCGGTGGCTCGCTCTGATGCTCATCAAAACTCGGCCCCGCCGGATTCCGCGTCCACCCCTGCCCCGTGTGATCCCCCGGCCCCCAGCCCTTCCCCGTCAACCCCACCTCATACCCCGACGCCTCCAACAAATCCGGAAACACCGCCCACTTCTTCGGAAAGATCGAGTTGTGCACCGACAGCTCCTCCAATTGCCACGAATTCCGCCCCGTCAAAATCGTCGCCCGGCACGGACTGCACTTCGGGTTCGACGTGAACGCATGCTGAAACCGAATCCCCTCCTTCGCCACCCGATCCAAATTCGGCGTCTTCACCCAATCACACCCATACGCCCCCGCCGTGTTCCAGCTCATGTCATCAAAGATGATGAACAAAAAGTTCGGCCTCTCCGCCCCCCGCACAGTCAAGGACACCGAGAACCAAATCAAAACCAAAAGCAGCGTCTTCATCTTCATCGTGCCCCCTTCAACGTCCTCCCTCCCTCCTTTTGTCATCAAAAGTCCCTCATCTCTCCAAGGCCCAAAAAAAGTACCCCGACTCTCCGAGGCGGGTCCCTCACCTGCCTTTCGCCAACTCCAGCATCGACTCCCCCACCCGATTCCCTGCCAGCCTTAGCACATCATTGTGATGCGCCCCCACCACCTCATGAAAGGCGATCCTCGGTTCATCCCTCTTCGCCAACTCACGCCCCATCCGAACCGGGATGACTTCATCCTCACTCCCATGATAAATCACAAACCGCGCCTCCTCATTCGCTAACACCCCCTCCAGCGTCCGCCGATTGTCATACCGATGCAGATTCAAATGACACAAGGGCCACCCCAGCATCAGCCTCCCCATCTCCGTCATCGAGCTAAACGGCGAAATCAAAACCCCCCGCTCGATCCCCAAATCCTCCGCCGCCATCAACGCCACCGCAGAACCCAAAGAATGCCCAAGCACCAAGCTTCGGCTCCTCAAATCCCCCGTCGTCACCTCCAACCGCATAGCCAAAGCCGCAAACGCCGCCGCACTGCTCTCACGAATCCGTGCCGGAGTGGGCCGCCCCTCACAGTCACCATAACTGGGGTAATCCACCAAAAGATAAGCAAACCGCCCCTCCCAAGCATCGATCGCATGCAGCCAATCCAAAGCGAGCGAACCATTCCCCGCAAAGCAAAGCCAAACCGTCTCAGGCAGTCCGGAGTCCCCCTCTCGTGGCGGAATGTAAAACGCCGTCTGCTGACCCTGTGAAGTCGAAAACGCCAATCGCTCCCCCTTCACTTCCCCCAGCATCGCCTCATGCTCTGCGCGATAAGCTTTCGGGTGATAAATCAAAGTCGATTGGTAGCCCAGCAAAAACACCACCGGCACAAACACCCCAATACAAGAAAGTCTCAGCATCGATTTCCACAAACCCATCCTCCACAACGCCCCCCACCCCCCTCTTTGCGCAACCCTTTTGGCTTACCACACCTCAACTACCTCTCTCCCCCACTTGCTCGGTCTTTCAACCTAGAAACGGGAATGGAAAGGGATGAAGATGGCGTCGTGCTTGGTTCCACAA
>JARXAL010000059.1 GCA_029865835.1 Verrucomicrobiaceae bacterium
CGACCGCACCCTCGAAACCGCCGAAGTCGACACCGCCCACCAAACCCTCCTCACCACATTAGAGAAAGCCCTCCCCGTCACCCTCCGCAAATAGCCTGGACAGGTCTCGGCTAACCCTCCCCCCTTCTCCCACCCCCATGGCCACCTTCCAAACCGTCAAAGGCTTCCGCGACTTCGACCCCGAAGCCTGCGCCCGCCGCAACTTCATCTTCGACACTTGGCGCCGCGTCGCACGCCGCTACGGCTTCGTCGAATACGAAGTCCCCGTCCTCGAATCCACCGACCTCTTCCGCAAAAAATCCGGCGACGAAATCACCAGCCAGCTGTTCTGCTTCAAAGACAAAGCCGACCGCGAGCTCTCCATGCGCCCCGAGGTCACACCCTCCCTCGCACGCCTCGCCGCCGCCCGCCAGCGCGACTACAAAAAGCCCCTGAAGTGGTTCCAAATCGGCTCCTGCTTCCGCTATGAAGAACCCCAGGAAGGCCGCACCCGCGAGTTCATCCAGTTCAACGCCGACATCCTCGGCGACACCTCCCCCGGCACCGACGCCGAACTCATCGCCCTCGCCATCGACACCATGATCGAATTCGGCGTCAGCGCCGAAGACTTCGCCATCCGCCTCAGCAACCGCGAAATCTGGAACACCTTCCTCACCGACCACAACATCCCCGCCGAACAAACCGGCACCTTCCTCCAGATCATCGACAAAATCGAACGCGCCAAGCCCGAGGAAACCGCCAAGAAACTCGAAGCCATCGGCCTCTCCCTCGGCACCGTCCGCGCCTTCATGGACAGCGCCAACGCCGACCACCCCGCCTTCGCCGACCTCCGCGCCAACCTCACCGCCCGCGGCCTCTGGCAGCACGTCCGCATCGACGCCACCATCGTCCGCGGCCTCGCCTACTACACCGGCACCGTCTTCGAAGTCTTCGACCTCAAGCACGGCCTTCGCGCCATCGCCGGCGGTGGACGTTACGACAAACTCTGCGCCCTCATGAGCGACGGCAAAGCCGACATGCCCGCCGCCGGTTTCGCCATGGGCGACGTCGTCCTCGGCATCCTCCTGGACAAAACCCCCGGCGCCCAGTTCAAACTCACCAGCGCCGTGCAGGACGCCCTTTCCATCGACGCCACCCTCGTCATCGCAGACGAAGCCCAGCGCCCCCACGCCCTCGCCGCCTTGCAGACCCTCCGCGCCCGCGACCTCCGCATCGACTATGCCTTCGCCCCGGCCAAAGTCGGCAAACAATTCCAAGCCGCCGAAGATCGCAAAGCCCGCTACGCCATCGTCTTTGGTGCCGAGTACCCGCAGATCACCCTGAAAGACCTCGTCGCCCGCACCCAGGAGGAAATCCCCGCCCATTCGCTTGCCGACACCCTCACCCAGCGCCTCGCCCAGCCCCCCACCGGCCCCCTCATCGCTTAAAGGGCGTTCCCCACACGAAGAGGTCGCATTTTTCCCAACATCTGCCACCATGTAACATGCAAATTGATCCAGCAGACGAATGGCAGGAGTGGTATCTCCTCACGCCACTGGAGCGCTGGCACGAAACCACCAAACTATGGGCTCAGTATTTGGCCCAAGGAGGCAGCCTTGATCCCGAACCCGATTCACAAAGTCCTTTCGATTTTCCAGAGCTGCGAAGTCCGCGCCCTGTTGATGGGCGGCCAGGCCTGCGTGTTCTACGGCGGAGCGGAGTTTAGCCGGGATACCGATTTCGCCATCTTGGCCGATCCCGAAAATCTCGAACGCATGCAGCGGGCATTGCATGAGCTCGACGCCGACCTGATCGCCGTTCCTACCCTCTCCTTAGCCCATCTGCACCAAGGCCATGCCATTCACTTTCGCTGCAAGCATCCAGACGCCGATCGCATGCGCGTGAACGTGATGTCAAAAATGCGCGGAGTCGATGACTTCAATGAACTGTGGCAGCGGCGCACCACGCTCCAGGGAGCCGACGGAACCATCTATGAACTCATGTCACTGCCAGACTTGGTCAAAGCCAAGAAAACCCAGCGTGATAAAGACTGGCCCATGATACGCCGACTGATTGAGGCGGATCACATCGCAAATGAATCCCATCCCTCACCGCAGCAAATCCACTTTTGGCTCAAAGAAGCCCGCACCCCCAACTTGTTGATCCATCTCGCAAAAACCTATCCCAACGAAGTTCCAAAGATACTATCTGAAAGACCCGCTGTTTTGCAGTCCGCATTGGAAGGCAACGAATCTGAAATGGAAAAAGCTTTAGCCATCGAAGAGCAGGAACAACGCATCGCCGATAAGAAATACTGGGAACCCCTCAAACTGGAACTGGAACAAATGCGGCGCAAAACCTGATCCACAGACCAACGAAAGATGCCCCGTCTCCCTTCCCTCCGCCACCTCGCCCCGGCCCTCGTCAGCGGCTTCCTCCTGCACCTCGCCTTCCCCGGCACCAACCTCGAGGTCTTCGCCTGGATCTGGCTCCTCCCCCTCCTCTCCATCCTCTGGCCGCTTAACCCGGACACCCCGCCCCTCCGCCGACCCTTCCTCACCGGCTACCTCACCGGCCTCGCCTTCTTCATCCCCGACGTCGCCTGGGTCCGCCACTCTTCCCGCGTCATCCACGGCGCCATCGACAACCAATGGGCCGGCTGGGGCCCCGAACTCCTCGGCGCAGGCGCCGTCATCGGCCTCGCTGGCATCCTCTCCGTTTACTTCGGCCTCTGGACCTGGTTCGTCGCCCGCCACGCCAGTCCCCGCACCGCCCCCCTCAGCCAATCCACCTCCACAGCCAGCACCCTCGAGTCCCTCCGCTGCGCCGCCCTCGCCGCCGCCGCCTGGGTCGCCACCGAGTGGCTCCGCGGCTGGATCTTCACCGGCTTCGGCTGGAACGGCCTCGGCGTCGCCCTTCATCGCAACACCGCCCTCATCCAAATCGCCGACCTCGTCGGCGTCGCCGGCCTCGCCTTCGTCCCCATCTTCATCGCCTGCATCGCCTGGATCAACCTCATCCGCCTCACCCGCCACTGGCGCGGCACCTCCACCATCCGCACCCGGCTGGACTTCACCCTCGCCATGGTCCTCCTCATCGGCGTCGCCCTCTACGGCATCTTCCGCATTCGCGACCACGACACCTCCACCGCCCCCACCCTTACCGTCCGCACCCTCCTCGTCCAGCCCAACGTCCCCCAGGCCGTCCGCTGGGCCGGTAACGACACCCTCGCACTCTACCGCCGCCTCGACGAACGCACCCGCCTCTACGCCGAAGCCCGCAACGACCTCCCCTCCCCCATCGACCTCGTCGTCTGGCCTGAAAATGCCATCCCCATCATGCTCGATTTCGATAAAGAAACCATCGACTTCCACCGCTCCTTCCTCACCGCAGTCCTCGGCACCAGCGACTTCACCCTCCTCACCGGCGTCGGCACCCGCGCCAAAGAACCCGACCAATTCCACAACAGCGCCGTCCTCTTCCACGGCAGCTACGACAATCAACAGCGCGCCCACAAACAGCACCTCGTCCCCTTCGGCGAATACCTCCCCTTCCGCGACCAACTTCCCTTCATGCAAGCCCTCCTCGGCGACCTACTCCCAGGCGACTTCCGCCCCGGCACCTCCACCGAGCCCCTCACCGCAACCATCGGCAAAGCCGCACCCGACAGCGCAGAAAAGCAACCCATCGACTTGATCCCCCTCATCTGCTTCGAAGACACCGTCGGCCGCGTCGCCCGCAAATTCATCCGCCCCGGCCCCCAGATCCTCGCCAACATCACCAACGACGGCTGGTTCCTCCAAAGTCACGAAACTCAAATTCACCTCAACAACGCCCGCTTCCGCGCCATCGAACTCCGCCGCCCCATGCTCCGCGCCGCCAACACCGGCGTCACCTGCTACATCGACCCCCTCGGCCGCATCACCTCCCAACTTCAGGACCCCACCACCGCCTCCACCTTCATCGAAGGCTGCCTCCCCGCCAACCTCCCCGTCCCCCTCAAAGGCGAAATCACCTTCTACGCCCGCCACGGCGACACCTTCGCCCTCACCTGCCTAGCCCTCACCCTCACCCTCGCCCTCCCCCTCATACCCTCAAAAAAACGGACCAGCCCAAAATCCGCACCAATCTAATTCGCGCCCGGCCACCCTGGATGGTCATAGACCGATGTTTTGACCCGCCGCTTAACGATCTTCACAAAAGGACGCCAACGGTGACGAACGTAGTTGCCCACCCCCTCAGCGTAGTAGCCCTCCCAAGAAATATCTTCCTCTTTCGTGATGTGCAACTCACCCAGAATACGGGAGAAGTCCGTCCCATACTTGTTTTGGAGATAGCGTAGCAATCGATGATGCAAGGCATACACCGCACAGAATGACCTTCGCGGGCATTTCCCAGAAACACCGTTCGTCTCGACAAGGTAGGCAGACCGCACATCAGGATCATTCACCGCAACAAAGATCCGAAACGCAAACAACGGAAACACATCCTCTTCTTTGAGCACTCCCCCTTCGAGGATCAGCATTAACATCTCCAGATACCGCAAGAACTCCCTAGCTTGAACCAGCTCATCTTCAGACAGCTTTTCCTGCACGAATCCGTCATCACCCCTCCTTTTGACTCGCTCATCGTGCCTCCTTTCGAGGACCTTTACAATCGGACCATGATACGCCGCCTGATCATGTAACTTTTGGATCACTGTCGCCTGTGCAATCCGACGCTGATTGTTGGAGCTAAAAAAGTACAGAACAATGCTCACGACAACCGCCAAACAAGCGCCCACACCCTCCAGAGCATTACTCGAGAAAAATGACGCTACAGCACTCATGCCCTTTCCAAAAGAGCACCAGCAGTGCCATTCCCCGAAGAATTTCACCCCTTCCTCCCCTCATCTCCCCACCTCTTCCATCCGCACCTCCTTTTTCTGCCCCCCATCTTTCTGCCAGTCTCACCCCTCTGCATTCAAAGTTCCCTACCCATCTTCCATCTTCAATCTCCCACCTCCGGCGGCAAAGCCGCCCCCAAAAAAACCCCGCGCTGTCCCCCACGTCTCCGCCACCACCTGCTCCAGCGTCTCCCCCCGCAACGCCGCCACCTTCATCGCCGTCTCCCGCACATACCCCGGCTCACACCGCGTCCCCCGGTGCGGCATCGGCGCCAAATACGGCGCATCCGTCTCCAGCAGATAACACCCCGCAGGCACGGACGCCGCCACCTCCGCCATCGAACCCGGATTCTTAAACGTCACGATCCCCGTGAACGAAATCACATGCCCCGCCTCCAGCACCGGCCGCGCCTCCTCCAGCGTCCCCGTAAAGCAGTGAAACTGCGCCCGCACCCGACCATGAAACGGCGCCACCTCCGCCACCAGATCCTCCCAGCTCTCCCGATTGTGCAGCACCACCGGCAGCCCCGTCTCCACCGCCACCTCCAAATGCAACCGCAGCACCCGCTTCTGCCACGCCCGCCAAGCCTCCACCGTGAACCCCTCCGGCGGCGCATGAAAGTAGTCCAACCCCGTCTCCCCCAGCGCCACCACCTTCGGATGCCGCGCCAGCTCGCGCAACTCTTCCACCCACCCCTCCCCGGTCACCGTGTCCACATCACACGGATGAATCCCCACCGCCGCAAACACATCCGCCTCACGCTCCGCAATCGCCAGCACCTCCCGCGCATTCACCAGATCCACCGCCGGCGCCACCATCGCCGCCACCCCCGCCGCCCGCGCCCGAACGAGCACCCCCTCCAGATCATCCGCAAAACGCCGATTCCCCAGATGCGTGTGACTATCCACCAGACCCATCACTTCCCTACCTCCCCATCCACCTTCTTCTTCGCCTTCTTCTTCTCCACCACCTGCGCCGGCACACTCCAAGCCGCCAGCCACTCCTCTCCCGACTTCTTAAAACCCATCGCCTCCAGCCGCTTCTGCATGTCCGGAAAATGCCCCGCCCCATAAAAAATCGCCAACCGCTTCTTCCCCACCGCGATCTGCGCCGCCATCACCTCCAGCGCCACCCGATTCCGCTCCCCAATAATGACCGTCCCCCCGCCCGCCTCCAGACCCGACATGATCGACTCCACCTGATCAAACTCCCGCCCGATCAACCGCTTCAAATCATCCGCCCCATCCTTCTTCATCAAAATCTGCATCAGCACCATCACACTCGCCAAATCATTCCCCGCCGCCTCCGAAGACCCCACCGACTGCTGCGCCGCCATCGCCTTCAACCACAACCCCAAAAACGTCTCCTGCTTTGTCTCCTGCGTTTTTTGAAACTCCTCCATCCCCATGTCCGCATGCACAAAATTCGTCGCCGTGTAATCGATCTTCTCCAACTGCCCCTCCAACTTCAGCGCCTCCTTCATCTTCTGCTGCAGCGTCCCGATCCACCCCAGCCGCGCATCATTCGCCACCGCCCGATTCCCCAGCGGCTTGCCCTTCTCCGGACTCCCCACCAGCTCATAAAGCACCGCATCATAGCCCTTAAACCGCTCGTTCAAACCCTCAAAATACGCCGCATCCGCCACATGCACCGCCCCCACCAGATCCACCTGCACCCCACTCGGCCCCGTCATCTTCACCACCACCGTCTCAAGCCGCGCCGCCCCATCCTCATCCTCCACAAACCGCATGTGCTCCGCCTCCTCCTTCTCCTCAGCCCGCACCCCAACCGCGACCGCCAAGCACACCCCCAGCAAACCCAAGCACATCATCAAAACACGACTCATAGAGCACCTCACTTCCCGAACACCCGATCAAAAAACGCCTTCATCTCCACCCACGAAGCCATGTCCGCCTTCTCATCATACGCCGCCCCTTTGGACGGATCATTCCCCGCCATCTTCTGCGTGAACGCATGCACCGCCCCCGGATACCTCACCAAATGGTAGTTCACCTTCGCATCCTGCAGCTCCTTCTCAAACGCCGCAATGTCCGCCGCCGGCACAAACGGATCCGCATCCCCGTGCAGCACCAGCACCTCCCCCCGAATATTCTTCCCATCCGCAGGCGACGGCGAATCCAACCCACCATGAAAGCTCACCACCCCCGCAATCTTCGCCCCACTCCGCGCCAGTTCCAACACCCCAGTGCCCCCAAAGCAGTAGCCAATCGCCATCACCTTGCCCGCATCCGTCCGCTCATCCTTCATCAACACCGCAAGCCCTGCCTTCAACCGCTCCCGATACAGCGCCCGATCCCCCTTATACTTCCCCGCCTCCTGCGCCGAAGCCGGCGGCCCCGGCGGCCTCACACCCTTCCCATAAACATCCAACGCAAACACATTGTAACCCAGCTCCACCAGCATCCGCGCCCGCATCTTCTCGTAGTCCGTCAGCCCCGTCCACTGATGCACAATCAAAATCCCCGGCCGCTTTCCCGTCACCGCATCATCATAAGCATGAAACCCCTCACACACCACCTCCCCCACCGAATACTCCACCACCTTCTCCACCAACGCCCCCATCGCCGTCATCCCACCCATCAAACAAATCATCCCCGCAAAAGCAAATCGTCTCATCCCCCAACTACGCCCCACACCCCCACCCCAGTCAACCCCCACGTCCACCTCCAAAAAAAGTACCCATCATCGCCCCTCCCATTTTGAGCGATAAACAAAGCGCAAGCAAACGCCCCCCAAAGCACCCATCATCGCTCCGCGTGACGCCCCCCAAAGTACCCGTCATCGCTCCGCGTGACGCCCCACTCCCTCCGCAAACACCTCACCCCCACAAATCACCCTCAATCCCTCAACTCCCCACTCTTTACTCCTCCTCACTCCCTTCCTCCCCATGCCCCTCCTCCGCCAACCGCCGAATCGTCCCATCCAAAAACGCAATGTACCCATGCACATCCAAACTCTCCGCCTCCGGCTCCCCCTTCACCGCATACAACCAACCCACCTCATAAGGATCCGTCCGCACCACACACGCATCCTGCTGCAAATACGGATTCCCCCCGTGAAACGCCCCCTCCATCACACAGTAAACATCGGACGCCGCCTTGAACCCCTCCACCGACCCAATCGTATCACCCACCCCCACACGACCGCCCACCTCCGGCTTCCACTCACAGTCCACCAACTCCCCCAGCATCCGCGTCGCAAACTTCGTGAACCCCACCCGCCACACCCCCTCCTCACCTTCAACAGGAGCCATCCAGTAGTGCGATTTCGAATAGCGAAACGGCTCCGGAAACCGAGCTGAAAACCGGGCGTGTTTGTAACGAACAAAAGGGATCGACATGAATGAAGGAACGCGTTGAAAGCTGCCGTGGACGAAGCCCCCAGCATGGTCCTACTCAACGCTTTCACAACCACCTTTCCATCTTGTTTCACTTCGTTTCCCGTCACAAACCGCATTCCCCCCGAAAGGTCCACCCCTCCCGCACTGTTACCACTGCCCCAACCCGCGCCTTGGACCCACCATGCCCCAATTTCTCCCCCTCCTCCTCTCCGCCGCCCTCCTCGCCCTGAGCGTCACCGCAGAGGAAAAAACCAACGTCATCTTCATCCTCGCCGACGACCTCGGCTGGGGCGAAGTCGGCGCCTTCGGCCAGAAAAAAATCCCCACCCCTCATCTCGATGCCCTCGCCGCCTCCGGCACCCGCTTCACCCAACACTACTCCGGCGCCCCCGTCTGCGCCCCCTCACGCTGCGTCCTCATGACCGGCAAACACCTCGGCCACGCCGAAGTCCGCGGCAACCGCGCCATGGAAAAAGTCGACCCCGCCAAATACACCGAAGGCCAGCACCCCCTCTCCGCCAACGCCTTCACCCTCGCCATGGCCTTCAAACAAGCCGGCTACCACACCGCCGCCATCGGCAAGTGGGGCCTCGGCCCCGTCGGCAGTTCCGGCGATCCCAACCGCAAAGGCTTCGACCTCTTCTTCGGCTACAACTGCCAAGCCGTCGCCCACAGCTACTAC
The DNA here is from genome assembly GCA_029865835.1 of Verrucomicrobiaceae bacterium. Taxonomy (GTDB): domain Bacteria; phylum Verrucomicrobiota; class Verrucomicrobiia; order Verrucomicrobiales; family Verrucomicrobiaceae; genus JAGRPD01. Next base: position 8,909 of record JARXAL010000059.1, read on the forward strand.
CCCCCCTACCTCTGGCGCAACAACGAGAAAATCATCCTCAACCTAAATCCCATCCCCGGCCATGCCAAACCCGTCACCGGCGATGTCAAACTCGAAGACTGGATCGGCCAAACCTACGCCCCCTCGCTCATGATCGACGAGGCCGAATCCTTCATCGCTGCCCAAAAATCGAACCCCTTCTTCCTCTACCTCGCCTTCATCGAACCCCACGTCTCCATGCATCCCCCCAAAGCCTCCGTCGACCAATTCCCCGCCGACTGGGACACCGAACCCTACCGCGGCCAGTCCGGTTACATCCCTCACCCCCGACCCCACGCCGGCTACGCCGCCATGATCAGCGATCTCGACAGCTACGTCGGCCGCGTCATAGCCAAACTCGAGCAACAAGGCCTCACCGACCGCACCCTCATCATCTTCTCCAGTGACAACGGCACCACCAACCCCCGTCCCGCCACCACCCACTTCCACATCGGCGGCGCCGACCCCGCCTTCTTCAACAGCACCGCCGGCCTCCGAGGCTACAAAGGCAGTGTCTACGAAGGCGGTCTCCGCGTCCCCACCATCGCCAAACTCCCCGGCAAAATCCCCGCCAACACCACCAACAACTCCCCCGGCTACTTCGCCGACTGGTTCCCCACCCTCTGCGACGCCACCGGCATCCCCAAACCCGAGAACCTCGATGGCGAAAGCCTCTGGCCCACCCTCACCACCGGCACCCCCCTCAAAGATCGCTCCCAACCCATGCTCTGGGTCTTCCCCGAATACGGCGGCCAAGTCGCCGTCCGCATCGGCCCCATGAAACTCGTCCGCCAAAACCTCAAAACCAAAAACAAAACCCCCGGCCCCTGGGAAGTCTACAACCTCGACACCGACCCCGCCGAAGCCACCGACCTCGCCTCCACCCACCCCGACCTCATCAAACAAGCCGAAGCCATCCTCCTCCGCGAAGTCGCCCCCAACCCAACCTTCCCCCTCCCCATCCCCAACATCCCCCAATCCCAAAACTAATCCACGCGCCCCAACCCCTATC
>JARXAL010000139.1 GCA_029865835.1 Verrucomicrobiaceae bacterium
CTCCACCTCCGCCGTCGACACCGCCAGAGATCTCCAGGGCGTCTGCCGCGACTACGCCCACCTCGGCATCGCCCTCTGCCGCGCGCTCGATGTCCCCGCCCGCATGGTCGTCGGTTTCCTCCACGAACTCCAGCCCATGGATCTGCACGCTTGGTTCGAAGCCTACATCGGCAATCGCTGGTACGCCTTCGACTCCATGCAATCCGTCACCCAGGGCAACCGCATCGTCGTCGCCTACGGTCGCGACGCCGCCGATGTCGCCCTCGCCACCCTTTTCGGACCCTTCCAGTTGAACTTCATGGAAGTCACCGTCAACCCCTCCTCACTCAACCTGCGCTCCTGGAGTTGATCTCACGGCATCCGCGTTGAACCGTTCAAGACCACGCCGATGCCCCATCTCCAAATCGCCCCCTTCAGCCTCTCGCGCCTGCTCCTAGCATTCGCACTCCTCGCCTGCCGCACCCAAGCCGAACCACAAACCGCCGACCCCGCACAGAAAACCGAGAACCGAGAACCGAGAACCGCCGCACCTCTACCCATCGGCAGCCAACTGCAGCTCCTCCTCGACCCCCGCCTCATCGCCTCCTCCAGCGCCATCGAGCACCGCCTCCACACCCCCGTCCAGCAGCCCCTACCCAAGTCCCCCCTCATCGGCCACTACGCCACCGTCATCAAAGACGGCCCCCTCTACCGCGCCTACTACCGCGGCGTTGATCCCACCTACAAAGGCAAAGGCTACAGCGGTCATCCCGGCGAAATCACCTGCTACGCCGAAAGCCGCGACGGCCACGAGTGGACCTTCCCCAAACTCGGCCTCTTCGAAGTCAACGCCACCCGCGAAAACAACGTCATCCTCGCCCATCAACCGCCCTACAGCACCACCTTCTCCCCCTTCCTCGACACAAACCCCAACGTCGACCCCAAAGAACGCTTCAAAGCCCTTGCCGGCCATCCCGGCTACGATCGCCAAGTCAAAGCCACCGGCCTCGCCGCCTTCATCTCCGCCGACGGCATCCACTGGCAGCGTCGCGACAAAGAAGACGTCATCCCCTACGACCCCGCCTGGTCCCACGCCTTCGACTCCCAAAACGTCTCCTTCTGGTCGGAAGCCGAAGGCCAATACGTCTGCTACTTCCGCACCTGGTGCCCCAACCCCGCCGCTAAACCCGAAGCCCCATCTCAAACCCACGCAGAAGCCGGCGCCAAAGGCACCCTCCGCTCCATCAGCCGCACCACCTCCCCCGACTACCGCACCTGGAGCCCCACCGTCGCCATGAATCCCAACCTCCCCGGCGAACACCTCTACACCAGCCAAACCGCCCCCTACTACCGCGCCCCACACCTCTACATCGCCATGCCCACCCGCTACATGGCCGGCCACCTCGGCGCCGAAAAAACCAACTCCATGCTCGGCTCCACCGACATCCTGCTCATGACCACCCACGCAGGTTCCAACACCTACGACCGCCCCTTCACCGAAGCCTTCATCCGCCCCGGCCTCGACGCCGACCGCTGGCAAAGCCGCGCCAATTACCTCGCCCTCAACCTCATCCCCACCGCCCCCAACGAGATCTCCCTCTACCACGCCCGCAGCGGCCACCGCCTCACCCTCCGCACCGACGGCTTTGCCTCCGCCCATGCCACCTCCAAAAAAGGCCAGTTCATCACCCCTCCTCTCACCTTCACCGGCACCCAACTCCACCTCAACCTCAGCACCTCCGCCGCCGGATCGATCGCCGTCGAAATCCAAGACACCACCGGTTCCCCCATCGAAGGTTTCACCCTCACCGATTGCCCACCCATCGTCGGCGACAGCATCGATCGCATCGTCACCTGGAAATCCAAACCTTCCCTTCAAAACCTCGCCAGCAAACCCATCCGCCTCCGCTTCGTCCTGCAAGAAGCCGATCTTTTCGCCTTCCAATTTCGGACAGAATGAACCCGCACGCCGCGATTCGAGGTGCTTGAGAGGTGCAGAGGCTTGGTTGCTCAAGGCTTCACTTTCTCCACCTCAATGTAGAGCGAGTTAATCCGCGCCAAAGTCCCGGGAATCTGGCCGTCGTGCATGTAAAGCAGGCGACCTGGGCTGATCTCGCGGATGGCCGTGTAGTTGAAATTGGCACGGTCGGAGATGACGCGGTGGTCACGCCAGGTGCGGCCGCCATCGAGGCTGAACATCAGATTGGAAACGGGGCGGCCATAGCTGCACGCGAGCACGCCGTTGCTCATGAGCACGAGGTCGGGCATGACGCTGCCTTCTTCCAGCGTGCGCTCGAACTTCCACGTCTTGCCGCCATCGAGCGAGCGATGCTGGAGGAGGTTCGACATATGCGCATCGGGCCGAGTGACCGCGAGCCATTCGCTGTCGCTCAGCCGCACGACGGCGGGCTCGCCACCGAGACCGACGTGCGCGAGGTGAGCCCACGTCTTGCCGAGATCGGCGCTGCGCAGCAAATGCGTATGCCGTGTGACGACAAAGCGCCTTTCGGCATCGCGTTGATTCGTGCGGCTCCACGCGACCGCCGTAATGCTGCCATCTTTCTCGGCCCAAATGTGGCGCTCAAAGAGGAGCACTTCACCAGTCTTTGCAGGCATGAACTCGGCAGGCAGCGTGACGGTGCTGTCGTGCATGGTGAGTTTCTCCGCCTTGGCATCGAGGAGCGAGGTCTTGCCCGTGAGCCTGCCGTCCGACTGCAAATGCGTCCAACGCGACGGCCCGAGGATGCGACCATCGGCGAGGCGAACGAGTTCCTGCGGTGAATCGCTGTTCTGTTCGGTGCCCGGCACGGCCTGCCATGTCTTCCCCTGGTCCGTGCTGCGCCGCACGATGTAGGGCTCCAGAAGGGCATCGCTGCCTTGCGGATTGCTGGTCAAAAGCAGGCCCTGTCCCATGTCATAGAGGTAGGGGCGCGATTCGGTGTTCTTTTTGTCCACGCTGAGCGGCCACGGCTCGCTGACGGTGATTTTCAGCGGCGACTTCTCCACCACCGCACTCGCCGCAGGCCGCAAACCGAGCCGCACAAACTCCCACTGTGCCTCGCCCGTGAACGGCTTCGAGGTGGAGCCAAAGCGGATGAACTTGCGCGGCGATGTCGCGGGTCGCCAAAAGGCATCGCGCCCTTCGATGATGCGTTTGCCATCCATCTCGACTGCCATGTCCTCGCCACGAATGATGAGCCGATAGGTGTGAAAGGCATCCCGCGTGTCCGCCTGCGCAAAGCGATCCGTCAGCGTGCGCACATACCCTTTCGCGGCCTCGGGATGCTTGTCCTGCGCTGGCGTGAGCAAGATGCCTTCGACATGCTTTCCATCGCTCACCTGAATGCAAATCGGTGCCCCATCCCGCTGCGGCCACGTCGCCGTCGGCGAGTCCCGATGCCCGACCATGCTCACCAGTTTCACCCGCGCTTCGACGATGATCTCCGTGCCATCGAGATCGCCCGTCCACTCGGCTTCAAAGGCGCCCATGTCGTCTTTTGAGTCGTCACTCAAATGCAAGGCGCCGTCTTCGAGTGTGGCGTTTGCTTGGCCAATCGATTTCCACGGCGATGCGGGCAAAGATTGGCCGTCATAGCGAACGATCCATGCAATCCCACCATCTTCGGCAAGCAGCGCCACGGTGGGTTTGAGCAGCAAGGCAGTAAGAAAGACGATGGAGGGTTTCATTCGACGTTAAGCGATTTGAATGGGGGCGGCTTCACCTGAAAAAGTCACAGCGTCATCTCACTACCGCCAATGAAGACGCGGCGAACCTCAAGTTTTCGGCTCAACAGCACCACATCAGCGTTTTTGCCTGCTTCGAGGCTGCCCGTTTGTTTCGCGATGCCCGTCAGTTCGGCGGGCGTGAGGCTGGCCATGCGCACAACCTCCGGCAGCGTCGCCGAGGTGTCCCGTTTCATCTGCCGCACCATGTGATCCATCCCCACAATGCTGCTGGCCAGGTTCATGCGACCCGGAGCCCAGCCCACGCGGCCATCGCTCTCCAGCCATGAGCCGTCCTCCGCTGCGCCAAAGCGATAGTTTCCCGGCGGCAGATCCAGCGCCCGGTTCGCATCCGTCACAAGGCACAGCTTGCGCGGTCCTTTGAGACGAAACGCGAACTCCAGCAACTCCGGCGCAAGGTGGCAGCCATCCGCGATCACCTCCGTGCTCATCTCCGCCGTGCCCAGCACAAACTCGAGCATGCTCCCGCGCATCGGCACACCAAGCCTCGAGCGCACCGACGCCACGTTGCTCATCGCACACCAAAAGTGGTCCACATGTCGCATCCCCGCCTTGAACGCCGCCGCCATCTCCGGCCAACTGGCGTTCGAGTGCCCGCAGGTGATCAAACAGCGGCGTTTCTTCGCCTCCCGATAAAACTCGCCCGCCCCCGGCAACTCCGCCGCGCAGGTGGCGATGCGCACGATGCCTTTTTCAAAGTAAGCCCGATACTCCGCCGCCGTCGGCTCTCTCCGACCCTCCACCGAATGGCAACCCACCTTGTCCTCCGCAAAAAACGGCCCGTAAAGATGCACGCCCGCGATTCGCGCCCCGTTTTCAATGCATCGCTCGGCCTGCACCGCCTTCGCCGCGTCCAGCATCGCATGAATCTGCTCCGACGAGCCCGTGGTGGTCGTCGGGAAAATCGTCGTCGTGCCATGCCGTGCATGCGCTCGACAGGCCACACGCACTGCCTCACTCGTCCCATCCATGAAGTCCGCCCCATCGCCACCATGCACATGAATGTCGACGAAACCCGGCGACAGATACCCACCTCGCCCATCCACGATCTGCGTCTCCGCAGTCACCTTCGGCTTCTTCGTTGAGATCGACACGATCTTGCCCTTCTCACACAGCACCCAAGCCTCCTCCATGAGACGGTCAGGAAGAATGGCCGTGACGTGGGTGAAAAGCAGTTTCATAAGGTTGGTCGGTTGGGAAGGTGGGCCGGCCTTCGCTCCATGCCCTTACTCCTTCGCGGCGGGTATGTTTCGATGTTCTGAAGCGCCGATGTCGCTGGCGGCATCCTTGCGGCGTGGTTGGCCATTGAAGTCGTCTGCACAATCGGCAGCGGACAAAGGCGGACGCAGCTTTTCCGAAGCTCCAACGACTCCGTTGACAGGCGATTTCAAATGCAGATCGCAAGCGGCGGGATTGGCGAACATCTCTGGGGTCGCCTGCGTGAAGTTCCCATACAGCTCGGCTTCAGCATCGTCGCGGGAAAGGATGGGAGCATCGGTGAGGTTGTTGGCGATGATCACGCCCTTGGTGTTGGCAAAGCGATACTCGATGGCGTTGGGATGGGTGCCGTTGGTGAGGATGGTGTTGTGCAGAATCTTCGTGCCGGACGAGTTCCAGGCCAGAATCGGCGCGTCGGCATTGGTGATGCGGCGTGAGGTGTAGAAGAAGTTGTTTCGAATGATGCCGCCGGAGTGGTCGCTGGGGCCGTCTTTGGGTTTTGGGTTCACGCCGAATTGGACACCGCGGTCGCAGTCGAGGAAGACGCAGCGCTCGACGATGGAGTCGCGCGAGTCATTCCACATGAGCACGGCCGGCCCGTCTTGGAACCTCAGACCCGGCTTCACATGCATGTTCCGAAAGACGCAGTCGCGGACGATGTTGCGGTCGCCACGGTGAATGTCCACGCCTTGCGTGTAGCCCTTATTCGCGATGGGTCCGATGTCGGTGTATTCGATGAGGCAGTGCTCGACAATGCAGTCCTTCGCACCGATGCGCCCTGCGCCGCCACTGGTGCCCTTCACGAACTGCTGGCCGGCGTCGAAGAGCCGGAGGTTGCGCATCCGCACGGCCCGGCAACCGAATCGGCCATGCAGCATGATGGGGTGATGGAAGAAGTCGCCGATGGACATGTCGGCGACGAGCG
>JARXAL010000242.1 GCA_029865835.1 Verrucomicrobiaceae bacterium
GTGCATGGGAATGTACAATGCGATCATCCCTGATGATCTGCTGCATGGGTGCGGGGTGTTTAAGGAGCGGTTAAGTCAGTCGGCGCTTTATCATGAGACGATGCAGGTGGCGGAGAGCGATGGGCGTGCGGTGTATGACTGGCTGAAGAAGAAGGGGATGACCTTTCACACCGGGAAGAAGCATGAAGCTGATCTGACTGAGGCGCAGATTTTGTTGCAGTGCCGGATGTATGTTGCTGCGGTGCGGCTGCCGGATGATTTTGGCTGTGACACGATCGGGATTCAATACCAGCAGGGGTTGAAGGATTTGTTGCCGGCGAGTGATTTGGTGGAGGGGATTTTGAATAACTTTGATAGGCCGCCAGTGAAGAGTCGGGATGGGAAGCGGGTGTTGTATAAGGGGGTGCTGCTGCCGCATTTCAATGAGGTGGATGAGTGCGCGGGGTTGGATGCGATTTTGACGCAGCGGGTGCATTTGGCGCTGGGGCAGCCGATGGAGAACACGCTGCATGATGTGCGGTGGGGGGATTTGGATGCGTCGGGGACGGTGGAGGATTATGTTTGGGTGCTGTTGATCAGCGGTGCGGCACCGCCGGCGCATTTTGTGGGGGGATGGAAGGGGGCACATGGGTATCGGCAACCGGCGATGTATTTTCCGAACGGGGGGAGCACGGTGCATGGGGTGTCGAAGCCGGGTGAGATTGTGTGGTGCCGGATTTATGTGGCGGAGGGAGGGTTGCATATGGACATCGGGAGGGGTGGGGTGGTGGCGTTGCCGGAGGCGGAGACGCGGCGGCGGTTGGAGGCGACGACACCGCAGTGGCCGATCATGCATGCGGTGACGTATGGGGTGAGTCGGGATCAGTTGATGGCGAAGCATCAGGCGAATCACATCCAGGTGGCTTATGCGAATGATGCGGCGGCGGCGGATGCGTGTTTGTTTGCGAAGGCGGCGTTTGCGCGAGCGCTGGGGATGCGGGTGAATGTGTGCGGGAAGCGGACGCGGGAACTGGAGTGGGGGAGCTGAGATGCGGGGGGAGATGACGAGTGCTGGAGGGAGGGTGCGAGTGAGCTGCTTGCACGAAGGGGAGGGCGGCAACCAAGATGGTTGCACCACCTTAGGCGTCGAGCTTGGAGCAGAGGTTGTGAAAGGCGCGGACCTCTTCTTCGGTGGCGACGCCGGCGACGATGTGGCCTGCGAGGCTGCGCATGAGGTGCGCTTCGACGGCAGGAAGATCGAGTTTGCGAATCACCAAAGCCACGATGGAGGCGAATGTGTTGCCGTTATAGAAGCAGAAGGGCGCCATTTTATGGCAGCGGCGACAGAGGTCCACGGCTTGTTCGAGAGTCATGACCGTTGTGTGATGGGTTTCCCACAACTCGCGCGTGCTTTCGTGTCCGTCGCTTGTCGGCTTGTGAAGAGCGTTTTTGGCCTGACAAAGCACAGCATTCTGGGCTGTGACCATCTCCCACGTGAAGGGTGCGAGCCAGTCCTGATGCATGGAAGGCATGGGTCAGTTTTTTTTAGGCTGCCTTTGAGTTTTGAGCTTCTGAAGCTCTGCAACTCCGGCACTTTTCAGAAATCCTTTGCCCGTTTTCGCATAGACCGGTTCGGCGGCAAAGCGGTCCTGAATCGCCAAACCTTCTGCCATCAACTCTTTGAAGAGCGGATTTTCCAACAGCTTTGGATCAACTTCAGGCTTCATGCTGGGAAGGCTACCTGAAACGCGCCCTAAAATCAATCTTCCTGTTAAACAAGCATCGCATTATGAACTCTACACTTACTGGCATTGTGCCTCCATTGGTTACTCCTCTCACAGATCGCGATACGCTGGATGTGGAGGGGTTTGAGCGGTTGATTGAGCGGCTGATTGGGGGTGGAGTGGGGGGCTTGTTTGTTTTGGGGACGACGGGGGAGGGGCCGAGTTTGAGTTATCGGTTGAGGCGGGAGGTGGTGTCGGTGGCTTGTCGGGTGGCGAGGGGGCGGGTGCCGGTGTTGGTGGGGATCACGGACACGGCGTTTGTGGAGTCGGTAGAGTTAGCGAGGCACTCGGCGGAGGTGGGGGCGGATGCTTTGGTGGCGGCGCCGCCGTATTATTTGCCGGAGGGGCAGCCGGAGTTGATAGAGTACATTCGGCATCTTTTGCCGGAGCTGCCGCTGCCGTTCTTTTTGTATAACATGCCGAGCCTTACGAAGGTGAGTTTTGAGGTGGAGACGGTGCGGGCGTTGATGGATGATCCGAAGGTTCATGGGATCAAAGACAGCTCCGGAAACATGACGTATTTTCATCGGTTGTGTGGACTGGCTCGGGGGCGGGAGGATTGGAGTATCTTAATGGGACCGGAGGAGTTGTTGTTGGATGCGGTGCTGGCGGGTGGGCATGGCGGGGTGAATGGCGGTGCGAATGTGTTTCCGGAGTTGTATGTGGCGTTGCATCAGGCGGCGGTGGCGGGGGACCTGGCGCGGGCGAGGGCTTTGCATGCGATGGTGATGGAGGTGTCGACGAGGCTTTATCAGGTGGGGCGGCATTCGTCGGCGATCATCAAGGGGATCAAGTGTGCGCTATCGATCGAGGGAGTGTGTGATGATTTTATGGCGGAGCCGTTTCATCGGTTTCGGGATGAGGAACGCGGTCGGGTGGAGGCTGTTTTGCCGGAATTGAAGGAACAGATTTCGGCGCTCGTTTCCTAGTCTGGCAGTGGCCAGCCTACTTTTGATTTTTTATGAAACCGATTTTGTTTATCTCCTTACTCACTGCGCTGGCGCTGCCGGCTTTGGCGCTCGAACGTTTGAAGTACAATCATCCGGGATTGGTGGTGGATTTGGGAGTGGGATTGTGGGCATGGCCGTTGCCGATGGATTTTGATGGTGATGGGGATTTTGATTTGGTGGTGAATTGTCCGGACCAGCCGTCCAACGGGATTTATGTGTTTGAGAATGCGACGGGTGATACGGCGGGCCAGGCGATGCCGGTGTTCAAGCCGGGCAAACGCATCAGCAAGGGGGCGCAGAATGTGCAGGTGAGTTATGTGGACGGGAAGCCGGTGGTGATGACACCGAAGACAGTGCATCCGGATTTTTTGAAGGTGGGAATCGATCAAGGGGTGGCGTTGGATTTGCCGACGAATGTGCACGGGAACAAGGTGCGTGCGAACATGTGGCGGATGGTGGATTTCGACGGGGATCAGGTGAATGACATCATTGTCGGGGTGGGGGACTGGACAGAGTATGGTTGGGACAATGCGTATGATGAGAACGGGCGCTGGATGAACGGGCCGCTGCGCGGGTATGTGTATGTGGTGCGCAATGAGGGGACGAATGACAAGCCGAAGTGGGAGAAGGCGAAGAAGGTGATGGCGGAGGATCGGCCAGTGGAGACGTATGGCTGGCCGTCGCCGAATTTTGCGGACTTTGATGGCGATGGGGACCTCGATCTGCTGTGCGGGGAGTTTTTGGACGGGTTCACTTATTTTCAGAATACGGGGACGCGCACGAAGCCGAAGTATGCGCTGGTGAAGCGGGTGAAGACGGATGAGGGCGGGTATTTGAAGATGGACTTGGAGATGATCACACCGATGGCGTTTGACTGGGACAAGGATGGGGATCTGGATTTGATCGTGGGCGACGAGGATGGGCGGGTGGCGTTTGTGGAGAACACGGGGAAGTTTGATGAGGCCAAGGTGCCGGTGTTCAAGGGGCCGCGTTACTTTCAGCAGGAGGCCGAGGATTTGAAGTTTGGGGCGCTGGTGACACCGGTGGGATTTGATTGGGATGGCGATGGGGATACAGATCTGATTTGCGGGAACACGGCCGGATACATTGGGTGGTTTGAGAATTTGAGCGGGCCGAAGGTGGCGCGTCCGAAGTGGGCTGCACCGAAGTTGCTGGAGGCGGGTGGGAAGGTGATTCGTCCAATGGCGGGGGGCAATGGATCGATTCAGGGGCCGTGCGAGGCGAAGTGGGGTTACACGACGCAGACGGTGGCGGATTGGGATGGTGATGGGTTGCCGGATTTGCTGATGAATTCGATTTTGGGCAAGGTGACGTGGTTTAAGAATGTGGGGACGCGTGCGGAGCCGAAGTTAGCGAAGGGCAAGCCGGTGGAGGTAGAGTGGGAGGGTGAGCAGCCGCGTCTGGCCTACGGGTGGATGAAGCCGGAGGGGAAGGGATTGCTGACCCAGTGGCGGACGACACCGGTGGCGGTGGATTGGAATGCGGACGGACTGATGGATTTGGTGATGCTGGATCAGGAAGGTTATCTGGCGTTTTTTGAGCGGGCGAAGCAGGGGGACAATCTGATTTTGAAATCACCTAAGCGGGTGTTATGCGCGGCTGATGTGTCTGCGGCGGTGGTACCTGACGGACTGAAGGTGAAGACGCCGGTGGTGATGAAGCCGGGGGAGCCGTTGCGGCTCAACGCGGGTATTGCGGGTAAGAGTGGTCGGCGGAAGTTGTGCGTGGTCGATTGGGATGGCGACGGCAAGCTTGACATTCTGCTGAATTCAGCGAATGCGAACTTCATTCAGCAGACGGGGAGTGAAGGAGGGAAGTGGTTTTTTGCGGATCGCGGGTTGCTGGCGGAGGTGAACATTGAGGGTCACGATGTGAGTCCAACGGTGGTGGACTTTGATGGGGACGGGGTGCCGGATTTTGTGGGGGGAGCGGAGGACGGGAAGCTGTATTACATGAGTAATCCGCGGGTGAAGGGGAAGTGAGGTGACCGATCCTTTGAGGTATGCGAGTTTCCTCGAAGATTCGGGTACGGCTTTTACGCCAAATCAGGCTTCTGGTTCTTCGAGTAGCCGATGAGGCAAATCCCGGGCTCCATGCATGACGCGCTCTATGCGGAGGGTGCTGCCGTCCCAGTAGAAGAGCAAATGGCGATCGAATGGCCTTCTGATTTGGATGCTGCGGATCAAGGCAAGTTCTGGAGCAGCAAAGTGGCGGCGAATGCCGAGGCTTGGCTGTTTAGCGATGGACTGGATGGTCTCGTGCACAGCAAGTAGATACCTCTCGGCGACATCAAGGTCGGCATTCTCAAGATACCAGCGGTACTGCTGTGTCAGGTCCTGCTCAGCTCTGTGAGCGATGGAGATTTCGAGACTCATGCCTGAGCGCAGGCGTTTTGCCTGATGCGTTCAAGAACAGAAATGTCGTATGGGGTATGCGGGGAGTGAACACCCTCGAGAATGGCAGCTTCCAAGGCGGGAGACTCGTCGAACTCCTGTTGTTCTAGAACACGCAGGGCTTCACGCACGACCTCGCCTTCATCGGCGTAACGTCCGGTGCTGAGCAGTCGTTCAACCAAATGGTCCAAGGCAGGTGGAAGGGCGATTGTCATTCTGGAAATGATACGGATGAGCTGTCTTTTGTCGAGGAGCGGATTGAAGGTTGGATTGAATGAGTCATCCGCCGGTGAATGGGAAGTGGGGCGATCGACGTTTCACTGTTCTGTTGCGATGGGGAGGGTGAGGGCGAGGCGTTTTTTGTTGCGGAGGAGGGTGATGGGGAGGGGGTGTTTGCCTTTGGGATCGCTGAGGAGGCGGCCGAGGAGTTCGCTTTCGGGAAGGCGGTTTTTGATGCCGTTGATCTCGATGAGGACGTCGTCTTTTTGGAAGCCGGCGCGTTTGGCGAGGCCGTGGGGGCCGTATTGGCCGAGGCCTTTGACCCAGAGGGCGAGGCTTTGGGTATCAAGTCCGCGCTCGGAGCGGGCGGTGTCGTCAAGGTCTTCGAGCACGAGTCCGCCGGTGGCCATGCCGCGCAGCGACCAAGCGCCGACGCGGCGTGAGATGTCGGTTTTGTAGCGCCAGTCGGGTTCGAGGGTGATGGAGAGGGACACGGGTTCGCCGTTGCGGCGGAGGGTGAGAGGGAGGGTGCCTGTGGCGGGGCTGCGGTGGAGGACCCAGGCGGCGTCTGCGACGGAGATGAGGGGTTGGTTGTTGAAGGTTTCGATGAGATCACCGGGTTGCAGGCCTGCTCTGGCGGCGGCGGAGTTCGGGGCGACTTGATCGATCCGCAGGGTGTTGGTGGCGGTGAGGGTCATGCCGAGGGTTTCGGGGGCGGGCATGGGGTAGATGAATTCGAGGGGAACGGGTTTGTTGGCCTCGTGATAGACGGCGCGGAAGGCGTCGCCAATTTGATGGCAGTGGACGCAGCTTTTGACGACATTGCCTTTCCAGTCGAGTTCGCGGCCGTAGCGTTCGGCGAGTTTGGGGATGTCGACAGGTGTGCGAAAGGGGGTGGGGCCGCCTTGTTTGCCAGTGAGAGAGGCTTTGTTGCCGGGATAGGCGCGGTGGAGTTCGAGAGCGCGCTGGAGGGCGCTGGTGTAGGTTTCGAGGCTGGTATCTTGGGAGTCCTTTTGGTGCTGCCAGGAGCCGTAGCGACCGTAGATGGTGCGGTCGGCATTGAAGACGAGGGTGGAGAAGGAGAGGTCGTAGTCGAACTGGAAGAGTTGCAGATCGATGGCGTTGGCGTTGATGAGGCGGACGCAGACGAACTGATCGAGGAGGGGCGAGAGTTCGTCGGAAGCGAGGACGGCGGCGTCCATGCCCATGCAGGCGAGGCAGGGGACGCAGCGGAGGACGACGAGGAGGGGTTTGCCTGATTTTGCGGCTTCGGTGAAGCCTTGTTCGACGTCGTTGTAGATCCAGCGGGCGTCGTGTTCCATTTTGGCACGGTCATTGCGGACGGCGCCTTCGCGATCTTTGACGGCTTCGGCGAGAGTTGTCTGGGCGAAGGCGAGAGACAGTGCCAGGGTCAGAGAGCGTGAAAGTTTCATGGAGATGAATTGCAGAGGAGCTTAGCAAAGCGGAGGGATGTTTGGCGATTCGAAAGTCTTTTTGGGAGGGTTCACGCAGAGAGGCGGTTGCCAGCGTCGCGGAGGTTGGAGGTGAGTGGATAATACAAATGATAGGGGCTGTTCAGCCATGTGAAGGCGATAGGAGTGGGATGGAAGGTGCGTATTTTGTTGGTGCTCTCGTTCGTGTTGGATGAGCGGGAGTAGATGTTTGAACCAACACGCGCACTTTTATGTTTGATTTTTTAGCTGATCAAAGGGCCAATCTTTGTGGTGGGAGTCACCTGAAGCGGCGTGAATTTTTGCAGTTGGGTGTGCTGAGTGCGGCGGGGCTTTCGCTGCCGCAGTATTTGAGTGCCAAGCAGGCGGGGGCGGTGAAGGCGGGGCATGATCAGCGGTCGTGCATTATGATTTTCAACTTGGGGGGGCCGAGTCACATTGATCTTTGGGACATGAAGCCGGATGCGCCGAGCGAGGTGCGGGGGCCGTTCAAGCCGATTCGAACGAAGTCGACGGACATTGATCTTTCGGAGATTTTGCCGATGCATGCGAAGATCGCGGACAAGTTTTCTTTGATTCGCTCGTGTCATCACGATGGGGCGGCGGTGCATGATGCGGGGTGGCAGATCATGCAGACGGGGAGGCGGTTCACGGGGGGAATCAACACGCCGCATGCGGGGTCGGTGGCGAGCTACCTGATGAGGCAGCGGTCGGATTTGCCGCCGTTTGTGGTGCTGCCTGAGTTGATGGGTCGAGGGGGTGGCAATTTGCCGAACGGGCAGGCGGGGGGCTTTTTGGGGAAGGCATTTGATCCATTTGCGCTGATGGCGGATCCTTCGGCGGAGAATTTCAATGTGCCGGATTTGCTGCCGCCGGATCAGATCGGGGCGGCGAGGTTGGAGCGTCGCCGGGGGATGCGGGCGATCATTGAGCAGACGATGAAGCAATTTGAGTCGAGCGAGGATGCGCGATTGTATGATGACAATTTTCAATCGGCGTATCGGATCATGACGAGTCCGCAGGCGCGGACGGCTTTTGATTTGTCGAAGGAGCCGAAGAAGGTGCGGGAGCGGTATGGGATGAACCGGGTGGGGCAGTGCATGCTGCTGGCGCGGCGGTTGGTGGAGAACGGGGTGAGATTTGTGACGGTGAACACGTTTTTGACGGTATTCAATGAGTTGTCCTGGGACATTCACGGGTCGAAGCCGTTCATTGATGTGCCGCAGATGAAGGACCAGGTGGCACCGATGTATGATCAGGCGTATTCGGCCTTGATTGAGGATTTGGATCAACGGGGGATGTTGGAGGACACATTGGTAACGGGGTTGTGTGAATTTGGGCGGACGCCGAAGGTGAATCCGGCGGGTGGGCGAGATCACTGGCCGCAGTGTTTCACGGTGTCGTTTGCGGGTGGTGGTGTGAAGGGTGGGAGGGTGATTGGGAAGAGTGATCCGATTGGAGGGTTTCCGGCGGAGCGTCCGGTGACGCCGGGAGATGTGGTGGCGACGATTTTTCATAGTCTGGGGCTGGATTCGCACAGTCATTTGCCGGGGCCAGCGGGGAGGCCGTTTCCGCTGACGGATTTTGGATCGGAAGCTGTTAAGGAATTGTTTGCGTGATGAAGACGAATTCAAAGTGGAGCAAGCTTGCAGCTTGTTTGGTGAAGGGGCGGCGAGTGGTGCAACCAAGATGGTTGCACTGCTTTGTGGTTGCGGGTTTGATCGCTGATGCGGGGGCGGCGGAGTTGAAGTTGCTGCCTGAGCAAGTGACCCTGGATGGGATGGAGGCTCGGCATGGAGTCTTGGCGGTGCGGATGGGGGATGGGTTTGCGGGGCCAGGAGAGAAGGTGACTTTGCGTTCGTCTGATGCGGGTGTTGCGCGTGTGGATGCGGAAGGTGTTCTGGTGCCGGTGAAAGATGGGGAGGTGGTGATCACAGCGACGGCTGCAGATGGTGCGGTGGCGACGGCTCAGGTGACGGTGAAGGGCATGGCGGGTGCGCATGAGTGGAGTTTCCGAAATGATGTGATGCCGGTGCTGACGAAGGCGACGTGCAATTCGGGAGGATGTCATGGGGCGTTGGCGGGGAAGGGCGGATTTCGATTGAGTCTGATGGGCTATGACATCGAATCTGATTTTCAGACGATCACGAGGGGGGTGCGCGGGCGGCGGGTGGACTTGGCTCAACCGGCGAAGAGTCTTTTGCTGACGAAGCCGACGGTGGCGACGAGGCATAAGGGGGGAAAGTTGATTGAGGTGAAGTCGTTGGACTATCGGATTTTGGCGGAGTGGGTGGCTGCGGGTGCGCCGGGGCCGGTGGAGGAAGAGGCGCGGGTGAAGCGGATCGAGGTGCTGCCGGAGTTGTCGTTGTTGAAGCCTGGGGAGAAGCAACAATTGATGGTGAGGGCGCACTACAGTGATGGGCGGGTACGGGATGTGACACGGTGGGCGAAGTTTACCTCATCGAATGAGGTGGTGGCGTCGGTGGATGGGAAGTCTGGTTTGGTGAGTGTGATCGGACATGGTGAGGGGGCAGTAACGGCCTGGTTTGACAGCCAGATTGTGCTGGCTCGTTTGACCTCGCCATTTGCGTATGATTTGGCGAAGATGGATTACGCGAAGGCGCCGCGCCGGAATGTGATTGATGACAAGGTATTGGAGCAATTGCAGAGGCTGAACTTGAAGCCCTCACCTCAGGCGACGGATGCGGAGTTTGTGAGGCGGGCTTATCTGGATACGATCGGGGTGTTGCCGACTCCAGAAGAGACGAGGGCATTTTTGGCGGCCGATGGCAGTGACAAGAGGGACCGGTTGATTGATGCCCTTTTGGCGCGGCCGGAGTTTGTGGACTACTGGACGTATCGGTGGGCGGACATGCTGATGATCAACGGGAAGCTGCTGCGGCCGGAGGCGGTGAAGGCTTACTACCTGTGGCTGCGGGAACGGGTGGCGGAGAATACGCCGTGGGATGAGTTGGCGAGGCAATTGGTGACGGCATCGGGCGACAGCATGAAGAATGGAGCGACGAATTTTTATGCGGTGAATCAGGATCCCGAGACGATGGCGGAGAATGTGAGCCAGACGTTTCTGGCGCTGTCGATCAATTGCGCGAAGTGCCACAACCATCCGTTGGAGAAATGGACGAACGATCAGTACTATGGGTTTGCGAATTTGTTTTCACGGGTGCGGGCGAAGGGGTGGGGTGGTGACAGTCGCAACGGCGACGGGGTTCGGACGCTGTATGTGGAGCCGCGTGGGGAGTTGCTGCAGCCGCGCACTGGCAAGCCGCAGATTCCTGCTCCGCTTGATGGCGAGGCACTCGATCCTAATGATCCGGAGGATCGGCGTTACCATTTGGCGAAGTGGTTGACGGCACCGGAGAATCCTTACTTCACGCGAACGATTGCGAACCGGGTGTGGGCGGCCTTTTTTGGGATGGGGATCGTGGATCCGGTGGATGATTTGCGGGCTTCAAATCCGGCGAGCAACGAGCCGTTGCTGACGGCTTTGGCGGATTCTTTGGTAAGCAATGGATATGATTTGAAGGCCCTGATGCGGCTCATCCTCCAGAGTGAGACCTATCAGCGCAGCAGTGTCACGCTGCCTGAGAATGCGGGCGATACGCGCTATTTTTCCCGTTACTATCCGAGGCGATTGATTGCGGAGGTGCTGCACGATGCGATTGCGGGTATCACGGATATTCCGGGCGAGTTTACATCGGTCAAGTTGCAGGATGGCAGCATGCAGAAGACGGATTTTTATCCGAAGGGGACGCGTGCCTTGCAGTTGTATGATTCGGCGGTGGCGTCGTATTTTCTTCAGACGTTTGGGCGGAATGATCGTGACATTGCCTGTGAGTGCGAGCGATCCATTCAGCCGAGCATGGTGCAGGCGATGCACCTGTCGAATGGCGATACGGTGAATCAAAAACTGGCGAAGCCGGACAGTCGAGTGACGAAGCTGATGGCGAAGGCTGGAGCGGATAGTGAGCGGTTGGTCGAGGAAGCGTTCATGTTGTGCCTGTCGAGAAAGCCGACTGATGCGGAGAAGGAGCCCTTCGTTGATGCGTTTGCGAAGGGGTCTGGAGGTGCAAGGCGGGAGGCGTTGGAGGACTTGTTTTGGGCGTTGATGACGAGTCGGGAGTTTTTGTTTCAGCATTAAGCTTGAGGACCATTTTATGAGACTGTTTGTTGCTTTGATCATCGCGCCGTCCATAGGGCTGGCGGCACCGGACTTTCATGCGGATGTGGCGCCTGTGCTGAGGGAATACTGCGTGGGGTGTCACAATGATGCGGACCGCGAGGGGGATCTTTCGTTGGAGACGTTTGGTGAGATGATGCGGGGTGGAGAGAGCGGGCCGTCGATTGTGCCGGGGAAGGCCAAGGAGAGTTTCCTGGTGCGGACAGTGACGAAGGAGGAAAAGCCTTCAATGCCACCGAAGAAGGAACCGCAGCCGAGTGAGAAGGAGATTGCCATCTTGCAGGCGTGGGTGGATGCGGGGGCGAAGGGGCCTGAGAAGGCGAAGGATGTGTCGATCTTGTCCACCTTGGTGGTGCCAGAAATTGAGGCGCGGGCGGGGATCAAGCGGCCGATTGCGGCGGTGGCATTTTCACCTGATGGGCGATGGCTTGCGGTGGCTCAGCAGGATTCGGTGGAGCTTTTGGATGTGAAAACGAGAGAGGTGAAGTCGGTTTTTCGTGGGCATCCTGGGGCGGTCAATGCGGTGAGTTTTTCGGCGGATGGCAAGCGGTTGCTGACGGCGAGTGGGGTGACCGGTGTCCGTGGGGTCGCGGTGATTTGGGATGTGTCGAGTGGGGAGAAGGTGCGAGAGTTTGGAGGGGGGAGTCGCGATATGTTTTATGATGCGGCGTTTTCGCCGGATGGGAAGTTGGTGGCGACGGGTGGCTATGACCGGATCGTGACAATTTGGGATGCGGAGAGCGGCGAGGTGAAGCATCGAATCGAGGTGCACACGGGGGCAGTTTTTGACTTGGCGTTCAGTCCGGATGGGAAGGTGCTGGCGAGTGCGAGTGCGGACCAGACGGTGAAGCTTTGGAACACGCGAACGGGCGAGCGATTGGATACTTTGAACCAACCTCAGGACGAGCAGTATTCGGTGCTGTTCACGTTGGATGGCAAGCATGTGATTGCGGGTGGGGCGGACAATCGGATTCGGATGTGGAGATTGCTGTCGGTCGACAAGCCGCAGATCAATCCGCTCGTGCAGGCGAGATTTGCACATGAAGGCGATGTGGTGAGGTTGGCATTAGCGGGCGATGGGAAGACGCTGGTTTCGTCATCGTCGGATCTGACCGTGAAGGCGTGGTCTTTGCCTCGAGTCGAGCAGTTGGCGGTTCTTGGGAAACAGTCGGATGTGGGGGCTGCCCTTGCGATGGAGTCCGGGATGGACAAGGTTTTGGTGGCGCGGATGGATGGCAGCATGGAGAGCTATTTGTTGCCAGCGGAGGTGAAGGTGGCGAAGGAAGAGGGGGATCAAAAGGTGGTAGTGAAAGCAAAGGATTTGGTGGCAGTGGCTGGCATGTCTCAGGTGGTCGAGACGGAGCCCAATGATTCGCCAGGGCAGGCGATGCGTTTGAAGAAGAACTTGGATGTGTCTGGTGTGGTGGGTGGGCCAGGGGACTTCGATTTGTATCGATTCCGTTCAGGTGCGGGCGAGGAATGGGTGTTTGATGTGAAGGCGGAGCGGATGAAGTCGCCGCTGGATTCGAAATTGGAGATCCTGCATGCGGATGGGCGCGCGGTGGAACAGGTGGTGCTGCGTGCTGTGCGGGACTCGTGGTTTACGTTTCGGGGAAAGGACTCGGACACGAGTGATGATTTCCGCATTCACAACTGGGAGGAGATGGATTTGAATGAGTATCTTTTTGCCAATGGAGAGGTGGTGAAGTTTTGGCTGTATCCGCGCGGGCCGGATTCGGGATTCAAGGTCTATCCTGGGGAGGGGAAGAGGAACACGTATTTTGGAACGACGCCACAGAGTCATCCCCTTGGAGAGCCGTGTTATGTGGTTCAGGAGTTGCCACCCGGGTCGGAACCGAGTCCGAATGGTCTGCCTGTGTTTCGGCTATACTATCAGAACGATGATGATCCGATGAGGCGCTGGGGGAAGGACTCGCATCTTTTGTTTACTGCGAGAGAGGCGGGGGAGTATGTGGTGAGGCTGGGGGATGTGACGCAGAGGGGAGGGCCTGAGTTCAAGTATCAAATGACGGTGCGCGAACGGCAGGAGGATTTTAAGATTTCAGTATCAGGATTGAATCCGGTGGTGAGCCCTGGGAGTGGGAAAGAGTTCGGGTTCAAGGTCGACCGAATGGATGGGTTTGACGGAGAAGTGCAGGTGGAGGTGACGGGATTGCCAAAGGGCTTCAGCGCCACAACGCCGGTTGTTTTGGAGAGGGAGCAGATTAGTGCGGATGGGTTGCTGTTTGCCGAATTGGATGCGCCGATGCCCACGCCGGAGCAGGTGAAAGCGGTTAAGTTGACGGCGACGGCGATGGTGCGTGGGAAGAAGGTCGTGAAAGAGCTTGGGGGGCTGGGAAACATCAAGTTGGGGAAGGCAGCGCAAGTCGTGATTGAGGTGGTGCCAGATGGGGTGGTGGGATCGCCGAGAATTGAGCCTGGGAAACCGCTGGAACTGACGATTGAGCCGGGGGAGACGATCAGCGCTGTGGTTAAGGTGACGCGGTTAGGTGAATTTAAGGAGGCGGTGCCGTTCGGGAAGGATGACGCGGGGAGGAATCTTCCATTTGGAGTTTATGTCGATAACGTAGGGCTGAATGGATTGCTGGTGCCGGCGGTTGAGAGTGAGCGGAAATTCTTCATAACGGCCGGGCCGAAGTGGTTGCCTGAGACGACACGTTTCTTTCATCTGCGGACAACAGTGGACGGAGTGCAGACGAGTCGCCCGGTGCTATTGAAGGTCCGCAAGCCGGGTGGGGTGGCGGTACGTTAAAGCCGATAGTGAAGCCATTGCTTCAGGTTGTTCGCGAACTTGTCTGTCGGATCTTGCAGTGGGTGATTTGTGGTGGTGTGATTTGTGGTGGTGTGATTGGGGATGCAATTGGCCGCTTGGGATTCTGTCAGGCTTTCAATCCGAATCCGTCAGCATTCGCCTAGGAGTTTGATTATCGAGGGCCGATCTGAACATTTCCGACGATTGCAAAGCGACGGCATCGCAGCGCTACCAAGGTGAGTTTTTATGGATTTTAGATTAGCCTAAGATCATCATCAACCTCCGCCTCTTTTCTGGTGGGGCTATGATTGTATTTGGGCATCATCAGAATGGTCCATTTGTTCGCTTACAACACTACGTTGCCAAAGGCCAAACAGCATTTTTGGTGCTGTGAGATTGATACCCCTCTCTTCTTAGAACGCTCAGGCTACTGAACGGCGACGACGTGGATGCGGCTGATGCCTTCGATTTTCTCGAGCTCGGCAATGACGGCGTCTGAAGGGACGGAATCGAGAGTGAGCAAGGTGAGGGCTTTACCTGTCTCCTTATCACGGGCAAGGGACATGTCCGCGATGTTGACTTTGTTCTGGCCGAGGGTGGCGGAGTAGGCCGCGATCATGCCGGGCCGGTCGATGTTTTCGATGAGCAGCAGGGTGCCCTCCGGTTTTGCGTCGATGCGGCGGCCGTTGACTTTGACGATGCGTGGGTCGCCTCCGAAGAAGGTGCCGGTGATGTTGGCTGTTTCGGTATCGTTGGAGGCTTCGACTTCGATGAGGTCGTTAAATTCGGAGGGTTCGGGGAGACGGCTTTCGGTAAAGCGGATCCCGAGGTTGTCGGCGACGCCATTGGCATTGATGTAGTTTACCTGATCGGCACCGACGGGGCGTTCCAGGAAGCCTTTCAATACGGCTCGGGAAATGAGGGTGGTGTCGCCTTGACCGACTTTCCCGCAGTAGCTGATTCGCACAACGTTGGAGTGGGAAGGTGCAAGCTGGGAGACGAGTCGGCCGAGGAGTTCGCCAAAGTGTAGGAAGGGGCCGAGTGCAGCAAGGGTGGTGGGATCCACGTTGGGCATATTGACGGCATTCACGACGGTGCCTTTGAGAAGGTTCTCCCGAATGGTTTCGGCAATCTCGATACCGACGTTTTCCTGGGCCTCATCCGTGGATGCACCGAGGTGGGGGGTGAAGACGGTGTTGGGGGCCTTCAAAAGGGGGTAGTCGGCTGGAGGGGGTTCGACCTCGAAGACATCCAAAGCTGCGCCACCGACTTGGCCGGATTCGAGAGCGGCGGCGAGAGCGTTGTCGTCGATGAGGCCACCGCGAGCGCAATTGATGATGCGAACGCCTTTTTTGAGTTTGGCGAGGCGCTCGGCATTGATCATGTGTTTGGTCTCCGGCGTCATCGGCATGTGCATGGTGATGAAGTCGGCTTGGATGACGGCGGCATCCAAGTCTCCGCAAAGCTCGACGCCGAGGCTTTCAGCGCGGTTTTTGGAGAGGTAAGGGTCATAGGCGACGACGCGCATGCCGAAGGCTTTAGCGCGTTTGGCATACTCGGCGCCGATGCGGCCCATGCCGAGGACGGTGAGGGTTTTTCCGAAGACTTCGGTACCCTGAAATTTTTTGCGGTCCCAGCGGCCTTCGATGATGGTGGCGTGAGCTTGAGGCGTTTTGCGCGCCAGGGACATCATGAGGGTAAAGGCCTGCTCGGCTGTGGAGATGGTATTGCCTCCGGGAGTGTTCATCACGACGACGCCACGCTTGCTGGCGGCAGGAACGTCGATGTTATCGACGCCGACACCCGCACGACCGATGGCTTTCAGGTTCGGTGCGGCTTCGATGACCTTGGCGGTGACTTTTACGCCACTGCGGACGATGATGGCGTGGGCGCCTGCTGCGGCAGCGACGAAATCAGCCTCTTGCTTGAGGCCGAGGTTGACGACCACGTCAAAGGTGGGCTCGGACTGAAGGAGTTCAATTCCTTTGTCGGAAATGGGGTCGGCGACGAGAATCTGATATTTTGCCATATGGCCGCTCAGTTAAGCGTCATTTTCGGAGGGCACAACAGGAGAAAATAAGCTGCCTTTCCCTACATGAAGGTTGATTTGCACCTCCAGGCCGCCTCCGGCGCGGTTTCGGGCGATGACTGTGCCACCACAGGCTTCGATACAACGTTTTGTGATCGCTAGACCGAGGCCGCTACCGCCGGTGTTGCGGCCGCGGGCGGCTTCTGGTCGATAAAAGGGCTCAAAGAGGCGTGACACGGCCTCTTCAGGCACGCCGGGGCCACGGTCGAGGATTTGAATGATGACGCGGCCATTTTCGGCTTTCGCATGGATTTCGATGTCGCCGGCGTAGCGCACGGCATTTCGCACAACATTGCCAATCGCGCGGTCGAGGGCGTTTCGGAGGTTGTGGAGCTTGATGTCGCCGATTTCGAGTTGGATGCCGTTTTCGGGGGCTTCGCGGGCGAGGACGTTCTGGAGTAATTCGCGCAAGTCGATGCCTTCGGGCGTCTCGCGGTCTGGGATGGTTTCGGCTTTGGTGAAGGCTAACACTTCCTCGACGAGCTTGGCCATGTGCTGAAGCTCGCGATCGAGATTTTGCAGATAGGTGGCCTGATCAGGCGTGCTGCGTTGCTCCACCACGCCGAGGGCCATCTGCATTCTCGCGATGGGGCTGCACAGCTCGTGCGCGACATCGGCGGTGATGCGGCGCTGCTGCGTCATGTAGTCGCCGAGCTGTGCGGCCATGGCGTTCACAGAGGTGGAGAGTTCGCCGAGTTCGTCGTTACGTTTCTTTTCGATGCGCTCGTCGAATTTGCCATGAGCGATGCGGCCTGCGGCGGTGTTGAGCGTGCGGATGAAGCCGGTGATGCCACGCACGAAGGGCATCCACATGAGTGCGGAGATGAGGAGTGCTGCAGCAGCGAGCCAGAGCCACGGACGAAGATCGAAAAAGAGGCCGCCGCCGCTGATGCTATCCGAAACCATGACGAGCGTGAGTGAGCGACCGCCTTGCGCGACGAGGTCTAGATGAATGCCAGCCCAGTAGCGGGCGGGATCGCCTGCACGCAACATGAAGCGCGGCTTTGGTGGTGCGTCCGCAGGTCGTTTCGAGACGGGACCTGGCTGGCGGCGCGGACTGCCATCGCCGGGAGGACGACGGTCGATGAGTTTGGGTAGCACTTCGGCAGGTGGCGCGACGGCTTTGCCAGAGACCTGCTCGCCGCGTCCGTCAAAGAGGCCGAAGGTGACGCCGTGCTTTTGATCGTGCTCGCTCAAACGGGCAGGCCACTCGCTTTCAGCAAGGCGGGAGAACTCGAAAGTCAGGCTCTCGCCGATGGCTGCGATGCGGTCACCCGGTTCGCCGGAGAGCATCCAGTCGAGTCCGAGGTTGAACTGCGCTCTGAGGAAAAGGACAAACAGCACCGCCAGCATGGCGAGGTTCAGAGCGAACCACGAGAGGATCTTGCCATAGAGCGGGAGTTTGAGACGGCTCATCGTCCTGGGGTCACGAGTTGGTAGCCATAGCCCCGCACTGTCTTGATGAAGCGCGGTTCCTTTGGGTCATCACCGAGTTTTTTGCGCAGCGTGGAGATATGCATGTCGATGGCCCGGTCAAACACATCCCATTCGCGATCAGCGACCTCCTCGATGAGTTGCTCGCGGGTTTTGACGCGGCCATGGGCTTTGGCGAGCGAGAGCAGCAGGCCAAACTCAGCCGGCGTGAGCTGCAAAGGCTCGGCACCGAGAACGACGGCATGCGTTTCGGGATTGATGCGCAACTCACCGGTGACGAGTTCTTTGACGGGGGCCTGTGGAGCCGTTTCAGCGATCCAACCCGTGCGCCGCAGCAGCGCACGCAGCCGGGCGAGGAGCTCGCGAGAAGAAAACGTCTTTGGCAAATAATCATCCGCTCCCAGTTCTAGCCCGACGATGCGGTCCACCTCCTCACCGCGGCCGGTGAGCATCATGACGGGCACCTTCGACTTAGCCCGAATGCGGCGGAGGACCTCAAAGCCATCGCAGCCGGGCATCATGACATCAAGGATGATGGCAGCCCACTGTTCCGACGTGGCGAGGTCAGCTCCGCGTTCGCCATTGTGCTCCATCTCGACCTCGAAGCCCATGGGCTTCAGGTAATCGGCCACGAGCTGGCAGAGCTCGGTGTCGTCGTCGATGATAAGGAGGCGCATTAGTTTTAATGTGCCTGTTTTTGACTGCTGGGCTATCGTCTTTACTGGATGCTGACAAAGTTTTGTTGGTTTACGCCTTGGGCGGTGGAAGATTTGTCTCGCTAATGCCCTGATGCTCTCGCTGGTGGGCGCATGATCGAGATGCTCAATGCAATAGACCAGTTTGGTTGGGCTTCGATGCCTGGATGTCTTGATGAGGCGGATTCATTACGCCTGAGGGTGGAGTGCTCTGAAGCCAGAAATCGGGATGATTTTAAACGTGCTGGTGTGGGGCGTGGGTTAAATCTACAGGTGCGTGAAGACATTCGGGGTGACCACGTGATGTGGCTGCAAGCGGACGCCGCCTCGGTGGAACAAGTTGTCTATTTGGCAAAGCTAGAGGTGCTGAGGCTCGCGCTGAATCAGCGGTTCTTCCTTGGCTTGTTCGAGTATGAGGGGCATTTTGCGATTTATCCTGAAGGCGCGTTTTATGCGGCGCATCTGGACCGTCATGCCGGCACGAATGACCGTATCGTGACGACCATTCTCTATTTGAATCCAAACTGGCAGTCTGGTGATGGTGGCGAACTTAAGCTCTGGACCACAGCGGGAGACAAAGCAGGCGCTTTCATCCTGATCGAGCCCCGAATGGGAACCATGGTCTGTTTCATGGCCGGCGATTTTTGGCATGAAGTGTTGCCGACAAAGAAGACACGCATGAGCATCACGGGCTGGTTTCGTCAGCGGTAAGGAGTCTTTACACAAATCCGACAATTCTGCCTCGGCTTGGTGAAGAGGGGCTGACACGTTCCCGGCAGTCTGAGCACAGCCATGAAACCCTTTGTTGCCTTTCTCTGCCTAGTGCCGCTGGCGCTAAACGCTCATACCACCGATTCCAGCGGGCTGCCGATGGACAAGGAGATGCTGCGAAAGCACATCGCGGATGAGTTTATGGCCAAGCGGATGGCTTTGGCTAAGGCGGACTACCAACCGGCAGCGAAGCCGGTGGTGACGAAGGAAGTGCAGGTGGCCTCCATGATGACGAGCCTAGCCATGCTCGCCCAGGGCTCGACGTTGACGGCTCCGAGCAATGGGGAGCTGATGTCGGCTTCGTTTTTGCCGTTCAAGCCGAAGCTGCGGTTCTACAATGACGCGAACTACTTTTACATCGAGAGCGATGGCATCCCGGATCGTACACGGCAGCCGAATCTCATGGTGGGGATCACGACCTGGCAGCAGCAGGTACCGATGCCGGTTTCGTATTTCATCGGGACGACGAATGGGACGAACAACGCGGGTTCGTTGGGCTTTGGGCAGCCGAACGTGTGGAAGCTG
Source organism: Verrucomicrobiaceae bacterium (assembly GCA_029865835.1). Lineage (GTDB taxonomy): Bacteria > Verrucomicrobiota > Verrucomicrobiia > Verrucomicrobiales > Verrucomicrobiaceae > JAGRPD01. The sequence continues at coordinate 19,283 of JARXAL010000242.1, forward strand.
CCGCTGGTGCCCGTGCCTGCGGCTTCTCCGATCTCGCTGAATGGGAACTTTCTGCGCGGAGCGGTTGCGCTAGGGTCGGATGGCGTACCGATTTTCAATCCGCGCAACAACACTGGGCAGTTCAGCTATGATATCGGCGAGCTCGACATTTATGGCGGTCACTGCGGTCTGGCGGATGATTATCACTACCACATCTATCCGGTGCATTTGATCCCGGTGCTGGGGAATGACAAACCCATCGCCTGGGCGCTGGATGGCTATCCGGTGTATGGCTATGTGGAGCCGGATGGCTCGCCCATGCAGACGCTGGATGCCGATGGCGGCCACGATCACGGCACCTGGGGCTATCATTATCATGCACGAGGCACTTACAACTCCGGCACGGCGAGCTGGACGCCTTCGAACCCTTTCATGATGAATGCCATGCATGGCGTGGTGGTGAACTTTGACTCGCAGATCGATCCCCAGCCGAGTGTGTCAAACATGCGTGCCTCAGGCACCGGTGGCTACACGGCGCAGCAGGTGCCAAGCGCGGCGATCATCGCCTTCAAGAATCCCGTGGCGCTGAGCGTGGATGGCAGCGGTCACTTCATCGAAAACGTGAGCGGTACGCCAAGCGAGGATGATTACCTCATGCGCTACACGGTGAGCAGCGTGACCTACGACGTGTGCTGGCGATTGAACCGCAAAGCGGTGCCCAAGAGCTACACGATGACCTATCGCCATCCGAGCACCGGCACGACGACGACGACTTACACGAGCAACGGCAATCGCGTCACCACCTACCCGATGAGCGGCAAGAGCATGATCGCGCTGCCGGACACTTCACAGACGGGCAATTTCACCGGTTCGGCAGGTGATGGCGAGGACAGCGACTACACCATCAATGCCCAGGCTTTCACCAACAACGGCAATGGCACCATCACCGACAACGTCACCGGCCTGATGTGGCAGAGCGTGGACAATGGCGAGTCCACTTGGGAAAACGCCGTCGCGAATGCGGCGAGCGTGACTACGGGCGGCTACAATGATTGGCGGCTCCCGACACCACATGAGTTGTTCTGCTTGTTCAATCATCAGGTATCGAACCCGGCCCTGAACACGGCCTTCTTCCCGAACCATCCCGTGGCACGGGCGGGCTATTGGTGGAGCAGCGATCTCTACGGCACGAGCACGACGAATGTGTGGTGTACGAATGAAGGTGGTGGCCTGGGGCCGAAGCCGAAGTCGGAAACCATCAGCGCAGGCGGCACCCTGCGCTACCACGCCCGCTATGTGCGCGGTGCCAAGCAGACGAACGGCCACAACTATGTGAGCAACAACGACGGCACCGTCACTGACCTCGACACGGGTTTGATGTGGAAGCAGGTGCCTCGCACGGCGGCGACATGGTCAACGGCATTGGCAGACATCGAAGGACTCACAGATGCGGGCTTCAGTGACTGGCGCATGCCGAACGTGAAAGAAATGGAGTCGCTGGTGGATTACACGATGACCACTTTCACCAGTCTCACGAACATCAAGCCGCCAGCGCATCGTTTGCTCTTCCCATCCGCCACGGCGACTTCGTATTGGACTTCGACGACGCAGAACAATGATGCACTCGCCGCGCTGGTCGTGGAGTTTGGATTGAATACGACCTCCACTCCGCCACGCAATGCGCAGGGCATCATCAGCCATGAGCCGAAGACCTCGTCGTATCCTGTCTTTGCCGTGCGCACAGCCGCACTCACGCCGACGCAGATCGCCGTGTCGCAAGGCGTCACGACGCTGACGGATGGCCTCAGTACGGTCGGCTATGGCAGTGTGAGTGTGGGCAGCACGCTGTCGAAGACCTTCACGATCACCAACAACGGCACCACCGCGCTCACGGGCATCAGTTTGAGCATCGACGGCACGCACAGCTCGCTTTTCACCGTAACGACATCACCGGCATCGAGCATCGCCATCGGAACGACTTCAAATTTTGTCGTGCAGTTCAATGCGAGCAGCGCCGGGGCAAAGTCAGCCGCTTTGCACATCGCCAGCAGTGACAGCAGCGTGGGCGCGGCCTTTGACATCGCACTTACGGGCACAGGGTCTATTCCCGCACCGACGATCAACGCGATCACGACAACACCGACCGTGCCAACCACCGCAGCCACGACGGTCAGTGCCACGATCACACCCGCCAGTGGTGCCACGATCACCAGCACCACGTTGACCTACAGCACTGGAGCGCAGACCACGTCCACCATCTTTAATGAACCCATGTCCACCACGGCCACCGCAACAGGCGGCTGGGATGGCACGGGGGCAACGTATCCGTGGACTGTGAACTCCCAGGATGGCGCGGGCAATGTCAAGCAAACTGCTGGCACATCAAATCACACGACGGGCATCACAGGCAGTTGCGGTGCGGTCTTGGGCAAGGGCTCAGCGAGCTCCACCGATCCCACGCGCACGATGATCACGACGACGAATGCGATCAATGCGACGGGCACCTTCACCAGCGGATCGCCGACCACGAATTACATCGAGTTCTGGGTGCGCACCGTTGGACTCACAGGCACGAACGGTTGGAGCTTCCAGCTAGCGGCGAATGGCACGACGTTTACCGAACGGGTGTCGGAGTTCACTGGCAGCGTGCATGGCTACCAGCTTTATCATTACAACCTTCTCGCCACCGATCTGACCAGCACGCTGAAGATGCGATTCGGCTTTGTCGGCAATGGTGTCGGCGGCCCGACAGGCTCGACGGTGAACATTGATGACATCGTGGTCGTCACGACATCCGGTTCAGCGCCGACTCCGGTGACGATGAGCGGCCCTGCGAATGGCGGCACCTTCACGGCCCAAATCCCAGCGCAAGTCTCAGGCACCACGATCACCTACTCCATCACTGCGACAGACAGCAATGGTCAAACAACGACGATCACCAATGCGGGCAGTTATACGACCAGTGCCTTTTCCACGCCGCCGAACATCGTCATCATTCTCACTGATGACCAAGGCTGGGGTGATGTCGGCTATCACACCGCCGCTGGCCAGGTGCGGATTCAAACACCCAACATGGATGGCTTCCTGACGAATGGTATTCGCTTGGAAAAATTCTATGCCACACCGGTGTGCAGCGTCACCCGCTCATGCTTGCTCACCGGTCGAAATACTATCCGCACCGCCACGGGCAACAATCGAGGCCTGGACCTCAGCGAGCACCTCATGCCGCAGACTTTCAAAGCCGCTGGCTACCAGACCTACATGTGCGGCAAGTGGCACATCGGAGGCTGGGCAAACAACATCAACACCACCGTGCTCAATGGCACGACTTTCACGGTGAAACAGGAAAGTGATGTCTACCTGCCACACAATCGCGGTTGGGACATCCACTACGGGCAGTATGGCGGTGCCATTGGTTACTTCAGCCACCGAACGAACGATCCCGGCCTCAACACGGCCGTCGATTGGTGGCTCAATGGAGTCACACAGAACGAAACGACCGACCTGCAAGGCAATGGCGGACACTCTACTGACCTCCTCGCCGACAAAGCGGTCTCGCTCATTCAGAATCGGGACCCGTCGAAGCCCATCCTGCTCTATCTCGCTTTCAATGCCGTCCACGCAGGCGTCACCGCACCGCAGAGCTACATCACGAAGTATCAAAACCTCGGTGTCACCGATACCGCAAGACGCACACTTTGCGCCGCCGTGGACTGCATGGATGTTGCCATTGGCCGCGTGCTTGGAGCATTGGATACGGCCGGCATTGCCAACAACACCATCGCCGTCTTCATGAGCGACAACGGCGGCAACGAACCCACTGGCTCCATCAATGATCCCCTGCGCGGCACCAAAAATCAGGACAGCTACGACGGCGGTAACATTCATACACCAGCCTCCATCCGCTGGCCCGGCGTGTTGGCGGCCAACGTCATCAGCAATCAGTATGTCTGGGTCGGTGACATCTTCCCCACGCTCTGCGCCGCCACCGGTGTCACGCCACAGAACACCAAACCGTTTGATGGCCTGAACCTCTGGCCTGCACTACTTTCCATCAATAGCGGCAACCCAAATGGTGTGCAGCGTCCATCGACGCTCGTGACCTCCGTAGCGAAACCCGCCGCGCTCAACACCTTCACCGATCCCGTCCTCGGCGGCAGCAAGATGTTCAAACTCATCCGCACCAAAGGCCCACCTGTGACGAATGAACTCTTCAACATGACGGATGATCCGTATGAGACCACCGACCTCGCCGCCAACGCGGCGTATTCCACGATCATCACCACACTCTCGACCTCCATCACCAACATCACACCCGAGAACTACCCGCCTCACATTGGCGAGGCACCGCAGACGCAGAACGTGCAACAGGGCAGCAGCATCACGCTTTACGCACCCTTCACCAGCTATGGTAAAGTCCCCAGCGTGCAGTGGCGGAAGAACGGCACACCCATCAGCGGCGCGACCAGCTATTACCAAATCACCGACACCGGCGTCAACGTAAACGGCGTCTTCATGGCCACGCTCACTCTCACGAACGCCAACAGCACCCACACTGCGAACTATGGCGTGAGTGTTAGCAGCACCAACGGCTCCGTGACCAGTGCCGCAGGCACGCTCACCGTCATCAAGCCCGTAAGCACCCAAAACGACGGCGTGCCCGATGCGTGGAAAATCTCCAACGGTATCGATCCCAACAGCAACGCCACCATCAATGGCCCGCTTGGCGACATCGACAACGACGGACGTAACAACCTTCTCGAATACGCCTTCAATACCAATCCGAAACTCAGTGAGACTGACCCCATTCAAGCAGGTTCCGTCACAAAGGCCGGAGACGGATTAAAGTATCTCGAAGTCAGCTATCCGAAGCGCATCGGAGTGCTCGATCTCATTTATACCGTCGAGATCAGTGACGATCTCACCGCCTGGCCATCCCCCGGAGTCACCTCCGAACTCGTCAGCATCATCGCCAATCCTGACGGCATCACAGAGATAGTGACTGTGCGTATCCTTCCCGCCATGAGCAGCGCTGCGAAGAAGTTTGTGCGTATGAAGGTGGCGACTCAGTGAATGTCTGCAATGCCCTTACACAATCCCGACAAATCTCTGCTGAAGCGTTAACGCCATACTGACTCTCCTGAGATTAGAATCACACACCATGAAAACGCTCTCTGTCTTCCTGCTGTTCGCGACCAACCTCGCCGCGCATGATCTGGTCACCACTGACCGGGAGGTGTTGCGGGCGCACATTCTGGAGGAGTGGAAGCGTGAGCATGTCGAGGTGGCTTCCACGACATCGAGTCTCCAACTCGCCGCCGCAGCTGTTGCCAGCGCAGCGAACGCGCCGCAGACTGCGAAGGCCTTCATGCCCTTCATGAGGCTCGATCTGCGTGCGGACGGCGAATTCCTCTATGTGGGCTCGAACGGGCTGCCGGATCACAACATGATGGTGGGCATCACGGCCTGGCAGCAACAGGTGCCGCTGCCGCAACCGTATTTCGATGACAATGCCTGGCGCATCCCGCTAAAGCCGGTGCCTGCGAAGGAGCCTGCGATGATCAAAGGCCGCTTCCTGCGCGGCGCGATCGCATTGGCCGTGAATGGCATTCCGATCTTCAACCCGCAGAACAATCGCGGCGAGATCAGCTATGAAATCGGCGAGCTGGACGAGTGGGGCGGGCATTGCGGTCGTGCGGATGATTACCACTACCACATCGCGCCGCTGCATCTCCAGGCGCAGGCCGGGAAAGGCATGCCGGTGGCATATGCGCTCGATGGTTATCCGATCTATGGCCTCACGGAGCCGGATGGCTCGCCCGTGGCGATTCTCGACGAGTGCCACGGCCACGAGTCGCCCAGCGGCTATCATTATCATGCATCGAACAAGTATCCGTATGTCATCGGCGGCTTCCACGGCGAGGTCGTGGAGGCGGGAGAGCAGGTCGATCCCCAGCCGCGTGCCCAAGGCGTGCGCGAGGCACTCACTGCGCTGCGTGGGGCGAAGATCATCGGCTTCGAAAGCATCGGCAAGGACAGCTACAAACTCAGCTACGAGGTGAATGGCGACAAACGCAGTGTCAGCTACTCGATCAAAGCCGATGGCACTTTTCCTTTTGAGTTCGACAACGGCAGCGATGGCAAAGCGAACGAGGTATATACCGCACGCCAAGGTGGTGGTGGTCCCGAAGGTATGAAAGGCAAAGGGAGGGGCAAGGGAAAAGGCAAAGGTGGCCGCGAGGGTGAGATGCGTCCGGGTGATGAGCCACCACCACGTCCCGAGAGCGAAGGTGGCCGTCCTAGTCGCTCTCAGGCGGCCGTCGAAGGCGTCATCGATGTGAACGGCGACGGGGTCGTCACTGCGCAGGAGTTTGCCGATAATTCGAAGACGAATGCCGCGAAGAGTGGTGCATCCGTCTCGGATGCGCTGGCGAAAGCAAAGGAGCAATTCAACACCTTCGATCACAATCGCGACGGCAAGCTCGACACACCGGAACTCGATGAACTCGCAGGTAACGCACCTACCGGTGACGCTCCTCGGCCTCGTGGCGATGAGTCTCCTGCCCGCGAAGAGATGAAGCGCGGCGAAGGCGTCGGCCGTGGCGGCAAGCAGGAGGCTTTTGTCGAGCTTCCAGATCAGCCGCGCAGCAGCGATGGAAAGTTCACGATCACCAGCCCCGTCGTGGAAGACCTGCAAGCCTTGCCCACCGAGTTCACTGGCGATGGAGATGGAGATGGAATTAGCCCGCCTTTGGAATGGTCTGACGCACCCGCCGCGACGAAGAGCTACGCGTTGATCATGGATCACGTGACCTCTGATGGTGACAAGAAGTGGTATTGGACCCTCTATGACATCCCCGCGAATGCCGCGAGCCTGCCGAAGGATTCGCAGCGCATCGGCAAACTCGGCACCGGATTCAAAGGTGAAATCGGCTACGAGCCGCCGCACTCGAAAGGCCCTGGAGCGAAGACGTATGTGATCACGATGTATGCCCTTTCTGAGCCGCTGAAGGTCGCAGGCTCTCCAGGACGCGAAGAACTCATCGAGGCGATGAAGGACAAGGTGCTGGCGAGTTCGTCGCTACGGGTCGTTCATAGCAGTGGTGGAACTGTCGGACAGGTGCGACCCGTCGGACAAGTCGGACCCCAAACGGTCGAAGTGCCCCCAGCGCCACCTACTGTCGCAGAACCCAAAAAAGGCAAAGGCGGCCCGCGCGGCCTCGTGAAGCCCAGTATCGCCGACACGATCAAACTCAACGTTTATGCCGACAATTGGTTCATGCTCTACGTCAACGGTCGCCTCGTCGCTGTCGATCCGATTCAGTTCACGCCGCACAACGTCGTCAGCGTCGATTTCCTCCCCGAGTATCCCATGACCATCGCCGTGCTCGCCAAGGACAACGCTGATCCGAAAATCGGTATGGAATACGGCACCAGCATCGGAGACGGAGGCTTTTGCCTGAAATTCGCGGATGGGACCGTCACCAACGCGAGCTGGAAGGCCAAGAACTTTTTTCATGGTCCCGTGAGTGGCGACACCGCCGATCCGCATGTCAAACAAGAGCCTCTCCCCGAGAACTGGTGGGCCACCAACTTCGACGACAGCACCTGGAAGAACGCCAAGGAATACACCGTCGAGGAAGTCGATCCCAAACAGCCCTACTTCGAGAACGACTTCCAAGGTGCCAAGTTCATTTGGACTGACGACATCGCCCTCGACAACACTGTCATCTTCCGCACCAAGGTCGAAAAACCCGGCTGGACCCC
>JARXAL010000279.1 GCA_029865835.1 Verrucomicrobiaceae bacterium
TCCGGCATCTCCGCCACTCCCGGAACCGCCTCACCCTCAACCACTCCCACCGGATTCTCCAACCCCTCCGGCGCATCCACCTCAACCGGCGGAACTGTCGCAACCTTCGGCGCATGCTGCGCCTCCAACTGAATCAACTGCGTCACCGTCACCATCTTAAACCCGCGCTCAATCAACACATCCAGCGTCGCCGGCATCGCATTCACCGTCGTCTCATGAATGTCATGCAACAACACTATCGACCCCGGCTTCGTCCCCGCCAAAACCCGGTCATGCACCTTCTGCACCGACCGCGGCGACTGCCAGTCCAGCGGGTCCAAATCCCACAAAATCGTCGGATACCCAAACTGCTCCTGAATGCTCCGCCGCTGCCCCAACCGCACCCCGCCATACGGTGGCCGATACAAAATCGGCGCCACCCCTCCCGCTTTCTCAATCGCGTCATGCGCCCGCTTCAACTGCGACGCCACTCCATCGCCACTATACCCTGTCAGCAAAGGATGCGCCCACGTGTGATTCGCCACCTCATGCCCCTCCTCCACCATCCGCTTCACGATCTGCGGAAACGCCGCCGCATTCCGCCCCACCATAAAAAACGTCGCCTTAATGTTCCGCTCCTTCAGCGTGTCCAGCAGTCGCGGCGTGAACTCCGGATGCGGCCCATCATCAAACGTCACCGCAATCACCGACCCCGGCACCTCGCATCGCGTGTAAGTCATCTGCACCTTCTCAGGCAGCACCCTCGGCAAAGCCTCCAACTCCGGCGTCAAAACCTGCTGAACCACCTCATCCTCCACCACAATCGCCCGCCTCACCTCCTCCACCGGTTCGGTCGCAAAAATCGCAGTCGCCGCCAAGAACCCGAAGACTGGTAGAATGGATGAATGATCAGAAAATCGCATCAACAAAAGAACTCCCTATAACAACTGCACTTTGAAACCCTCCATTGCAACCCCAACAGCACCCAATCTCCGCCCTCCGCCCTCCACCCTTCGCAATCCCTCACCAATCCGCATTCCCCATTCCAAAATCCGCAATCGAATCAATGCGTCAGCGCATAAAACAAAATGTTGATCCCCAGCGGATACGCATACTTCTCCGAAAACTCCCGGAAATACCACGGATCCGTCCCCTCCTCCTCCCAGCCATCCCCCAAATCCGTGTTGTGACAAATCATCATCATCATCCGCCGTTTGTCATCAAACACCCCCTTGTAATGCACCTCTTCTGACCCCGGCTTGTTCCACTCAAAAGTAATCCCCTGACTCCGCCCGTCCATCGCCGCTCCCACACTCGGAATCTGCGGCTTCACCTTCAACGGAAACACCGCATGAAACACCTCATGCGACACATCCAACTCCTCCGCCTCTCGCTCCGGAAAAATCTGCTTCAACGCCCGGTGGAAGTTGTCCCACTCCTCAAACCCCCAAAAATCATCCACCATCAAAAACCCCCCGTTCATCAAGTACTCCCTCAACACCTTCGCCTCCTCATCCGTCAGCATGATGTCCCCCGGCTCAATCATGTAAATGAACGGGTAATGCCTCAACTGCTCCGCCTCAATATCCACAATCACCCCCTTCGGGTTCACCTCCAGCGACGTCAGTTGTTGAATCCGATACGAAAAATTCAAATCCGCATCCGGATAATCCGTCAACCACTTCGACCCCCGCCTCCACCTCCCCCCGCCCGACATCGAGTCATAACGCAGCCTCGCAAACGTGAACACATCGTTCGGTAGCGACTTGCTCAAAGGCCAGGTCGGAAAATCCAAAAACTCCCCTCTTCCCGCCTCCCGCGGATCTTGTGGAATGTCACTGTCCTTCGTCCCGAAATGCGTCACCTGACCGGACATTGCCTCCTTCTCTTGCCCCACCACCAGCCCACTCGCCGCCAGCAGCGCCAACGGCAAAAGAAGCAGCGTCCATCTCATCGCTCAAGTAAACGCTCCAGCCATCACGATCTTCCTCAACAACTCACCGGCGGCGTCCCATGCTGATTCATCGCCGCCTTCACAAACCCGTGAAACAACACATGCGGGTGATTCGGCTTCGAAAGAAACTCCGGATGAAACTGACACGCGATGAAATACGGATGGCTCGGCAACTCCACAATCTCCGCCAACTCGCCGTTCGGCGACATCCCGGACACCACCAACCCGTGCGACTCCAATTGTTCCTTATACGCCGAGTTGAACTCATACCGATGCCGATGCCGCTCCGTGATCGTCGCACTCTGATACAAACTGTAAGCTCGGCTCCCCGGAACCAAATCCGTCACCCAGGTCCCCAACCGCATCGTCCCACCCATGTTGATCACCTTCTTCTGCTCCTCCATCAAACTGATCACCGGATGCGGCCCCACCTTGTCAAACTCAGTGCTGTTCGCCCCTTCCAACCCCGCTACATTCCGCGCAAACTCAATCACCGCGATCTGCATCCCCAAACAAATCCCAAAAAACGGCACCCCCTTCTCCCGCGCATAACGCGCCGCCATGATCTTGCCCTCCGTCCCCCGATCTCCAAACCCGCCCGGAATCAAAATCCCCTGCAGCCCCATCAAATACAACTCCGGCCCCGCCTTCTCAATCGCCTCCGCATCCACCCGCACAATATCCACCTTGCAGTCCGTCGCCGCTCCCGCATGCGTCAGCGCCTCGTAAATGCTCTTGTACGCATCCTGCAACTCAATGTATTTCCCCACCACACCAATGCGCACATGATGCGTCGGATGAATCACCCGGTTCACAAAACTCCGCCACGTCGCCAGATCCGGATCTTTCCTTTCCAATCCCAGCAGCTTGCACACCCGATCATCCAGCCGCTCCTCATGCAACTTCAGCGGCACCTCATAAATCGTGTTCTTCACGTCCCGTGCCTCGATCACATTCTCAATCGGCACGTTGCAAAACAAAGAAATCTTGTGCCTCACATCCTGATCCAAGGCCATCTCCGTCCGCGCCAGAATGATGTGTGGCCCAATACCGATCTCCCGCAACTTCGCAATGCTCTGCTGCGTCGGCTTCGTCTTCAACTCACCCGCCGCGCGCAAATACGGCACCAAAGTCGTGTGAATGTAAAGAACATCCCCCGGTGGCTTGTCATGCCCAAACTGACGGATCGCCTCCAAAAAGGGCAACCCCTCAATGTCCCCCACCGTCCCACCAATTTCCGTGATGATGATGTCCCCTCCCATCTTCAACGCCACCTCGTCGATGCGCGCCTTGATCTCATTCGTCACATGCGGAATCACCTGCACCGTGCTCCCCTGATACTTCCCCGCACGCTCCTTCTCAATCACCGTCGAATACACCTGCCCACTCGTCAGATTGTTCAGTCTCGACAAATTGGTGTGCGTGAACCGCTCATAATGCCCCAAATCCAAATCCGTCTCCGCCCCGTCATCCAGCACGTAAACCTCCCCGTGCTCATACGGGTTCATCGTGCCTGGATCGATGTTCAAATAGGGATCAAACTTCTGCATGATCACCTTGAAGCCGCGATATTCCAACAGCGTGCCAAGTGATGCCGCTGCAAGACCTTTGCCAAGTGAACTGACCACGCCTCCGGTGACAAAAATATACTTCATGGGTGGGAAATCGGTATTGATAGTTCCCTCTCCTTACTCAGGAAACCTCCCCGCGCAACGCTCCTTCATGCCCGCAATCGCTCTTCGATCGCCATCGCCTGTTCCAGCGTATCCACCCCGGGCGACAAATCATCCGTCAACACCACCCGAATCCGCGCCCCATGCGCCAACGCCCGCAATTGCTCCAGCGACTCCGCACGCTCCAGCGCCGCCGGCGGCCACGACACAAACTCCAGTAAAAAATCCCGCTGAAACCCATAAATCCCCAAATGCCTCAGCGGCACCAGTTCCGGCACCTCGTTCCGGAAAAACGGCAGCGGCGACCTCGAAAAATACAACGCATCCCCTTTCTCATCCAAAACCACCTTCACCACATTCGCATCCCCCACCAACGCCGCCTCCCGAATCGGCGCCGCCGCCGTGATCATCGGAATCCCCCGATTACTACGCATCGTCACCGCCAGCTCATCAATCAACCGCGGCGATATCAACGGCTCATCCCCCTGCACATTGATCAAAACCCCATGCTCCGGAAACAACCCCGCCGCCTCCGCAATGCGATCCGTCCCACTCGGATGGTCAGGCGATGTCATCACCACCCGCGCCCCAAACGCCTCCCCGGCTTCCACGATCCGCTCATCATCCGTCGCGATGATGATGTCGTCCACCTCTCGGCAGTCCTGACACCGCTCCCACACATGCTGCACCAGCGGTTTCCCCGCGATCAAATGCAACGGCTTCCCCGGAAACCGGGTCGATCCCCAACGGGCCGGTATGGCCACAAGTGTGCGTGTAGATACAGTCAAAACAATCTCCAGTCCCCCGACTTCACCAAGATTCCCCCCCAACGCAACCAGATTTACCCGGCAACACGCCACCGCCACCAAGCTTGACGTCGTCTTCATTGAAAACTAAACTTCCCCATGAACTACTTGGACCGCATCGTCATTGACCCTCGAATTCGCTCCGGTAAGCCATGCATTCGCGGAACCCGCATCACTGTCGCTGACATCTTCGAATACTTGGGCAGCGGCATGACGCCCGCAGAAATCCTCGCCGATTTTCCCGATCTCACCAATGACGACCTCCAGGCTTGCTTTGCTTTCGCGGCCGAAAGGGACCGCCGATTGAACGTGCTACCTCATGAACTTGCTGTTTGACGAGAATCTCTCACCCCGTCTGACACGACTCCTCATCCAGACCTTCCCGGGTTGCCGCCACGCCCGCGATTGTGGACTGCTAGGTAGGCCCGACTCAGAAGTTTGGGACTATGCCAAATTCCATGGCTGCATCATTGTCTCAAAAGACTCTGACTTTCATCATCGCAGCCTTCTCTACGGCCCACCACCAAAGATTGTCTGGCTGCGCACAGGAAATGGATCCACAGACCAACTCGCAAGTTTGCTCGTTGAAAATGAGCCCCCTATCCGCGCCCTCGTCGATGATCCACACCTAGCGTCGCTTGTGCTTTCATAAGAACACGCCCGCAAAGCGCTAGATCCCGCGTATCCTTTTGTAGATGCCCCCACTCCCCGCCGCCCTCCAGGAAGCCGCCACCCGCCATCTCCCCGCCGCCCTCGCCTGGTTGCGCCGCATGGTCGACTGCAACAGCTTCACCACTAACCCCTCCGGCATCGACGCCGTCGGCCGCCTCACCGCCGACTGCTTCGCCGATCTCGGCTTCAAACCCGAATTCGTCCCCTCCCAACACCCAGACCACGGCCACCACCTCTTCCTCAGTCGTCCTACCCCCTCCGCTTCCTCCAAACCCATCCTCTTCGTCACCCATCTCGACACCGTCTTCCCTCCCGAAGAAGAAGCCCGCAACCACTTCTACTGGCGCGAATCCCCCGACGAAGCCTGCATCTACGGCCCCGGTGTCGTCGACAACAAAGGCGGCACCATCATGATTTGGCTCACCCTCCAAATCCTCCGCGACATCGCCCCGGACTTCCTCGCCCAAAACCACCTCATCATCGCCGCCAACGCCGCCGAAGAAGTCATCGGCTCCGACTTCGCCGAACGCACCGCCGAACGCTGCCCCTCCGGTGCCCAGGCCGTCCTCGTCTTCGAAGGCGGACCCGTCGAAGCCGCCATCCGCCATCACCTCGTCATCGCCCGCAAAGGCCGCCTCGAAATGCGCATCGACTGCTTCGGCAAAGGCGCCCACGCCGGCAGCAACCTCCACCTCGGCATCAACGCCATCACCGAACTCGCCCATCTCCTCCCTCAAGTCGCCGCCCTCACCAACCCCGACCAAAACCTCACCGTTAACATCGCCAACATCCACGGCGGCACCGTCCTCAACCGCGTCCCCCACCACGCCTGCGTCGAACTCGAAGTCCGCGCCTACGACCCCGCCATCCTCGCCCAAGCCGAAGCCACCCTCCACGCTCTCTCCGGTCTGACCCCGGGCGGCGCCCAAATCGAAGTCACCACCTTCGGTCGCACCCGCGCCTGGCCCGGTGGCCCCGAAACCGACGCCCTCGCCTCCACCTGGGCAAAAGCCGCCTCCGAATGCGGCCTCGAAACCTTCCCCACCACCCGCGGCGGCCTCAGCGACGCCAATTACCTCTGCGCCCTCGGCCCCACCCTCGACGGCCTCGGCCCCTTCGGCGACCACGCCCACTGCTCCGAAACCGACCCCGCCTCCGGCAAACGCCCCGAGTTCGTCTACCCCGCCTCCTTCATCCCCAAAGCCACCCTCAACGCCCTCGCCCTCCTCAATCTCCCCTGACCCCTTCGACTTGCGCCCCACCGCCCCTTGGTCCTTACTGAGCCCTCCCCCATGTCCCAGTCCCCCCTCATCATCGCCGGCCGCTCCTTCCAGTCCCGACTCATGCTCGGCACCGGAAAATTCGCCTCCGGTGAACTCATGCGCGACGCCATCATCGCCTCCGGCACCGAAATCGTCACCGTCGCCCTCCGTCGCACCGATCTCTCCGGCCAGGGCGACCCCTTCGCCAACATCCTCGACTTCATCCCCCCAAACGTCCTCCTCCTCCCCAACACCAGCGGCGCCATGAACGCCGAAGAAGCCGTCCGCCTCGCCCGACTCGCCGTCGCCGCCGGCATGCCCAACTGGGTCAAACTCGAAATCCATCCCGACCCCCGCTACCTCCTGCCAGATCCCATCGAAACCCTCAAAGCCGCCGAAATCCTCGTCAAAGAAGGTTTCATCGTCCTCCCCTACATCAACGCCGACCCCGTCCTCGCCCGCCGCCTCCAGGACGTCGGCACCGCCACCGTCATGCCCCTCGGCTCCCCCATCGGCTCCCATCAAGGCATCACCACCCGCCGCCAAATCGAAATCATCCTCACCCAGGCCACCGTCCCCGTTGTCGTCGACGCCGGCATCGGCGCCCCCAGCCACGCCGCCGAAGCCTTCGAAATCGGCGCCGACGCCGTACTCGTCAACACCGCCATCGCCATCGCCAGCGACCCCGCCCGCATGGCCATCGCCTTCAAAGCCGCCTGCGAAGCCGGCCGCGCCGCCTACGAAATCGGCCTCACCGAAGCCACCTCGGAAGCCGCCGCCACCAGCCCGCTGACCACCTTCCTTTACCAGTAGGCCACCACAGCCTACTTGCCCTTCTTCTTCCCACCCTTGCCTCCGCCAATCGGCCACGGCATCACGCCCACCCGCTTGGCCCACGCGTCCCACTGCCCCGCCATCGCCTTCACCCGATCCGGCTGCTGACTGGCCAAATCATGCATCTCCGTGCGATCCGCCGCCATATCGTAAAGCTCCCAC
>JARXAL010000008.1 GCA_029865835.1 Verrucomicrobiaceae bacterium
CCATCGACTCGCCCCAAACCACCGCGCCCCCAGCATCCCGCTGAAAAAATCAATCGCATACGCCACCGCCAGCAAAACCCCCATCACCGCGATCCCCGTCCAACTCATCGCCGACTCCGGCCGCAGCACCGTGTGCAAAATCCCCGCCACAAAAATCAAAAATGGCCCCGGCAAAAACGGCAGCACCGCCCCCAAAAACCCCAACACCAAAAGACTCACCGTCAAAGACCACGCCCCCCAAAACGACCAGTCAATCGCCACAAAAAAACCCACTACCCCCTCCCACACATCCTGGAGCCACTCCATCATGGCGTGTCAGGGTGCCAGACCACCTTCTCAGCCACCGGCCGCCGCGGCACCTCCGCCATCACCCGCCCGTCCTTCACCCACCCCAAATACAACAACCCCACGCACAAGTCCCCCTCACCCAGCCCCAGCCACTCCCCAAACGCCGCCGATCCCAGCACCGGCGGTGACGACCAAAAGCTCCCCAACCCCGCCGCCGTCGCACTCAGCATCACATTCTGCATCGCACACGCCACCGCCTCCACCTCCTCCAGAAAAGGAATCTTCTCCCCGCCCCGCTTCTCCACACAGCACGCAATCACCACCGGCGCCAGCAGCGGATTCTGCCCCAGCTTCACCAGCTTGTCCTCCCGCACCTCCGCCACCGGCGTCACCTGCTTGTAAATCATCGGCAACGCCTCCGCCAACCGCACCCGCGCTTCCCCCGCAAACACATGAAACTTCCACGGCTCCGTCAACCCATGCGTCGGCGCCCACGTCCCATTCTCCAGCAACTGCCACACCAACGCCTCCGGCACAGGCCTCCCCAAATCCATATCCACCGGCTTCACCGACCGGCGATTGCGAATCAAAGTAGAAACAGCTTCAAGCATCACATTCAAGACTACAACCCCGCCGCCCGACCGTCCAGCCCCGGTCTCCCACTCACTCAATCCGCTTCAACGACCCCACCCGATAGCCCCCCGTGATGATCGCCATGTTATCCCGCTCCATCGCCAGCGCATCAATGTGAATCAAATGCGGAAACTCCCCCAGCCGAATCGTGTGCACCCCATTGATTGGCTTCTTCAGCGCCTCATCCAGCGTCGTCAAATCCGTGATCGCCACCCCGTTCACCTCCTCCACAATCTGCCCCCCCATGCGCTCATACCCCTGCGCACTCGGCGTCGGCAAAACCGCACTCAAAAAGATGATCTTCTTGCAGCCCTTCTTCTCAAACGCTTCCGGACTCTTCGCCAACCTCGCCAACCGCAAAATCGGCCCCGTTTGCCGATCCCGTCCAAACCCCTCCAAATACGCCTTCGACAACTCCTGAAACAGCAAGCCTCCCGCCAGCAGGTAGTTCGGCCCCCGATCAAACCGATACGGTGACACAATCATCTCCGCCGGATTCTTCCTCGCCAGCTTCCCCTCCAGCACCACTTCCTTGCCCTCCCGCATCACCGTCACCTTCAGCGCATCCCCCACAAACGCCCGCCCGCGCACCACATGACTCACACTCAGCGTCCCATACTGCGGATCGCGATAGTTCCCCCGCGAATCAATGTCGAAACCATTCACCGACGTGATGATGTCCCCCTCCTTCAACCCCAGTTTCTCACCCGTCATCCCCTTCATCACCTGACTCACATACATCCCCGTATCACCTTCCTTCATCTTCAGGTAATCCCGAAACTGACCATCCAGCGTCAACTGAAACTCCACCCCCAAATTCGGAAACCCTTCGTAAGTCCCATCCGCCGTGTCCTTCAAAAAGTGATCAATGATCGGCGCTGGCAACACCGTCGTCACCTGGTTCTTCGAGTCATACCGCAGCAGCAAACCCGCCAGCTTCCCGCCCTTCACCACCGGCAAAGTGAAACTGTTCCCCTCCGTGCGAATGATCCCGTTCCCCTCGTAAACCAGGAACACCGACCCATCCACAAAGTACTCCGCCGTCTCCACCTTCGACACCCGCAGCGGCGTCACAATCAAATCCCCCGCCGGCCCGATCTGCCACACCGACAGCCCATCCCCGATCCGCGCCCCCGTATCGATCTCCATCGGCTTCACCTCGGCAAAGAACCCCTTCGCCCGCTCCGCATTCTCAGCCACCAGCACCGCCACATTCGCCTCGTAATCCACCGCCTTCACCTTCGCCGTCAGCTTCTGCCCGCTCTCCGGCTGCTCCAGCTCGATGTAGGTCGAATCCGCCACCATCTGCGCCGTCACCAGAATCTCATTCCCCTTCAGCACCACTCCCAATCCACGACGCGACCCCGGCGACTCCTTCTGCCACGGAATGTGCGGACTGAACGACTGATACGTCACATTCACCTTCAACAGCGAACTCGACTTGATGATCGCCTCACGCGGCGTCCCAACACCCCCCGAATCAACGGCCACCTCAGGACCCTGAGCACACAATGACATCGCCAGAACCAGCGAGCTAAGAGAAAAAAGAAAAGTCTTCATGAATCAAAAAAGCTAAATCAATAAGGGCAAAAACCAGGGCTCACTCACCCAAAAACGCATCCTGCGGAATGTTGTAAGTTTTCATGATCCGTGGATGAGCCTCCTCCGCCAAATCCCGCCTCAGCACCAACGGCCGATTCACCTCCATCAGCTTCACCACCACAAAAGGCTCATCCCCGATCTTCTTCGCCAACGCCGCCTTCACATCCGCCAGCCGCGTGATCTTCACCCCATTGATCTCCTCCACCACCCCGTGCGCATACGGCGTCAAAAACGTATTCACCTCATCTGGCAACACCTGAGTCAAAATCACCGGCTCCGGCTTTTCCACATACAGCTTGTCCCCCAAAAAGTTATCAAACAGATAATTCACCAGCGGATCCTGAATGCTGTGCGCATCCATCAAATTACGCTCCAACGGCTGAAACACCAACCCCGCATACACCAGATAGCGCGGCCGCTCATCATAGAGATTCCCCAGCCTCACATACGGCTCAAACCGCGCCAGCTTCACCGTCTCCTTCATCTTTTTCCCGTCCCGCAAAAACTCGATCTTAATCGAGTCCCCCGCAAACTTCCGCTCCACCACCTCATTCATGTTCACCAACTCGTCATCCAGCTTGATCAAGCCATTGTTAAACACCGGACTCCCGTCCATCGCCACAATCACATCCCCCGTCTTGAGCACCTTGCCCCCGCTCCCCGCCGGCTCCGCGCTCCCCACCATCACCCCAATCCCGTCTTCACCCAACCCCAGCGCCTTCCGCTGCGCCGGGTTCTCAATCGGAAAATCACTGATCGCCAGATCCACGTAGTGATCATACTTCCCATCCTCCACATCCTTCAAAAACCGCTGAATCACCGGCACCGGAATCATATAACCCACATTCTGCGCCACATTCCCGCTATACCCCTGGAACGCCACCCCCACCACCTTGCCATCCTGAATCACCGGCCCGCCCGAGTTCCCGGGATTGATCGCCGCATCCACCTGGATCGACAAATGACTGTCCACCCCGCTGTGGCTGTATTGCCGGAAATCAATCCGGCTCACCACCCCACGCGTCACCGAAATCCGATCTCCACCAATCGGATACCCCACCGCAATCACCTCCGTATTCAGCTTCGGAATCCCCCCCAGCTGCATCGGCTTCAAGTGCTCAAAATGCTTCCCATCCACCGCCTCCAGGATTGCCAAATCACAATCATGCGCAATGAACACAATCCGCGCCGGATGCGGCTCAGGATCATTCGATGACCGAATCACCAGCTTCGTCGCATTGCTCACCACATGCGCATTCGTCAAAAACCGATTCTTCCCAATCAAAAATCCCGTCCCCGATCCCCCTGTCGGCCGCCCCCCATTCCACGGCTCCCGATAATCCGGCACCTGCATCGAAGCGTCAATGTTCACCACCCCATCCCAAACCGAAGAAGAAAGATCAATCGGTTGCGCCATCCCCGCCCAAGGCAAAGAGACAGCCATCAACACCGCAGCAGAAACAGAGGCAAATTTCATAATCAGGAATAAAACGCGCAAAAGCAGATAAAAGATCAAGGTTCCACCCTCGCAGGTCAATCCCCAACATCACCCACCCCCACAAGCAACGCCACCATCACCCCCTTTCGTGTCAAGAACTCCCCGCCCTTCCTTGCAAACCTCCCCTTTCCGCGCACTCTACCCCCCGCATGCCCTCCCCCATCCCCAGCGAAGTCATCCTCGAAGCCCGCGACCTCACCCGCGAGTTCGACGGCGTCAAAGCCCTGGACAAATTCAGCCTCAAGCTCCACCGCGGCCAGGTCCTCGGCCTGCTCGGTGCCAACGGCGCCGGCAAGACCACCGCCATGAACTGCATGCTCGGCCTCACCCTCCCCACCTCCGGCGGCCTCTACGCCTTCGGCAAAGAACTGCAATCCCACCGCATCGAAATCCTTCGCCGCGCCAACTTCTCCTCCGCCTACACCGCCCTCCCCGCCAACCTCCTCGTCTGGCAGAACCTCCTCGTCTTCGCCAAAATCTACCGCGTCCCCAAACCCAAGGAACGCATCGCCGAGCTCCTCGAAATGATGGAGATCTCCCATCTCCATAAGCGCGTCACCGGCCAGCTCTCCGCCGGCGAATCCACCCGCGTCAACCTCTGCAAGGCCCTCCTCAACAAACCCGAGCTCCTCCTGCTCGACGAACCCACCGCCAGTCTCGATCCCGACATCGCCGACAAAGTCCGCAAAATCGTCCTCCGCATCCGTTCCGAACTCAACTGCGGCATCCTCTACACCTCTCACAACATGAAGGACATCGAGGAAGTCTGCGACCACCTCATGTTCCTCCACAAAGGCAAAGTCGTCATGGAAGGCACCCCCAAAGACATCGTCGAACGCTCCTCCAGCTCCACCCTCGAAGACGTCTTCATCAAGATCGCCCGCGACGGCGAAATCGTCGACGAAACCGCCAAAAAAGAGGAGGTCGCACCATGAGCCTTCACGTCATCCAAGCCCTCGTCCTCCGCTACCTCTTCCTCTACACCCGCTCCCCCATGCGGCTCATCGAGCTCATCTTCTGGCCCGTTGTCGAACTCGTCATCTGGGGCTACCTGACCCTCTTCATCCAGGAAAACACCACCGGCGACTTCCCCCGCATCATCGTCTTCCTCCTCGGCGCCATGATCCTCTGGGACGTCATCTTCCGCGCCCAGCAGGGCGTCGCCATCTCATTCCTGGAGGACGTCTGGACCCGCAACCTCCTCAACGTCTTCGTCGCCCCCGTCCGCACCATCGAATACCTCGCCGCCACCTTCTGTGTCGGCTTCCTCCGCATCCTCGTCACCATCACCGTCCTCGGCCTCGTCGCCGGCCTCATGTATTCCTTCAATATCTTCACCCTCGGCTGGGCCCTCCTCCCCTTCTTCATGAACCTCATGGTCAGCGGCTGGGCCCTCGGCATGATCTCCACCGCCCTCATCCTCCGTTGGGGTCAAGCCGCCGAAAGCCTCGCCTGGGCTGTCCCCTTCTTCATCCAACCCTTCATCGCCGTCTTCTACCCCGTCAGCGCCATCAAACCCGAATGGGTCCAAACCATCTCCTGGGCCCTCCCTCCCACCCACGTCTTCGAAGGCATGCGCGAAGTCCTCAAAACCGGCGTCTTCGCCTGGGACAAGTTCTTCTGGGCCGCCGGCCTCAACCTCATCTTCCTCACCGCCGCCGGCATGGTCTTCTTCTACATGCTCACCCTCACCCGCCGCCGCGGCCTCCTCACCAAATTCGCCACCCAGTAGAGCAATTTAAACTGCTCTAGCCCGCCGCAGCCTCGGTTGACAGAGTCCGACCGCTAAAGCACCTTGGCCAAATGAGCACCGCCACGGTTGACGATCTCCACACCCACTTCGACGAGCTGTCCGCCAAGCTCGCCGCTGGAGAGATCATTCACCTCTGGCAAAACGGTAAACCCTGGGCCAAACTCGTCCCCGAAACCGCCCCAACCAGCCCGACTCTCCTCGGTGCCGCCCAGGGATTGGCCCAATTTGAGGAAGATTTTGACGAACCCTTGGACCTCGCTTGGGACGCCTGCAAGTGAGCCTCCTCCTCGACACCAACGCTTGGCTCTACTCAGTGGATCGCCCCAGTGCTCTCCCTGACGCCATTCGCGACGCCATCTCGACTCACAACGTCGTCTACCTCAGCGCCATCAGCCTCTGGGAGATCGCCAAAAAACACCAGCTGGGCAAACTGCGCCTCTCCGTGCCCATTGCCGATTGGATCCAACACGCCCTGCCATCCTCGATCGAAATCCTCCCCCTCTCTCCCGAAATCATCCTAGAGGCCACTTCCTTGCCTGACTTCCCGAATCGTGATCCCGCCGATGAACTCATCGTCGCGACAGCACGAATCCAAGGTTTGACATTGCTTACCTGTGACAAACTGCTACGCGATTACCCGCACGCTCCCATCACCTACTTCAGGCCAAAAGACCGCCTCGCGTGAACCCCTCATTACCCATGGAAACCCGCGTCATCACCCCCGAATTCGTCCCCCACCCGGACACCAAAGAAGCCGTCTCCGAATCCATCCGGCTCCTCCAGGCAGGTGAAGTCGTCGCCCTGCCCACCGAAACCGTCTACGGCCTCGCCGCCGACGCCCTCAACCCCGCCGCCGTCGCCAAAATCTTCGAAGCCAAAGAACGCCCGACCTTCGACCCCCTCATCGTCCATCTCCCGCACAAAAAGGACCTCGCAATGGTCGCTGACGTCCCCCCTGACATCAACGCCGTCCTCCAAAAAATCACCGACCGCTTCTGGCCCGGTCCCCTCACCATCATCCTCCCCAAAAAGGACATCGTCCCCGACCTCGTCACCGCCGGACTCCCCACCGTTGCCGTCCGTGTCAGCGCCAACAGCCTCTTCAAAAAAGTCGCCCAAGGCCTCGGACGCCCCATAGCCGCCCCCAGCGCCAACCGCTTCGGCAGCATCAGCCCCACCTCCGCCGCCGCCGTCCAGGCCGAACTCGACGGTCGCATCCCCCTCATCATCGACGCCGGCGCCACCATGCACGGTCTCGAATCCACCATCATCAAAATCGAACCCGGCTCCCCCAAAGCCACCATCACCATCCTCCGCCCCGGCCCCGTCACCGCCGAAGACCTCAAACTCTACGGCAAGGTGAAGACCCTCACCCGCAGTGTCGTCGACGAAGCCACCGAAGCCCCCGGCCAACTCGCCTCCCACTACGCCCCCAAGACCCCCCTCCGCCTCTTCGAATCCCCCTCCGACTTCATCCCCGACCCCGCCAAACGCTACGCCCTCATGAGTTATCGTGGCGAAGCCAAAGACGGCTACATCAACCTCACCGACTGGGTCGAAGTCATGATGCTCAGCCCCGGCAAAGGCAAACTCCCCGAAGCCGCCGTCCGCTTCTTCTACATCCTCCGCGCCCTCGATAACCTCGGCGTCGACGAAATCATCGCCGAACCCCTCGCCGAACACGGCGTCGGCGTCGCCATGATGGACCGCCTCCGCCGCGCCGCCGTGAAATTTTAAACTCACAGTGATTGCCGAACTCCCCCCTGAGTCGATGCCTAAACACCCCAGGAACGCTCACCAAACCAACCCGAAGGTGGGGCAAGCATCTTGCTTGCCCTCCCAAACCGCCTCCACCAGCATCACGTCACCCTCGTTCTACGACCACCTCCACTACTTCGACCCGCGCGCCGATTTCGAGAATGAAATCCGGAATCTCCCCCATTGGCGACAGCCCGGCGTGACTTACTTTGTCACCTTCCGTCTCGCAGGCGCTTTGCCTCAAGCAAAACTCCACCAATGGAGCAAGGAACGCCGAGCCTTCCTCGAAGAGAACCCCGAACCCTGGTCAGAAATGACACGAGCCGAATGGTTTTCCCTCTTTCCAGATCGTTTACAGACGTGGCTAGACAAGGGTTATGGCGAGTGCTGGTTGCAACAACCCGAGCTCGGTAAAATCGTGGACCAAGCTTTGCGCTACTTTGATGGGGATCGCTACGACCTGCTCGCGCATGTCGTCATGCCCAACCACGTTCATGCGCTTCTCACCCCCAGAGCAGACCATCGCCTGGATAAGATCCTGCACTCCTGGAAATCCTTCACCGCCAAAGCCATCAATCAAACGCTGGATCGAACGGGTGAAGTCTGGCAACACGAAAGCTACGACCACATTCTCCGCACTCCAGATGCCGCCTGGGCGGTAGCACGCTACATCAAAGAGAATCCCGCCAAAGCCGGAATTCAAACACCCTTCATCTCAAGCCGTGTCCCCAACACCTGATCCCGACAAGGTGGGGCAAGCATCTTGCTTGCCACCCGAAGAACCCTCCCAAAGTGCAACTCCAACGGTTGCACCACTTCCCCACACCCCCGAAACCGGACCCCGCGCCAAAACCACCGGCCTCGTCTCCATCGCCATCCTCTGCTCCCGCATCCTCGGCCTCATCCGCGACCAAGTGCTCACCGGCATGTTCGGCACTTTCTTCAACGGCCTCTTCACCGCCGCCTTCCGCACCCCGAACATGCTGCGCGACCTCTTCGCCGAGGGCGCCCTCTCCACCGCCTTCGTCACCACCTTCTCCAAAAAGATGAAGACCGAGAGCGACGAGGCCGCCTGGATCCTCGCGCGCAAGATGCTCACCCTCTCCCTCTGCTTCATGACCATCGTCGCCGCCGCCGGCGTCGCCCTCGCCCCCTACATCGTCCGTCTCCTCAACGTCGGCTGGGTCATGAAACAAGCCGAAGGCAATCTCCTCCCCGAAGGCTGGACCCTCGAACGCGCCACCGAACTCACCATCCACCTCTCCCAGGTGATGTATCCCTTCATCGCCATCGTCTCCATCACCGCCCTCGTCATGGGCATGCTCAACTCCAAAAAAGTCTTCTTCATCCCCGCCGTCGCCTCCGCCTTCTTCAACCTCGGCTGTATCTTCGGCGGCCTGCTCGCCGCCTGGATCATCGACCCCATCTTTCGCGAGACCGGAAAAGTCACCGAAACCAGCCTCACCGGCTTCGCCATCGGCACCCTCATCGGCGGCATCTTGCAGCTCGCCGTGCAAATCCCCTCCCTCCGCAAAGTCGGCTTCACTTTCGGTCTCGACTTCAAATGGAAAGACCAGGGCGTCCGCGATGTCCTCCACCTCATGTGGCCCTCCGTCATCGCCGCCAGCGGCACCCAGGTCGCCGTCTTCCTCAACTCCATCTTCGCCTCCTTCACCCCAGGCCAAGGCAGCAACCTCAGTTGGCTCGGCATCGCCCAGAGATTACAGCAACTCCCCCTCGGCCTCTTCGGCGTCGCCGTCGCCACCGTCACCCTCCCCATGCTCTCCCGCCTCGCCACCGATGGCATGAGCCCCGCCTTCCGCACCGCCCTCTCGAAAGGCCTCCGCCTCGTCCTCTTCCTCACCGTCCCCTCCGCCGTCGGCATGGCCGTGCTCGGCCACGAGATTGTGAGCCTCATCTTCGAGCGCGGCAAATTCACCGCCCACGATGTCACTCAAACCGTCGGCCCCCTCCAAGCCGCCGCCTTCGGCCTCGTCTTCTACGCCTGCATCAAAGTCGTCCAACCTGCCTTCTACACCATCGGCCGCCGCTTCATCCCCATGACCGTCAGCCTCGGCGTCATCGTCTTCACCGCCACCATGAACTCCATCACGGTCTTTGTCCTCGAATGGGGCCACACCGCCCTCGCCTGGGCCACAGCCCTCGGCCTCATGCTGAACTTCACGGCGCTCTACCTCTGCATGAGAAAATTCGCCAACGGCATGGAAACCCGCTCCCTCGCCCGCGCCCTCATCAAACTCGCCCTCGCCGTCCTCACCATGGCCGCCATCTGCCTCGCCGCCAAAGCCACCCTCCTCGCCCCCTGGTCCACCTACAGCCTCTCATTGAAGCTCCTCACCCTCGGCACCACCATCACCACCGCCGCCATCGCCTACTTCACCGCCACCCACCTCCTCAAAGTCGAAGAAGCCCGCGAATTCCTCAGCATCCTCACCCGCAAACTGGGAAAGAAGTGAGACTTGGCCATACCGTGGGCTAAACCTAGAAACGGGAATGGAAAGGGATGAAGATGGCGTCGTGCTTGGTTCCACAAGGCTTCCCGGTTCGCAGCGGTTGCATCGATAAGATGATGCCACCCGAGAAGCGGGGAGCCTTGTGGGGCCAATGATGGCGGCAGATTTGCCCTCAGCCATTTCCGTTTTTAGGCTAAAGGGTTCA
Source organism: Verrucomicrobiaceae bacterium (assembly GCA_029865835.1). Classification (GTDB taxonomy): domain Bacteria; phylum Verrucomicrobiota; class Verrucomicrobiia; order Verrucomicrobiales; family Verrucomicrobiaceae; genus JAGRPD01. The sequence continues at coordinate 10,212 of JARXAL010000008.1, forward strand.
GCCTTGTTTTTCATCATGCTTGTGGCATTGATGGAAGATGATTGCCGAGAAAATCCCAGCCTTGGACCAACTAAGCATCGAGGAAAAATGGCTCCTCGCCAATGAGCTAATGGCTGAAGTGGAGGATCAACAGGATGCCCTCCCGAGTAATCCTGAAATCCGAGCCATCGTGGAACAACGCTTCGCTGAATTCGAACGCGACCCCAGCACCGCAATGACGCTCGACGCCTTTAAGCTGCACTTCTCCCTACCTTGAAGACGCACGAAATCATCCTGCTCCAGGGTGCTCAAAGTGACCTCCTCAGCATCTACTCACTGCTCGGAGAAAGAGCTTATACAAAGGTGGACAAAGCTCTCGGCATCCTGCGCGTGTTCCCATCCGCAGGCCCCATTCACTTCGGCGAAAACATTCGCAGGTTAGTCGTTTCAAAAACACCCCTCGGCATTTTCTACACCGTGACCGGACACCGCGTACTCATTGCCGCCGTCCTGGACCTCCGACAGTCCCCTGAATCGATTCAGACTCGCCTGCGCTCACTCTGAAATCCTAACAGGGCTCTTGTCGCGCCAGTCACACCGCCACCCACTTCCTAGACCGGTTCTCGAAAAGATTGTCATTTTGATCCGGCGAGCGCAGCGGCCTCAGTGGCAAGGAAGTCGCGCAGCCAGCTATTAAATCAATAGCTGGCAAGCGGCTGACGCAGCTAATGAGGCTGCTCCGCCGATGGGCAAGGTGACAAGCATTTCGAGAACCGGTCTAAAAGTCGAAGAAGCCCGCGACTTCCTCAGCCTACTCACCCATCGGTTGATCGAAAAACAAATCACCGGTCTCTCAACCGCCACGCCTCCCTCAAAAACCACCCCGCCCAAACCCCGCTCCCCAGCCCCACCAAACCATACACCCCCAGAGCCGCCCAAAACGAAACCGGCTCCTCCTCCCGCGTCAACACCCGTCGATGCGAAGCATGCTTCGAAGGCATCACCGTTTCCCCCTGGCTCACACCCCGCATCACCATCAAGCCCATCCCGCCCGACACACCGATCAAAATCAAAATCACCGCCGCCATCGCCGCCCATTGCTTCCAAGTCACCTTCTCCCTCCCCACATGCGCTTCCATAACAGACGGTCCAGTCACCACCGGCCCGCTCGCGCTACCCCACGTCTGATACTCATAATCCGGCTCCCGAAACACACTCTTCACCCGCGCCACGATCTCTTCCCGTCGCTCCCTCGCCCATTCCGGATACCCCCGCCACACCTCCTCCGAGGCAAAATAAATCACATGATGCGCCCGACCCGTCAGCATCTCACCATCCATCTCCAAGCGCTGCCACACGCCCCCGATCTTCTCCTCGTAATACATCTGATCACGCCCCCGATGCCCCACCCGCCAACCTCGCGCCTCCTCTCCTGAAGTCACCTCACTCAAAGGAGCCATCGTCGGCAAAGCAGGTGGCCGCGTCACTTCAAACTCAGCCCTCACACGTCCCGAAACAAGCCAACCCACCAGCCCCGCACAAACCAACCCCATCGGAACCGCATACGAACTGACCTCCGATCCCACCTCCGTCACCTTCACCCCGCTCTCCGTGGTATAGACCTTCGTCTCGCGCGGCCCCTTCATCACCGCCCACCCTCGATCCATCCCCGCCACCACCAACAACACAATCGTCACAACCAGCGCCCACCGCCATCGCTTAAACAAACCCCATCCAGTCACCATCACCAACGCCGGCCCCAAAACCACCACGCACGAATCCCAAAAACCCGCGTTCGCCGTGCCATAACTTTTCGCCAGAAACATCAGCGCTGTGATGACACTGATCGGCATCCCAACCAACCCAATCAACATCATCCCCCACGCAATCAACGTCACAAGGATCGAACGCCTTCGCGTCTTAGGTTGAGATAGGTAAACCGTTTCCATCCCCACCCCTAACGCAATCCACCTCCACTGCCAATCCGACCAAAGTCCTACCCAATCACCTCCTCAAGCCAGAATCTCCTTCACCACATTCCCAAACACATCCGTCAAACGGAAGTCCCGACCCGCATAGCGATAGGTGAGCGTCTCATGATTGAAGCCCAGCAAATGCAGAATCGTCGCATGCAGGTCGTGAACGTGAACCTTCCCCTCCGCAATGCTCAACCCAATGTCATCGGTCGTCCCGTGAACATGCCCCCCTTTCACACCCCCACCCGCCATCCAAACCGTAAACCCATCCGTGTGATGATCCCGCCCCACCTTCGGTGTCAGCGGCAGTTGCGCCGTCGGTGTCCGTCCCATTTCACCACCCCAAATGACCAGCGTGTCCTTCAGCATGTCACGATCCTTCAAATCCTGCAACAACGCCCCGATCGCCTGATCGCTCTCCCCCGCCAAACGACGGTGCGCCTCTTCAATGCTCGCGTGACTGTCCCAGGGCTGACCCGCCCCGTGATAAACCTGCACATACCTCACCCCGCGCTCCGCCAATCGCCGCGCCATCAACATCTGCCGCCCCTGCAGCGTGTCCCCATACATCGCCCGCGTCTTCTCGGATTCCTGCGTCACATCAAAAGCATCCGTCGCCTCCGTCTGCATCCGAAACGCAAGCTCAAGCGACTGAATCCGCGCCTCAAGTTGCGGATCACCAGCTCGCTCCTGACGATGAATCTCATTGAGCTCCTGAATCAACCCCAACTGCTTGCGCTGCTGCCCCGG
>JARXAL010000060.1 GCA_029865835.1 Verrucomicrobiaceae bacterium
GACGATTCTTGATGATGAAGGCACCTGGTTTGGTTTTGAGCAGGAGTATTTCTTGTATCAAGACGGGCGTCCTTTGGGTTTCCCAGAGGGTGGTTTCCCAGCTCCCCAAGGCCCTTACTACACGGGTGTGGGTTTCAAGAACGTGGGTGATGTGGCCCGTCAAATCGTTGAAGAGCACCTTGAGCTCTGCGTGGACGCAGGAATCAACCACGAAGGGATCAACGCTGAAGTGGCGAAGGGTCAGTGGGAGTTTCAAATTTTCGGCAAAGGCTCCAGAAAAGCCGCTGATGAAATGTGGGTGGCCCGCTACCTGTTGGAGCGTCTTTGCGAGAAGTACGCGATCGATGTGGAATGCCACTGCAAACCTCTTGGAATGGACGCGGACTGGAACGGGTCCGGCATGCACGCCAACTTCTCAACGACCTACATGCGCGAGACGGGTGGTAAGGCTTACTTCGAAGCACTCATGGCTGCGTTCGACAAGAACAAGGAAGAGCACATTGCGGTGTATGGACCTGACAACCACCTGCGTTTGACGGGTCTGCATGAGACGCAGTCGATTGACATGTTCAGCTACGGAGTGGCTGACCGTGGTGCCTCGATCCGCGTGCCGCACAGCTTTGTGAACAACGGCTACAAAGGCTACCTTGAGGATCGTCGTCCGAACTCGCAGGGCAATCCTTATCAGATCGCCAGCCGGATCTTGAAGACCATTTCGGAAGTGCCGACTCCCTAGTTTGGGACAGGCAGTTCCATCGTTGATGGTGAAACGAAACAGCAACGCCGCTCCTGCTTGTCAGGGGCGGCGTTTTGCTTTTCGGGTTTGCCGAGGGATGAATCCGGGTTTTGGTAGGAGGTGATGTTGGAAGAACTCAAAGCTGCTGTGTGTTTGGCGAATCAGGCGCTGGTCCCGTCTGGATTGGTGAGGTTGACCTGGGGGAATGTGAGTGGGATTGACCGGGCGAGCGGGTTGTGGTGCATCAAGCCGAGTGGAGTTGAGTATGAAGATTTGAAGCCGGAGGACATTGTGGTGTTGGATTTGGAGGGGCAGGTGGTGGAGGGGAAGTTGAAGCCGTCGTCGGACACGAAGACGCATTTGCATTTGTACCGGAGTTTTTCGGAGATTGGGGGGGTGACGCATACGCACAGTCCGTTTGCGACGATTTTTTCGCAGGCCTGTCGGGCGCTGCCCTGCTACGGGACAACGCATGCGGATCATTTTCATGGGACGGTGCCGCTGGTGCGGATGCTGACGCCGGAAGAGGTGGAGGCGGATTATGAGCACCACACGGGGGTGGCGATTGTGGAGCGGCTGGTGGAGTTGGGGTTGAGTGCGACTGAGATGCCGGCGGTGCTGCAGGCGGGGCATGCGCCGTTTACTTTTGGGAAGACGGCGATGGACTCGGTGAAGAACAGCATTGCGCTGGAGATGTGCGCGCGGATGGCGTTGGAGTGTGAGCGGTTGAACCCGAATTTGGCGCCGCTACCGGATTATTTGCTGGAGAAGCATTACCTGCGGAAGCATGGGCCTAGGGCGTATTATGGGCAGGGTTAACCCTTGCTTTAATGATGAAGACTTATAGGTGCGTGGAGCGGAGTCTGAGGGCGTTGGTGATCACGGAGACGGAACTGAGGCTCATGGCGGCACCGGCGAGCATGGGGCTTAGCAGAAGGCCGAAGAAGGGGTAGAGAAGGCCGGCGGCGACGGGGATGCCGAGGGCGTTGTAGGCGAAGGCGAAGAAAAGATTTTGGCGGATATTGTGCATGGTGGCGCGGCTGAGGTGGATGGCTTTGGTGATGCCGCGCAGGTCGCCTTTGAGCAGGGTGATTCCGGCGCTTTGCATGGCCACGTCGGTGCCGGTGCCCATGGCGATGCCGACATCCGCCTGGGCGAGGGCGGGGGCATCATTGACGCCGTCGCCGGCCATGGCGACGTGTTCGCCGGCGGCGTGGCGTTGGCGCACGAAGTCGATTTTGCCTTGCGGGGTTACCTCGCCCTCGAAGCCATCGAGGTTCAGGCTTTTGGCGACGGCAGCGGCGGTGAGTTTGTTGTCGCCAGTGACCATGATGATTTTGATGCCGAGTTGTTTGAGGGAGGCGACGGCTTCAGCGGAAGTGGGCCTGATGGGGTCGGCGACTGAGAGCATGCCAGCGGCCTTGCCATCGATGGCGACAAAGATGGCGGTTTGGCCTTCGGCTTGGCGATTGGCGGCGGTTGTGATGAGGGAATCGAGGCCGGTGATGCCTTGTTCGAGCAAGAGGGACGAACTGCCAATGAGCAGGCGTTTGCCATCACAGAGGCCGGAGACACCGCCGCCGGTGATGGAGGCAAAGGACTCAATCGGAGCGAGTGTCAGGGCTCGCTTTTTTGCGGCGGTGACGATGGCGGCAGCGAGGGGGTGTTCGCTTTGGGTTTCGAGTGAGGCGGCGAGGCGTAGGAGTTCGGCTTCTTGAACATCGGCGGTTGGGAGGAGCTCGACGAGCGAAGGTCGGCCTTCGGTGAGGGTGCCGGTTTTGTCGACGATGAGGGTCGTGACTTTTTCGAGGCGTTCCAGGGACTCGGCGTTCTTGACCAAGACGCCCTCCTGCGCGCCACGACCGACGCCGACCATGATCGACATGGGGGTGGCGAGGCCGAGCGCGCAAGGGCAAGCGATGATCAGAACAGCGACGGCGTTGACGATGGCATGGGCGAGTCTTGGTTCCGGACCAACGAACCACCAGAGCAGGAAGGTCACGATGGAGCATAGGACGACGGTTGGGACAAAGATGGATGCCACTTTGTCTGCGAGACCTTGAATGGGTGCGCGGCTGCGTTGGGCATCGGCGACCATGGCCACGATTTGAGCGAGCAGGGTGTCACTGCCGATGCGTTGGGCGGCCATGACGAAGCTGCCGGTGCCATTGACGGTGCCGCCGGTCACGGGGCTATGCTTTTGCTTCTCGACGGGCATGGGCTCGCCCGTCAGCATGGACTCGTCGACGGAAGAGGAGCCTTCGATTAGGACGCCATCGACCGGGATTTTATCGCCGGGACGGACGCGCAAGTGGTCGCCGAGTTGGACGGAATCGAGTGGGATGTCTGTTTCACCCGAATCGGTGATGCGGCGTGCGGTGGGAGGTGCGAGCGTGAGGAGGGCCTTGATGGCGCTGCCGGTGCGATTGCGGGCGCGGAGTTCCAGCATTTGGCCCAGCAGGACCAACACGACGATGACGGCTGCGGCTTCAAAATAGATCGGCACGTTTCCGTGCATGCGCATGGAATCCGGGAAGAGCGACGGAGCCAGCATGGCGCCTGTGCTAAAGAGGAAGGCGGCGCCGACGCCGAGCATGATGAGCGTCCACATGTTGAAGTGGCGCGAGAGCAGCGAATTCCAACCGCGGCGGAAGAAGGGAGCGGCGCCCCAGAGCACCACGGGCGTGCTGAGGACGAACTGCATCCAGCGGGAAAGAGGGCTGTTTACCCAGGAGGCATGGGCCAGGGCAGGGATCAAATGCAGCATGGCGACGACGAAGACTGGAAGAGTGAGGGCGAGGCAGATCTGGAAGCGTCTTGTTAGGTCGCGCCATTCGCTGTCTTCGTCTTCGGGCTCGGCTGAAACGGAAACGGGTTCCAACGCCATGCTGCATTTGGGGCAATCGCCCGGGTGGTCCTGCTGGACCTCAGGGTGCATGGGGCAGGTGTATTGCGTTTTGGCGACGGCTTTCCAGGATGGATTGCGCTCGAGTGCCATGCCGCAAACGGGGCAGTCACCGGGCTTTTCGGACTCTGCGCCCGGGCACATGGGGCAAAAGTATTTTGCGGAGGCGGGCGGGGTTACGGAGGGCTCATGGGAGTGAGCGTGCTGGCAGCAGGTTGGCTTGGGAGGCGGTGGAGGGGCGTGGCAGCAGGAGGGCTGGGGTTTGGGGTCGTGCGAGTGGGAAGGCGTGTTCATGAGGAGAAGGGGTGATGAATTGAAATGGAGCTGGACTGGCTCTTCATCCTGCACCCGCGCACAAGGTGATCGATGGATACACTCAGGACGGGCGTTTGTCTGTTTGGAATCTAGCCTGAATCATTCACAAGCCATCTACTGCAACCGCTCAAAAGCCCGAGTTTGCAGCGTTGAGCTTGCTTTGAAAGGCATCGAGCATTTACCAATGCACGCAGCCTTTCAAAACAGCGCCCGCCTTGCAACCTCAGGCTTTTGAGCGGTTTCGTGACGAAGTTCATGAATCATCCAGGCTAGGGAGAGGGGAATAGGATTGACTGGGGGGTGGGATCTTGTTATAATTTTTAGACAAATGCGTGATTTCATTCGGCGGCTTTGCGGGTCATTGGCTATGGGGCTGGTGATGTCGGGTGCTGCTTGGGGGCAGGGGGTTGCGGGGCCTTTGGTGGAGGTGATTTTGGTGGATGGGGTGATGAGTGAGGCGTGGCCGGATGACGGGGTGGTGGCGTTTCGGCGGGAGGGGATGGTGGGGGATTTGACGGTGTCGTTTGCGATCTCGGGATCGGCGGAGCGGAGGGTGGATTACTCGATGGCGGTTGGGGATGCGGTGACGATTCCGGATGGGGAGCGGGAGGTGTGGTTGAGTTTCACGCCGTTGGCGGATGCGCTGACGGAGCCGAGTGAGTCGATCGGGGTGACGGTGCTGCCGAGTGCGCTTTATTCGGTGTCGACCAAGGCGACTCGGAGAACGGTGACGTTGTCGTTGGCGAATGCGGGATCGAAGCCGGGGGCGAAGGAGTCGGTGCGGTTTTTGTGGCAGGCGGGGTATGGGCCGAGTGCGGATTCGACGGCGGATACGGATCTGATACCGGAGAATGCGGAGTCGGTGATGTCGCTGGGATTCAGCGCGTGGATTGATGCGCAGTTTAAGAAGCCGGTGGGGCTGCATCAGCCGGTGTTGGAGGCGATGGCGCGGACTCGGGAGCCGGTATATTGGGATGCGAAGATGCGGGCGTGGTGGTCGAAGTCGATCGGGCCGACGGCGACGGATCCGTTGAGGCAGCGGGTGGCGTTTGCGTTGAGTGAAGTGTTTGTGATTTCAGATCGGTTGGATGTGCTATCGAATCAGCCGAGGGGGATGTTGAATTTCTATGATGTGCTGGTGCGGGGGGCATTTGGGAATGCGCGGGATTTGTTGAAGGGGGTGGCGATGCATCCGTGCATGGGGATCTACCTGAGTCATTTGAAGAACCGGAAGGCGGATGCGGAGTTGGGGACGTTTCCGGATGAAAATTTTGCGCGGGAGATCATGCAGTTGTTCAGCATTGGGCTGTGGGAATTGAATCAGGATGGGACGCCGCGTTTGGAGGGAGGGCAGATGGTTCCGACTTATGACAATGTGGCGATCACCAATTTTGCGCGGGTGTTCACGGGGTTGAGTTTCGGGGGGCCGAGGGGGACGAGTTTTTGGTGGCCACCTGAGGACTGGAACAATCCGATGCAGATGTGGGATGAGTATCACGATCTGGCACCGAAGACGCTGCTCAATGGGGTGACTTTGCCGGCGCGGGTGGCGAGCAGCAATCCGGACAAGGGGACGGCGGGGATGGCGGACATCGATGGGGCGATTGATTGTCTTTTCAATCATCCGAACATGGGGCCGTTTTTGGGGTATCGGTTGATTCAGAGGCTGGTGACATCGAATCCGAGTCCGGCGTATGTTGGTCGGGTGAGTGCGGCGTTTGCGAACAACGGGAGGGGAGTGCGGGGGGATATGAAGGCGGTGATTAAGGCGGTGCTGATGGACCCGGAGGCGAGGTCGGTGGCAATGCTGGCGAGTTCGAACTTTGGGAAGATGAAGGAGCCGTATTTGCGGTCGGCGGGATTGGCGCGGGCGTTTAATGCGCGGTCGACGAGCGGGGTTTACCCGCTGGCTGAGCTGGATGATGCTCTTGGGCAGCAGCCGCTTTCCAGTCCGAGTGTGTTTAACTTTTTTCGGCCGGGGTACAGTCCTGCGGGACCGATCAGTGATGCGCACTTGGTGGCGCCGGAGTTTCAGATTTTGAATGCGGTGACGGCGGTGGCGGGGCCGAACTACTATTACTCGGCGATTCGGGATGGATTCAATTGGTGGGGGGACAGCGATCCGGCGAGGGTGGTGCGGGCGAACGTGGCGGCGGAGATGGCGCTTTATAATGATGTGCCGGCTTTGATGCGGCGGCTGGACATGGTGCTGACCGGGGGGATGCTGGATCCGGTGCATCACCAACTCATTCGGGAGACGGTGGAGGCGATTGATGAGACTTATTGGGACTGGAAGAAGGAGCGGATTTACATGGCGATCTATTTGATTTCCACGCTGCCGGACTATGCGATTCAACGTTGATTTGAGCTGATGAAAACTTCCCTGCCACGCCGTCATTTCCTGTGCCAGGCCGCCTGTGCGGGGATGGGTGCGGCGCCCTTGATCAACACGCTGCTGAACTTGCGATTGGCGGGCAGTGTGGCGGCGGCGGCACCGGGGGTGAATGATTACCGGGCGCTGGTGTGTTTGTTTTTGCCGGGGGGGATTGATTCATTCAATTTGCTGGTGCCACGTGGCGATGATGAGCATGCGGAATACAAGGCGGTGCGGAAGGATTTGGCGCTGGCGAAGAATGCGCTATTGCCGATCACGCCGACGGTGGATCCCGGGTTGACGCTGGGGTTGCATCCGGGGGTGGCGGGATTGCAGGCTTTGTTTGAGGAGGGCAAGGCGTCGTTCGTGGCGAATGTGGGGACGCTGGTGGAACGGGTGACGGCGAAGAGTCAGGTGTGGGACGAGTCGAAGCGGTTGCCGTTGGGGTTGTTTTCGCATTCAGACCAGATCGAGCAGTGGCAGACGTCGATGCCGAACACGCGGTCGTCGAGGGGTTGGGCGGGGCGGGCGGCGGACATGCTGCGGAGCTTGAACACGTCGAATTTGGTGTCGATGAACATCTCGCTGGCGGGGACGAATTATTGGCAAAGTGGACAGGATACGATCGAGTACACGGTGGGTGCGGGTGGGGCGGTGACGTTGGACGGGTATGATCCGGCGGATGTGGATCAGTGGAGTTTGGCACCGTTGAGGACGCGGGCGGTGGATGAGCAGTTGGCGCTGAACTATGACCACTTGTTCACGCAGGCGTTTCAGAAGTCGAAGATCGGGGCGATGGAGGCGTACACGCTGTTCAATGAGGCGACGAATGTGACTTTGCCTGAGTCGGTGGTGTGGCCGGACAGTGATTTTTCGAGGTCGATGCAGCGGATTGCGAAGTCGATTGCGGGGCATGCGACGATGGGACACAAGCGGCAGACGTTTTTCATTCAGTATGGCGGATGGGATCACCATGATGAGGTGTTGCGGAGCATGAACGGGCAACTGACGGGGATGAGCGCGGTGGTGACGGCGTTTTACCGGACGTTGGAGGTGCTGGGGTTTGGGGAGAAGGTGACGCTGTTTACGGCGTCGGATTTCGGGCGGACGCTGACTTCGAATGGGGCGGGCAGTGATCACGCGTGGGGTGGGAATCAGTTGGTGGTGGGGGGTGCGCTGGCGGGGCGGCGGGTGTTTGGGCAGTATCCGGAATTGTTTGAGGACAATGCGCTGGATGTGGGTCGGGGGCGGTTGATTCCGACGACGAGTGTGGACGAGTATTTTGCGGAGTTGGCGCTTTGGTTGGGGGTGCCGAAGAGTAGTTTGTCGATGGTGCTGCCGAACATCGGGGCGTTTTACGACACGACGAGTGGTGGCAATCCGTTGGGCTTTTTGCCATGAGTCAGTGGCGGGTGAGGCTGGCGTTGCTGGCGCTGGTGTTGACGTTTGGGGTGGGGTTGTGGGTGAAGCGTGAGGAGGTGCGGGTGGCGATGGAGCGGAGGAGCGTGAGTGAGGAGGCGGGGGTGCGGGAGGCGGTGGTTGAGGCTTCGGTGGAGAAGGTGCCTGAGGTGGTTTTGACGCAGAAGGAGCAGGCTGAGGGGGGATCGCCCTTGGTGGCGGAATTGTTGCGGCGGGAGGGGGCGCCGGAGAAGGATTTGGAGATTGTGAGGCAGTTGGTCAGTCAGTATTTCACGGCGATGCAGAATCGGCCGGGGCCGCCGGTGGGGGACAACGCGGATTTGATGCGGGCGATGTCGGGGAAGAATCCGCTGAGGTTGAGGGTGATCCCGGAGGGGAGCGGGGTGTTAGGAGAAGGGGGGCAGCTGGTGGATCGGTGGGGGACGCCGTATCATTTGCACAAGCTGGCGGAGAGTTACTTTGAGATTCGGTCGGCGGGGGCGGATCGGAAGTTGTTTACCGGGGATGATTTGGTGGGGCGGTAGGGGGAGGCTGAGGGTTTGGAGGCAAGCAAGATGCTTGCCCCACCTTCGGATCAGACGGGTTCGACGATGATTTTGAGACCTTGGATTTCGCGGATGCGGATGGGGGTGCCGGATTGGAGGTAGCCGCTGTCGACGGTGGCTTCCATTTGGCGGCCGGCGATTTCGATGGTGCCGTAGGGGCGGAGGGCACTGCGGGCGATGCCTTCATCGCCGGGGCGGACGGCGGCGGCGCTGAGGGCGGCGGGGGTTTCGGCGAGGGAGCCGCCGGCGGTGGTGGCGAGGGTCATGTGTTTGAAGGGGCCGACCTGGGGGAGGTAGCGGGCGAGGAGCATGAGGAGGGCGGTGGCACCGGTGATGCCGATGGCGAAGTTGCGGAGGCCGGTGGCGTAGGTGGAGAGGGTGAAGGCGAAGCGGGTGGGGGTGGCTTCGGCGGCGTCTTTGGTGATGGTGGGGTCGATGGGGGCAATTTCCCAGCCTGACATGGTGAAGACGAGGGCGCCCATGATGCAGATGAAGCCGAGGATGCCCGGCAGCATGGTGCCGGGGAAGACGAGGAGTTCGACGGCGACGAAGATGATGCCGACGATGAAGACGGCGATGGCGAAGGTGGTTTCATGGCCGACGAGGCTGCCGGCGACGTAGTGGCCGAAGAAGAAGAGGCTGAAGGCGATGAGGGAGACGAAACCGGGGAGGCCGAAGCCGGGGGCTTGCATTTCCATGTAGGCGCCTGCGATGCCGAGGAGGATGAGGATGGAGGCGTATTTGGTGATGAGGATGGCGACGCGTTCGAAGCCGGCGGGTTCGGCGGTGACGGTGGGGCCTTTGAGGTTTTCGGCGGTTTTGACGTCGTCGAGGGTGGTGGCGATGGCTTTGGCAAAGAGGGGTTTGCCGTCGGAGAGCATGGTGGCTTCTTCGGCGTCGAGGGTGAGGATTTCGCCTTTGGCGCAGAGGACCTGGCCGTTGACGATGAGTTCGCGGTCCATGTCGATCATGGCTTCGATGACACGCGGGTCGTGGCCTTTTTCTTTGGCGACGGTGCGGGCCATGCTCATCATGGCGGAGTTCATTTTGGCGCGTTCGGCATCGCCCATTTCCTGGCCGGTGCCGTAGATGGGGGTGGCGGCGCCGGTGGAGCCTGCTGGGGCGATGTAGATGGCGTCGGTGGCGATGGCGATCATGGCGCCGGCGGAGAGGGCGCGGGGGTTGATGAAGGCGAAGCTGGGCGGGCCGAGCTTTTGGAGGTCGCGCATCATGAGGTTGGTGGTGTCCCAGGCGAGGCCGCCGGGGGTGTCGAGGTCGAAGATGACGGCTTCGGCGGCTTCGGCGGTGCAGCGCTCGAGGGTGCGGGTCATGAACTCGAAGCGGGCGGGGGAGATGAGGTCTTCCTCGCCGACGGGGATGCGGACGACTTTGCCGGTGAAGGGGCCTTGGCGGGTTGGGGAGGGTTTGGGGTCGGCTTTTTTGGGTTCGGCGGAGGTGGTTGCGGTGAGGAGGGCGTCTTCGAGGCGGGTGAGGGCGGTGGTGAGTTTGAGGGAGGTGGTGGCGAGGGAAGTGAGGTCGGGGGCGATGCCTTTGGCGAGGAGGGGGGCGCCGTTGGGGCGGGGGGCGATGGCTTGTTCGGCATCGAGGAGGAGGAGCTGGCCTTTGGTGGTGAGGGGTTTGCCGTCGATGGTGACGGCGAGGTCGGCGTCGATGAAGCCTTCGGCGAGGGTGAGGTCGTGGTGTTTGAGGGTGGCGAGGCTGCGGGCGGCGGCTTTGAGGATGGCGAGGGATTTGGTGAGGCGGGCTTTTTGGGCGGTTTCGGTGAGATCGGCTGAGGTGGCGAGGTCAGGGGGGGCGGCGCCGATGCGGGAGCCGGGGGCCATCCAGATTTCGTCGCAGGCTAGGGCGAGGAGGGCGGCACCGGCGACGGCGGCGGTATTGACGTAGGCGACGGTGCGGATTTTGAGGCGGGCGACGTGTTCGGCGAAGGGGAGGGCGAGTTCGGGATTGGTGGAGGAGCTGTTGATGTCGAGGACGAGGAGGGGGGTGTTGGCTTTGGCGGCTTGGTCCAGGAGGGCGGTGATTTCACGGGTGCGGCGGGCATCGGTGAACTCGCGGTCGGTGATGGTGAGGGTGACGGGCGGGGCGTCGGGGGCGGCGGGGAGGGAGCCGAGGAGGAGTGGGGCGGACAGGAGGAGAGACAGGAGACGCATCATGGCCGGAGGGGGTTGGAGGACGGGATTTGATACGCTTCTGCGGGGTGGGGTGCAATCGGGCATTGCGCGGGGGCATCGTCTCGCGTTCTGTGGGAGAGAGATGGGACGCATACCGGAAGCCACAGTTGAGCAGGTGCTGGCCTCCACCGACATTGTGGAGTTGGTGGGCCGTTCGGTGAAGTTGCGCCGAGCGGGGGCGAATTTTGTGGGGTTGTGTCCGTTTCACAATGAGAAGTCGCCGTCGTTTAATGTGAGTCCTTCGAGGAATGCGTATCACTGTTTTGGGTGCGGGGCGGGAGGGACGGCGATCGGGTTTGTGATGGCGCACGATGGGATGAGTTTTGTGGAGGCGGTGAAGCGGCTGGCGGATGCGGCGGGGATCCGGATTGAGGAAGAGGTGTGGGATGAGAACGCGGAGAAGGAAGCGAAGCTGCGGGCGGCGTTGATTCGGGCGCATCAGCGGTTGGCGGAGTGGTATCATCATTTGTTGATGAAGGATCCGGTGGCGGATGTGGCGAGGCAGTATTTGAGGGGGCGGGGGATCACGGCGCAGGTGGCGAAGCGCTGGCAACTGGGGTTTGCGC
>JARXAL010000103.1 GCA_029865835.1 Verrucomicrobiaceae bacterium
GAAAGCGTGTTGCTACCCAGGCTCAAAATCGCCGACCCACGGTCGCCGATCGGACCCCGGCCTTCAAAGTTCACATCACGAGCGAAGGTCATTGCTCCAGCTGTCCCGTCCAACACCAGCGACCCACCCCCAAATCCGATCAGACCCCCATTCAAAGGTATCGTGTTGGTGGTGAGGATCGACACCGCCCCAGTGCCTCCCAGCGCCGCCGGATTGCTGATAATGAGCGATCCGTCGGCAATCGTCGTCGCACCTGTGTAATCGTTTGAAGCGTTGCCCAACCGAATCGAGCCCCCGCCAGTTTTTACCAAGCCCGCCGTCCCGGAAATTTGGCTGTCAATCGTGGCCGACTCGCCTAGGTCCGCCCGAAGACCCGCACCAGTCCCCGCCAAGGTAAGGGCCCCACCAGACACCGTGTAACCGCTGCGAGCAAAGGAGAGCCGATTAGCCGTGACGCCTCCTGCATCAACCGTTACTGCAGTTGCGCTCGGAACAGCCGAAAAGGCCCCTGTAAAGATGGCATTTGAGGTGTTCAAATTTGGCCATGCCAGATTGGTTGAAAGGTCCCACCAACTCGCAGTCGTGGTGTCCCAGGTGCCAGCCCCACCCAAGCTAGTCCCGTCAACATTGTTGCCCGCTGTAGTCGCATCAGCGTCCCAATAAAAATCAGCCCCCTGAAGCGGCTGTCCAATTTGCCAAACAGCCATCAAGGCTGCAAGTGCCCCACTAAGGGGTTTCCGGTGACGACGGAAGGTCTGTAATGTACTCATGGATACGGGTTGGGACGGTTGTTGCTGTGGACGCGAAGTCGCTTTTTGTTGCGAGAAACGAGTGAGTTTGAACATAACGGGGACTTCGGTTGGAACGATGGTTGAATTGAAGGTGCCAGTGGTGGCTGGCGAAACTGAATCGGACGTAATTCGACTTTAATCGAATTATCACCCATTTAAGCAGGGTGACCGTTGCGCGTCAAAATTAATTTTTCTTTTTGTGCATTTTTTTGCGGTGCGAAACCAAAGTTTTTTTGTGGAGTGGGGTGAGTGGAGCGAAATAAATCTGGAAACTATCATTTTAGGGCCGGAATCTCAGACGGATGCATACAAACTTGAAGATTTAGAGCCGTTCGTCGGCTCATTCGGCGGGTGGTCGATCCCGCCTGCTGCGTTGCGCCAGTATCGGAACCGTGGATTTTCGAACTCGCGGGGATGCCCCGAGCCCCATAGGGTGGCCATCCACTCCACTTTTGTCTTCGTCGACAACAAAGCCCATCACATCGGGACACCAAGGCACTCTAAACCCGGATTCAGCGATTCGAAAAAGCTCAGGCACTGCCTCGCCTGCAGTTCCAAGGCTTTGCGGCTCGCAGTCCCTGGATCTAAACGATCCCGGACTTTAGCTGCGGAGCCTTGGAACCCCAATGGGGGTGGCGGATGGGCTGCTTCCAATAGCGGAGTTCGGGCTTAGACCGGTTCTCGAAAAGATTAACCTCTTAATCCGTCGAACGCAGCGGCCTCAGTGCCAAGGCAGTCGCGCAGCCCGCTATCAAATCAATAGCGGGCAACCGGCTGACGCAGCCAATACGACTCCTCCGTCGCCGGGCAAGGTGACAAGCATTCTATGGCACCCAAAGGGTGTCATCCGCACCCGTCATAAAATCCTCTTTCCCCCAATCCCCTCTGCCCCCACTCAATTAGACCGGTTCTCGAAAAGATTGACATCTTGATCCGTCGAACGCAGCGGCCTCATTGCCAAGCAAGTCGCGCAGCCCGCTATCAAATCAATAGCGGCCAATCGGCTGACGCAGCCAATATGGCTCCTCCTCGCTCTCGGTCATAGCCCCTGCCCGTTCCCGCCGACTTGATTGGCATCCTCATGCGCGTGGCCTCATGCGAGGAGACTTTAGCAGGTAAGATCCTGGCCTACAGGGATAGTGACAAGCGCCCAAGCAAGCGTCAGGACGACCTCGCCGACATCTCCCGCCTGCTGAAACTCCGCCCTGAGCTGCGCACCCAGGTGCCTGGTCGAATCTCAACGCGATAGCTTCTTCTTCAAGCGCATCCAAGTGGGCACATCAAGATCTTCACCCTCCACCAACGAGGGCTCCGTATTCTTGAAGCGTCCACGGCCCTCATCACCTGCTTGGAACATATCCGAGTCGGGTGTCGCGGCGCTGCTGGATCCGCCAATCACGTTGGCCAGCAACCCTCCGGTGTGACGAGCAGGCGCGGGTGCCGGTTCAGCCAGAGGCTCACTCCGTTCACGGGCCGTAACAACCGGGGCCGCCTGAGGGCGGGCCGCAGGCAAGGGCACCGAAGTAGTCTCAGCCATCGGCGCAACGACTTCGGGCTCGGTCTCGTTTTCTTCTTCTGCCTCAGGGGTCTCTGACTCTTCAAAGGTCACTTCGTCAGGGATCTCAGCATCGACTCGCACCGAACGCTCAATGACATGGGTGACCTCGGTCGTCACTTCCTGAAACACAGACGTCGTGACCGGGGCTGTCGCAACCGCACTGGCGGCAGACGCCGCGAACAAATCGAACGCGTCTGCAGCCGATCTGGCTTTGGGTGCCGCGTCTTCCTCAGACTCGGATGAACGGGGCAGTGGCGGCGGGGAACTGGCCTTACCTGCCGGCTTCGGCGCAGGCTCATTGCTTGCAGGCATCTCCGGCTCCAATCGAGTCGCTGTCTGCGCCTGGGAATAGCTTTGCAAAGCTTCCGCACCCAGTGAGCTGATCAGGGTCACGGCCACCGAATCTCCCAGCTTCGGCTCTACCGCCACGCCAAACAAGATCTGCGTGTGATCCGGCACATTGCGACCAATCTGCTTCATGATGCCTTCCACTTCCACCAACGTCATGCCTTCACCACCCGCCACATGCACCAGCAAATTCTTCGTGTGGTGCAGCAACCGGCCTTGATCGATGAGCGGACTCTTCAACGCCTTCTTCAGCGCCTCCGCTCCCCGATTTTGACCCTTCGCCTCACCAAACCCAAACAAGCACCGGCCATTCGATGATGACAAAGCCGAGGTCAGATCGTCCAGCCCGAGCTTCACCAACCCGGGGGTGGAGATCATCGTCGAAACCGCCCGCAGGCTCTGGGAGATCAATTGATCCGCCGCTCCAAAGGCTTTCTGAATCCCATCCTTCGGCAAAATCAATTCACCCATGCGATTGTTTTCAAACAAGATCAGCGCGTCCGCACGCTTCTGCAGCAGTTCCAGCGCCTCTTCCGCCTGAGTGATGCGACGGCGGCCTTCAAAACTGAACGGCATCGTGGCCACCACCAGCACAAGGGCTCCAGTGCTTTTGGCAATCTCCGCGATCACCGGCGCCGCACCCGATCCGGTGCCACCGCCAAGTCCCGCGCAAATGAAAATGATTTGATGCCCTGCCAGATTTTGGCGAATCACATCCCGGGAAAACAAAGCCGCTTCACGTCCCAGATCCGGATCACCACCGGCCCCCACGCCGCGCATGAGTTCCGTGCCCAATTGCAACTTCGTCGGTGCCATCGCATGGCCCAGCACCCTCACGTCGGTGTGCATGCAAACCAAACTCGCATCCAGCGTGCGATCCAGAGTGATGCGGTCCAGGACATTGGAACCAGCGCCGCCGACTCCGATGATTGCGATGCTGATGGGTCCCTGCGAAGCTGCGGGGGCGTCTGAGTGGCGGTGATATTCGACCATGGTGGTGTGGGGCTGAGGGTGATGTGAGTTGGTGTGTGTGTGAAAAGGAACGGACTCAATGTCGGGTCATTGATTTCAAGAAAACGGGATGACTGAGAGCATTTCGCTGACCTTGCGGCTCAGCCGGGCGAGGGGGGAAAGAAAGGGCTTTTCGCTATCCAGGATCTGCGCGTACCGAATCAATCCGATGGGCGTGGAGTACTTCGGGTTTTCAAAGGTCGACGTCACTCCGCTTACCGGAGCCGAACCCACCTTCGTCACCTTGATTCCAAACACATCCCGGGCCACCGCGTCAATCCCTTTCAGCAAACTCACTCCTCCCGTGAGGTAAATCCCCGCGCCCAAATGCCCGATATGCGCCTCACAACGAACCTTGACCTGGTCAAAAATCTCCTGGGCACGCAAATACAGGATCTCGTACATGAAGGCCCGCTCAATCTCGCCAATGACATGTCCCGTATCATCTTCCACCCGCAAAATGTCGCCAGCGTCGACGTCTTGGAACAGCGTGCTGCCCTCATCCACCTTGACCTTCTCGGCCCGCCCATTGGGAATCTGCAACGCCATGGCAATGTCATTCGTCATGTGATCACCTCCCAATGGAATGCAGCCAGATGCCGTCAGCATGCCATCCCGATAAAGCACAAAATCTGCCGTGCCCGCACCAAAGTCGATCATCAACGCACCCTGGTTCTTTGCCTCCCGCGACAGCACCACCTGAGCTGCGGCAATCGGATTGAACACCACGTCTTCCACTTCCAAAGGAATCTCCCGCACGCAACGAATGGCGTTTTGAATCCGGCCCCTCACACCGTGAATGATGTGGTAATCCGCCTCCAAAAACCGGGCCTCACGCCCGATCGGTTGACGCACCGCTTCCTGGCCATCCACAATGTATTGCCGGGTCATGCTGTGCAAAAACACGTTCTGCTGCGGCACATTCACATTCCGTGCGATTTCCTTGGCCTCCTCCACATCATCTTCCGTGATCTCCGTCTGATCTTCCGGCAAACGATAGCGCCCAATGTTGTTCAGGCTTTCAATGTGCGCTCCTGAAACCCCCAGGAACACATTCCGAATCATCACATCACTGCGGTCCTCCGCCCGTACCAACGCGTCATTCAAACACGTTTGCACCTTGTCAAAGTCCACGATCTCACCCTTCCGCACTCCCCGTGATGCCGCCTCACCCACTCCCAGGATTTTGATCGATCCATCGCGCTTCGCTTCACCCACGACGACACAAATCTTGTGAGTGCCGATTTCGAGTCCCGCGTAAATGGTGGTTTTGGCCATAGAATGTGAAGTAAGAGATAGAAATCAACGCGCCGAAACCAGCTTCGGCTTCTGGCGAAAGGTCACGGGCACGTTGTCCCGAGGCAGCAAATTCAATGTCGCAATCTTCCACCCCTTCTCCCGCGCCTCGATCATGACCCGGTCAAAGCGCCCCAACTGCTTCGTGATGGCATCCGGCCCAAACGTGACCTGCATGCCATCATCAAAGTTCGCCACCAACCCATATTTCGTCGGAATATCAATGCTCACCAACGATGGCATCCCCGACTCCACTCGCTTCTCGACCTCCGCCCGCAACTTCAACGCCGCTTTCACCTGCAAATCCCGCACCCGCCTTCCAGCCTGCGCCTGACTCAATTCCTCAAACCGAATCACCGGCAGCAGCGTGTAATCCTTCAAGATCACATCGCACGGCATCGCCACACCCTCCTCATCCAGCAGGCACCCAAACCCGCTCTTCATGGAGTGCAGACCCAAACGCTGGCACTCCAGCCAAGCCACCGGCCGACGCTGCACCACTGTCACCTCCATGTGTCCCTTGTAATCACGCCGCGCCGACGCCGACTTCACCTGTGGCAGACCCTCCACTTTCTCGATGATCTCCTTCAAATCAATCCAAAGCGTGTCCATTCCCTCCACCAACCCCATCTCCCTCACCAACTTCTCCGGCTTCAGCGCACCCTCCGTAAAAATCGTCACTTCCTTCAAACCGAACCGCGGATTCCGATAAAGCGTCTGCCTCCAAGTCGCAGCGACAAGCGCAACCAGCCCAAACCCCACCACCATCCATACCGCCAACCGAAATCCCGCACGCCGGAACGCAATGCGCTTCTGCTCCCGGATTTTCGGCGTCTCAGGCGCGTAATCCACCCCATGCCTAACCTTTCCAGACACAGCCTTTGCCGGTGCGCTTGCAGCACGCCGGGAAGTCTTGGACTTGGTAAAGGGAGCACGCATGAACGGGAAGCGAATTGTCAGAGCCAAGGACAGCCACTAGAATTGTAGTTATGTAACCTTAACAATCAAAGCTTTTGAAGTTTATTTTCAGATTTTTTGATTTCCACCGCTTTCTAGCCCCTCTCCCCCCCGATGTCCGCTGGACTTCCCAGTCCTCTGAACCATTGTCCCCAGCCCACCCAGCCGCCTCATGACCCCACCCAACGCCCACCCTCTTCACGCCAAGGATGTCCATCGGCGCTACCAGCTGGGCGGCCATGACCTCAACGTGCTGCGCGGCGTGGACCTCGAAGTGGATGCCGGAGAAAAAGTCTTTCTCTGCGGTGCTTCCGGCGCCGGTAAAACCACCCTGCTCTACGTCCTCGGCGGCCTCGAACGTCCCACCTCCGGCGACGTGCTCGTGCACGGCAAGTCCCTTTACCACTCGAACGCCCGGGACCGCGCCACCCTGCGCAACCGCAGCATGGGCTTTGTCTTCCAGCATTATTTCCTCCTCCCCGAACTCACGGCCCTCGAAAACGTCCTCCTCCCTGCCTGGATCGGCAAACGCGACGCCGAACCCCGCGCTCGCGAACTCCTCGACCGCGTCGGCCTCTCCAAACGCCTCGACCACCTCCCCACCGAACTCTCCGGCGGCGAACAACAACGCGTCGCCATCGCCCGCGCCCTCATCAACGACCCCGGCATCCTCTACGCCGACGAACCCACCGGCAATCTCGACGCCTCCACCGGTGCCGCCGTCATGGACATGCTCCTCGGCATCGTCGATGAAGCCCGCAAAACCCTCATCGTCGTCACCCACGACACCCGCATGGCCGAACGCGGCGATCGCCGCCTCATTCTTCACGAAGGCAAACTCACCGCAGGTTGAAGCCGCTTGCTTCACGCCCCGCCCCGTGCATGATGGCCGCCTGATTTCCGGCATCCCGCTCAAACGGCTGCCTCTCCCCCGCTTCCTCCGAATGAAAATCCACATCGACGGCCAGTTGCTCGACAAAGAAGACGCCAAAATCTCCGTGTTCGATCACGGCCTGCTCTATGGAGACGGAGTCTTCGAAGGCATCCGCATCTATCATGGCCGCATCTTCCGCCTCACCGCCCACTTGAAGCGCCTTTATGAGTCCGCCCGCTCCATCTGCATGGAAATCCCCATTCCCATCGAGGAAATGGAAAAAGCCACCCTCGACACCGTCGCCGCAAACAACCTCCAGGACGGTTACATCCGCCTGGTCATCACCCGCGGTGTCGGCTCCCTCGGTTTGAACCCCTTCCAGTGCCCCCGACCCAGCGTCATCATCATCGCAAGCACCATCTCGCTCTACCCCGCCGAACGCTACGAAAAAGGCCTCAACCTCATCACCTGCGCCACCCGTCGCCCCACCCCGGCTGCCCTCAGTCCGCAAGTGAAGTCCCTCAACTACCTTAACAACGTCATGGCCAAGATCGAGGCCATCCAAGCCGGTTGCGAAGAGGGTATCATGCTCAACGAACAAGGCTACGTCGCCGAATGCACTGGCGATAACGTCTTCGTCGCCAAAAGCGGCAAAGTCTACACCCCTCCCATCTCCGCCGGTGGTCTCGACGGCATCACCCGCCAGGCCGTCATCGAGTTGCTCACCCAACTCGGCTTCTCCTGCGAAGAGAAAATGATGACCCGCCACGACCTCTTCACCGCCGACGAATGCTTCCTCACCGGCACCGCCGCCGAAGTCATCCCGGCCGTCCAACTCGACCGCCGTGTCATCGGCGACGGCAAACCCGGCCCCATCACCGCCCAAGTCGTCGCCGCCTTCCGCGAACTCGTCAAACACGACGGCACCCCCGTCACCTACGCCGCGTAAGCGTCCCTTCCCCCAGCCAACTCGCAAGAGATCGCCTCCGCCTTCGTTATGGCGGACTCCATCTCATGCACCCACTCCGCACCCTCCTCGCCCTCGCCCTCCTGCTAGGCTCCGCCACCTTTGCCGCTGACCGGCCCAACATCATCATCGTCCTCGCCGACGACCAGGGCTATGGCGACGTCACCGCCAACAACCCGGACAGCAAAATCCCCACCCCCAACCTCGATCGCCTCGCCGCCGAAGGCATGCGCTTCACCGACGCCCACACTTCCTCCGGCGTCTGCACCCCCACACGCTACAGCCTCCTCACCGGCCGCTACCACTGGCGCACCCACCTCCAAAGCGGTGTGCTCGGCGGCTTCTCCAAACCCCTCATCGCCAAAGATCGCCTCACCGTCGCCGGCCTCCTCAAGCAAAACGGCTACCACACCGCCTGCATCGGCAAATGGCACCTCGGCATGACCTGGCCACTCAAGAACGGCCAAACCGCCGATGACAACGGCGACTTCGGAAAACCCTTCGCCGACGTCTCCCTCGTCGACTACTCCGCCCCCATCTCCGACGGCCCCCTCGACCACGGCTTCGACCACTACTACGGCATCAGCGCCTCCCTCGACATGTTCCCCTTCGTGTGGATCAACGACCGCCTCCCCACCGAGATCGCCACCGTCGAAAAAACCTTCCTCCGCAAAGGCCCCGCCGGCGTCAAATTCGAAGCCATCGATGTCCAGGGCGGTATCACCGACCACACCATCGCCTACATCACCGAACGCGCCCCCGCCTCCAAAGCCGGCACCCCCTTCTTCGCCTACGTCCCCCTCGCCGCTCCCCACACCCCCATCGTCCCCACCGCCGAATGGCAGGGCAAAAGCGGCATCAACCCCTACGCCGACTTCGTCCGCCAAGTCGACGCCGACATCGGCCGCCTCCTCGCCGCCCTCGAACAAAACGGCGTCGCCGATAACACCCTCATCGTCTTCACCTCCGACAACGGCTGCTCCCCCGCCGCCAACATCGACGAACTCCTCGCCGCCAATCACCACCCCAGCCACATCTTCCGCGGCCACAAAGCCGACCTCTACGAAGGCGGCCACCGCGTCCCCTTCCTCGCTCGCTGGCTCGCCAAAGTGAAACCCGGCTCCGTCTGCGACCAACTCATCGGCCAGTTCGACTTCATCGCCACCTTCGCCGACCTCCTCGAAATCCCCCTCCCTCCCACCGCAGGCGAAGACAGCGTCAGCTTCCTCCCCGCCCTTCTCGGCACCTCCACAAAGCCCATCCGCACCAGCCTCATCAGCCAGTCCATCAACGGCAGCTTCGCCATCCGCGATGGCGAATGGAAACTCGCCCTCTGCCCAGGCTCCGGCGGCTGGAGCCCCCCGCGCCCCGGCAAAGACGACACCACCGGCCTGCCCGAGTTCCAGCTCTACAACCTCAAAACCGACCCCGGCGAAACCCAAAACCTCGTCGCTCAAAACGCCGACCGCGTCGCCACCATGAAAGCCGCCCTCGAAACCGCCATCGCCCAAGGCCGCACCACCCCCGGCCCCGATCAAGCCAACGACACCCAAATCACCCTGGTCAAACCCACCCCAACCGTCAAAGCCAAGGCCAAGGCAAAAACCAGCCGATAAGGAGCACCCGTGCTCGCTAAAAACAAAAGTTCCGCCAATCACCTCGCTGGCAAGATTGACTCCGGTAAGGAAAAAGGCTAGCCTCCTTACATGATTGGCGAGTCCACGCTCACCGCGAAGAACCAGACCACGGTGCCCAAGGCCATCGTGGATGCCCTCGGCCTGAAGCCCTCCGCCAAGCTCATCTTTGAACTCACCGATCAGGGCCAACTCCTCGTCCACGTCAAGCAGGGCAAACTCGCCGATCTCGCGGGTATGTTCAGACATTGCGGGAAAAGGCGGGAAAAACCCGTCACCCTCGAAGAAATGGATGCCGCCATCCGCACCGCGTCCAGTGCAGCCTACCTGAAAAGCATTGGCGAGACACCCGCAAGCTTTCAACGCAAACAGCGGCCGGCCAAGTGATCGCCCTCGACACCAATATCATCATCCGCCTCATCGCTGGCGAGGATCACGCACAAGAGCGCGCCGTGTTGCGCCTTCTCGCCGAACCCAGCGCCGTCTTCTTCATCAGCGACGTGACGCTCGCCGAGTCCGCCTGGGTCCTGGGCAGCCTTTACGGTTTCAGCCGCGATGAACTGGTCGCCGCCATCGAAGCCCTCGCCAGCCGCACAGACCTGGTGTTCGAAGATCGCGTCCGTATCCGCCGCGCCATCACACATCTCCAGGCGGGGGGCGACCTCACCGATCTTCTCATCCTCGCCCGCGCCCAGGCTGCGGGCTGCTCAGCTCTCGCCAGCTTCGACAAAGGGTTGAAGAAAAAGTTTCCAGACTTCGTCCTCGGTCCCAAATAGGTGCGACGCCGCAACGACCTCACAGAGGCGCCCCACGCTATCTCCCCTTCCATCCCAATCCAAAAGGTCAGGAAGATTTACCATTCCACCACCGTTCCCGCCACTCCCCAACTCCCGCAGACCAGCCATGAAACCCCTCCTGTCTCTCCTCCTCCTCGCCCTCTGCGCCTCACTCACCGCTGCGGATAAGCCGAACATCCTCTGGCTCACCAGCGAAGACCACAGCCCCACCATGGGCTGCTACGGAGACAAAGTCGCCCGCACCCCCAACATCGACGCCCTCGCTGCCAAAGGCATGCTCTTCAAAAAAGCCTGGTCCGTCGCCCCCGTCTGCGCCCCCGCCCGCACCACCATCATCTCCGGCATTTACCCCTCCAGCAGTGGCGGCCTCCACATGCGCTCCATGGTCTCCATGCCGAACGGCACCAAAATGTACCCCGAATTCCTCCGCGACGCCGGCTACTACTGCACCAACAACAGCAAAACCGACTACAACCTCCGCGAGCCCGCCAAACTCTGGGACGCCTCGTCCGGCAACGCCTCCTGGAAAAACCGCCCCAAAGACCAGCCCTTCTTCGCCATCTTCAACTCCACCAAAAGCCACGAAAGCCAGATCCGCACCCGCCCTCACACACAAATCACCAAACCCGAAGACATCCGCGTCCCCGCCTACCACCCCGATACCCCCGAAGTCCGCCAGGACTGGGCCCAATACTACGACAAAGTCAGTGAAGCAGACGCCGATGCCGGCAAGCGCCTCAAAGAAGTCGAAGAAGCCGGCCTCGCCGACGACACCATCGTCTTCTACTACGCCGACCACGGCTCCGGCATGCCCCGCAGCAAACGCTGGCCCTCCAACTCCGGATTGCACGTCCCCTTCGTCGTCTACTTCCCCGAAAAATACAAACACCTCGCCCCCAAGGAATACACCGCCGGCGGCCAATCCGACCGCCTCATCAGCTTCGTCGACCTCGCCCCCACCCTGCTCAGCCTCGTCGGCATCCAGCCCCCCGACTGGATGCAAGGCCACGCCTTCGCCGGCCCCTTCCAAACCGAGCCTCAACCCTTCATCTTCGGCCTCCGCGGTCGCATGGACGAACGCATGGACCTCGTCCGCAGCGTCACCGACGGCCGCTACGTCTACCTCCGCAACTACTACCCCCACGTCTCCCAGGCCCAGCGCGTCGCCTACCAGTTCGAAACCCCCGCCACCCGCGTCTGGAACGACCTCTTCCTCGCCGGCAAAACCACCCCTGCCCAGTCCCTCTTCTGGCGCACCCCCAAAGACCCCGAAGAACTCTACGATCTCCAATCCGACCCCGACGAAGTCATCAACCTAGCCGCCTCGCCCGAACACAAACCCATCCTCGAAAAACTCCGCGCCGCCCAGCGCGAGCATCTCGCCAAGATCCGCGACATCGGCTTCCTCCCCGAGCACGAAATGCACACCCGCTCCGAAGGCAGCACCCCCTACGACACCGCCCACGACTCCGCCAAATACCCCTTCGAAAAAATCCTCGCCGCTGCTGATCTCGCCTCCGGCATGGACTCCACTGCCACCCCCGAACTCGCCCGCCTCATGACCGATGATGCAGACAGCGCCGTCCGCTTCTGGGGCGCTCTCGGCCTCCTCATGCGCGGCGAATCCGCCACCCGCGACCAAACCGCCGCCCTCCTCAAAGCCCTCGAAGACCCCTCCATCGACGTCCGTATCCCCGCCGCCCAAGCCCTCGGCCAATTCGGAGACGCAGCCGCCCTCGCCAAAGCCCTCCCCACCCTGAGTGCCCTCGCAGCCCCCAAAGACCACGACGTCCTCACCGCCATGGCCGCCCTCGCCGCCATCGAAGCCCTCGGCCCCAAAGCCGACTCCCTCAAACCCCAAATCACCACCCTCGACCCCACCGGCCCCGCCCCCGACGACCGCTACAACAGCTACGTCCCCCGCCTCATCGAAAACATCGTCCCCAAACCCAAAAGCGCTAAACCCAAAGGCAAAGGTAAAAACAAGAACAAAGCCAAAGGCGGAAGCAAGTAATCCGTCCTCCAGCCCTCGCATCTGGCGTTTCATCAAGCCTATCCTGCGCCCCGCAGCGTCAAGCCACCGAAATGGCACAGTTCATTCTCCCCAGGGATCACAAAGTAGCCTAAACATCAAGGCACCTCTTCGCTGATCCCCCTGATGCTCGCCGAAATTCATTCCTCAAACACCGCCACCTCCCTCATCCTCCTCTCCGCCGTCGCCGCGGGCGGCCTGGCCTTGGGTGCCGTCAAACTGCGCGGCGTCGGCCTCGGCTCCGCAGGTGTCCTCTTCGTTGGCCTCCTCGTCGGCAGCTTCGGCTTAGGCATGGACCCCGCCGTCACCGAATTCCTGCGCGAGTTCGGCCTCATGCTCTTCGTCTTCACCATGGGCCTCCAACTCGGCCCCGGCTTCTTCGCCTCCCTCCGCCAGGCCGGTCTCCGCCTCAACCTCCTCGCCATCGCCATCGTCATCACCGGCGCCCTCTTCACCTGGTTCTTCGGCGTCACCTTCGACATCGCTGTCGGCGCCCGCCTCGGCATCTTCTCCGGCGCCACCACCAACACCCCCTCCCTCGGCGCCATCCAGCAAGCCCTCCAAGCCATCGCCGCCCCCGCCGACCAAACCCTCCTCCCCGCCCTCGCCTACTCCGCCAGCTATCCCATCGGCATCATCGGCATCATCGCCTCCCTCCTTCTCCTCGGTCGCTTTTTCAAAATCGACATGGCCGCCGAAACCCGCGCCTTCGAAACTGAGCAAAAACAAGGCGTCGAACCCCTCACCCGACTCAACGTCCGCCTCGACAACGCCAACCTCGACGGCCTCACCGTGCGCGACATCCCCGGCCGCCGCGAAACCGAAGTCATGATCTCCCGCCTGCAACGCGCCGGCGAAACCGAAGTCATCAACGCCACCGAAGACACCACCCTCCACCTCGGCGACCACCTCCTCCTCGTCGGCACCGCCGCCCACGTCGAAAGCTTCCAGCGCATCATCGGCAGCATCGCCTCAGTCGACCTCATGCAGGCCCCCGGCGCCGTTTCCTTCCGCCGCGTCGTCGTCACCAACCGCAAACTCCTCGGCAAACCCCTCGCCGAGCTTGGACTCGACCACCTCCATAACGTCACTGTTACCCGCATCGTTCGCGCCGGAGTCGAAATGGCCGCCATCCCCGTCATCAAACTCCAGTTTGGCGACTTCCTCCACGTCGTCGGCGACACCTCCGGCCTCGAAGCCGCCACCAAAACCCTCGGCAACTCCCTCAAAGCCCTCAACACCACCCAGTTCATCCCCGTCTTCATCGGCCTCGCCCTCGGCGTCCTCCTCGGCATCCTCCCGATCACCATCCCCGGCCTCGCCAGCCCTCTCAAACTCGGCCTCGCCGGCGGCCCCCTCGTCGTCGCCATCCTCCTCTCCCGCCTCGGCAAAGTCGGCCCCCTCGTCTGGCACATGCCCGCTAACACCAACCTCGCCTTCCGCGAACTCGGCATCGCCCTCTTCCTCGCCTGCGTCGGCCTCAACGCCGGCCCCAAATTCTTCACCACCGTCATGAGCCGCGACGGACTCATCTGGGCCGCCACCGCCCTCATCGTCTGCATGATCCCCCTCCTCATCGCCGGCTTCATCGGCCGCCGCTTCATGAAGCTCAACTTCCACGTCCTCTGCGGCCTCCTCACCGGCAGCATGACCGATCCCCCCGCCCTCGCCTTCGCCAACGGCCTCGCCAAATCCGACGCCCCCTCCATCGCCTACGCCACCGTCTACCCCGCCACCATGCTCGCCCGCATCCTCGTCGCCCAAATCCTCGTCCTCCTCTTCTTCTGACTCAACGGCTCTGAATCCAATACTGGCTAAAGAACCAAAAGATTCTTTGCAGTCGCACGCACCACTGCAGACAGCGGGATCCCTCGGTCGAACGTGACCAATCGCCCTCCATGTTCCACAGCAAGTGCCAGAAGATACACATCCGTAATCCACCTTGGCGAAAGCACTCTTGTGACATTGACCCGTTGGTCATCATGTAAGGACAGTGAGTCCGGCCAGAAAACATGGTCCTTCTGCATGGTGGCGTTTTTGAGCCGGCGGCTGATCTCAGCGAGCGGCAGTCCACCCGAATAGTTCGGCTGAGAGAGGATGCGAACGCAGCCATTTTCCGACAGCGGGCAAGTGGCCCAGCCCAGCTTGCGATGATTCACAAACCAGCTTTCCGCCGCCGCATGATGCACATGCGCCGAGTCGAACAAGGCAATCAAAAAGTTGATGTCCAGCAACGCAGTCATGAATCCTCCGACTCATCACGCAACCTCCTCACCAACTCAGAGGTAACGACGCGTCCCCCTGCTGGTATCGTTTCAAATCCCGTCGCATTCTTCCGTCTGGACTTCTGATCAGGGGCGGGCGGCGCAGGCTGCAACGCCCGGCGGAACATGTCTGAAATCACCTTCCCAGCCGTTTGCTTGGAACGCGCGGCCATCTCCTTGGCTGCCAGCAACACATCCTCATCCAGATCAAGCGTGGTCCTCATGCATGTGATGCTACTGCATCAGATGCGCCAATCAAGGTTTGAATAGCCCCAGCTTTCCAGGCAAGACCCTTCTTCCACCGTCGTTTCCAAATCCCACACCATGAATCGCCTCCTCACCCTGCTCCTCCCCCTCCTCTTCGCCCTGCCCGCCGCAGCCGCCGACAAAAAACCCAACATCCTCTTCCTCTTCGCCGACGACTGGGGCCGCTACGCCAGCATCTACGCCGAAGTCAACGGCCCCGGCGGCATCAACGACGTCGTCCGCACCCCCAACTTCGACAAAATCGCCAAAAAAGGCGTCCTCTTCCGCCACGCCCACGTCAACGCCCCCTCCTGCACCCCCTGCCGCAGCTCCCTCCTCTCCGGCCAATACTTCTGGCGCACCGGTCGCGGCTCCATCCTCCGCGGTGCCGTCTGGGATGAAAAAATCCCCGCCTACCCCCTCCTCCTCAAAGACGCCGGCTACCACATCGGCAAAAGCTACAAAGTCTGGGGCCCCGGCACCCCCTCCGACGCCCCCTACGGCCAGCAAGCCCACGCCTACCAGAAAGCCGGTTCCCGCTTCAACAATTTCTCGGAAAACGTCACCCAAATGGTCGCCAAAGGCCAACCCCTCGAAGCCGCCAAAGAGGAACTCTACTCCGAGATCCGTACCAACTTCCGCGACTTCCTCGCCGACAACAAAGATGACAAACCCTTCTGCTACTGGTTCGGCCCCACCAACGTCCACCGCTCTTGGATCCCGGGCAGCGGCAAAAAACTCTGGAACATCAATCCCGACGACCTCAAAGGCAAACTGCCCCCCTACCTCCCCGACGTCCCCGAAGTCCGCGAAGACCTCGCCGACTACTTCGGCGAAATCGCCGCCTGGGACCACGCCATCGGCGTCCACATCGCCGAACTCGAAAAAGCCGGTGTCCTCGATAACACCCTCATCGCCATCTCCGGCGACCACGGCGCTCCCGGCTTCCCTCACGGCAAATGCAACCTCTACGGCTTCGGCACCGGCGTCAGCCTCTCCCTCACCGGCCCCGGCATCCAGGGCGGCCGCGTCGTCGACGACTTCGTCTGCCTCCCCGACCTCTGCCCCACCTTCCTCGAAGCCGCCAGCCTCCCCATCCCCGATGTCATGACCGGCCGCAGCCTCTGGCCCGTCCTCAAATCCGACAAATCCGGCCTCGTCGACCCCGAACGCACCTGGGTCGTCACCGGCCGCGAACGCCATGTCGAAAACGCCCGTGCCGACTTCACCCCCTACCCCCAGCGCGCCCTCCACACCGCCGACCACCTCTTCATCATCAACTTCCGCCCCGACCGCTGGCCCCTCGGCGACCCCTACGGCCTCGACAGCTCCAGCCCCCCCACCCCCGAAGAAATCAACGCCAACACCCGCACCACCCACCCCGACGACGACGCCGGCCCTACGAAAACCTGGCTCGTCGGCATGCGCAACGACACCCAATGGGGCCCCGCCTACCAGGCCGTCTACGGCAAACGCCCCAAATACGAACTCTACGACCTCAAAAAAGACCCCCACGAAACCCAAAACCTCGCCGAAGACCCCGCCTACGCCACCATCAAAGCCGACCTCGAAAAACGCCTCCTCGCCGAACTCACCCGCACCGGCGACCCCCGCCTCATCGACGACGGCAAATTCTTCGAATCCCCCCCCATGGTCGGCCCCATCGACGACGCCGAAGGCAATCCCAGGAAGGCCAAAGGCAAGGGCAAGAAAAAATAACCTCCAGAGCTTGTTCAAAGGGCCCGGATAAATGGAGGCGAATCCGCTTCGTCCCTTTTCATACACCAACCTCAAACCCCGAAAACAAAAGAGGGGCACAAAGGGGTTAGATTCCCTTCGTGCCCCTCCTAGCCGGGTCTAATGGCTAGGCTTATCAGTCGATCAAGGCTTCACCTCCAAACGCATATCACCCGTGTGCAAAGGCCCAAGCAAAACCCCCATCCCCAAATTCAACTTCTGCACCACTGCACCTCGAAATTCGAGGGTTCGCTTCCCGTCTAGGACGGTGCCCATGAAGAATCCATTCACAGGATAAAAGGTCAATGACTGAAGAGGCGGCGAACAGGATGCACTGATCGAGCCATTCACCCACGCAGTCGCCGAAACAATCGGTGACATCAGGTCTTCACACCCAATGGTAAGACCCACCTTACGTGACGCCCCTAACTGCAGCATGCCCTGAGGAGAAAGAGGAACCACATACCGAGAACCGACACCGCGGAGACATGCCACACTAAACCCTTGCGAGTACCGATGTGTGACTTTGCGTTGCGCGGAACGCACCCACTCAAACTGACCCTCAATATCGCTGACCCCCGGCACATCCAAAGTATCCACAAATCCAGCGAACTGACCCTTCGGATTCTGGTAAGGCCGCGAGTAGAGAGTGAAAGAGCCGTCTTCACTCAACAAGGGCGACGCCGTAAATGTCCACCAGTCTCCCAGTCGGCCGTTGACAGTTACCCTTCCATTCCTGGACACTGACATTAGCATGTAGCCAGACCCCTGGGGAACATCCGAATCCTTGGCATTCTCCGCGTTCGGCGGGATCCCCAGCGTATAGTGTCCGGGCACCAGACTGGTGAGGTTTTTGGAAGGATACCCTGAATACAAAGCCGAACCCGCCAGCGCCCCGTCAGAGTCCGCCGCACCCATACCGGAACTCGCCGAAACAGTCACATTCAGCGCCCGATAATCGCCGATCAAGATCGCTCCCAGCCTGATTTGCCGCGTCGGCTGGCCCCGAAGCTTCAGGGAAACCGTCGCCAGTCCCGCCGCGTCGAATTTCCCGCTGACGGGATAGTTCACCGCTCCGATTTTGACCGTGCCTGAGAACGCGCGGGACTTCTGCACCCGCACCGACACCCGCCCTGCTATGTGGTCGTGGCGAAGCAACCCCGAGTAGTAACCCGCCTGCACCCCCATCGGCTTGCCTTCAAGCTTGGTCGCATAAATCCCAGCCAGACTCTCCGTCGTCGTCGCATTCAGCATCGTGGCAGACACCGCCAGCCAACGCCCCCGCAGCCCCTCACGCTCAAACGAAAGCGCCGAAATGGTCGACCCCACTGGCGCCGCCGGATCCAGCGATTGACCGCTCATCGACGTGTCTAAGAATACCTTAATCTCCGATCCATCCGCAAGGTAGATCCCGTCCACCGGATTGATGTAGTTGTGCTCCGTTGGATCCAGCAAACCCTTGCGCGACTTAAACGCCACCGACACCGTGTTTCCAGGCCCGCCCGAAACCGCGACGAACGCGGACGCACGCCAGCGAGGCAACTCGCCGTCCGTGTCATCGCTCTCGCCAACACCGGGAGGCCGCCCTGAAAAAGTCCAAAAGACGAAGTCATCCAGACCGTCACCCGTCCGGGCCATCCGCTGCGTCAGACCACTGCGCGTGTCATGAACAAAGATCCCCTGGTTGACAGGCACTTGTACCGGGAAATTGTCCCCGACAAAGTCACGATGGTAGGCCAGCAAATCCTTGTTGCCGTCTGTCGGACCGTCTAACCAGATCGTTTTCATTGCCGTACCCCACGCACCCCAAAAGGCCACATACCGTCCGTCAAACGCTAACGCCTCACCAAATTGCGTAAAGGCTTGGTCCGTCTCGCCAGGAACTGCATCACCAATACCCACCAAAGTGGTTAACGATGGATTTGGCACCAGCTTGGCCAAGTACAGGCCTCCATAGGTAGGCGCTTCCTCATTGTCATAACCCGCAAACACCATTTCACGTCCATGCGCACTTGGCGGAGCCGTGGAGCCAAAGCGGATGCCACTGACCCCATCAGGCAGATTAGGAATGATCGTAGCCGTATTGGCAACCAGTTGAACCGGCGCATGACCATTCTCAGCCAGCAAGTCCCTAAAGTACACCCCCGTTTTGCCAACACCATCCGTGTAATTGCCCTTGAACGTGATCACCTGATGGTCCGTCACCGACGGCGACCCCGGAAACACGTCAAACTTCGTCCCCGGTGGCGCCCCCGGAACCGCAAAAAACGGAAAGTAGTTCGCCCCCAACTCCGGCACCGTCGGCGCCGGCACCGCTCCCAACAGACTCACACCCGTCATCAACTCCCCACCAGGATTCGCAAAAATCCCTGTCGTTCCCGCCTTGGTATCCGCCCCATCCACCTGGTAAGTCCAGACCGGCTGCGCATTGCCGCGAGTCGCCACCGTCGTGGTCCACATCCCAATCCGCGGAATCGAAGGAAACTCAATGAAGGTCGATAGCAGATCATCCGGCGGATACGTCGTATTGTTCGGCGCAGGCACCGTGGTCAGCCGCGTCGCCACCGCCTGAATCGCAGCCCCAGGGTTCGCCAAGTCCTTCGTAAAAATTCCACTCATCGGCTGGTTCGGACCCTTGCTCCGCGCTCGAAAAACCATGAGGCCCGCCGCATTCAAAGACGGTTGATTGTAGCTGTTGAATTTAGTTTCTGTTCCTGGGATGTTATCCAAGTTATTGACCGCCTTGGACCATTGCAGTCCGCTCATGGGGCCATCGGCCCCGGCGGAACTGCAAATACCCGCCAGCAGAGCGATGATAACGGTTCGCCTTGCGGACGCATTTTGCTTGTTTGTTTTCATCATTTTAATTGGTTGTTTGTTTTCGAGCAACCTCCCCACTGGGAACTGCCCTACGGTGAAAGCTAGATAGTTGCATTGCTTTGGCTATTGGGGCCGAATACGGCTTCGAATCCGTGGAATCCATTAGACACACCTGTGGAATCCATTAGACACACCTGAGTCCTCACGAAGACTGAGCCCAGTAACGCGCTGATGCCCGGAGTCGCATTTCCAGGGCTGCCAGCCGCAACACCGGCCACCCTCCTCACACTGGTGCTTGGCACAGCCTGGGTTTCAGCGCATCGTCAGGATCCACCCTCCCTCCATGAAAGCACTGCTCGCCCTCACCGCCCTTCTGTCATTCGTTCCCCTTCACGCTGACAATCCTCCCTCC
>JARXAL010000167.1 GCA_029865835.1 Verrucomicrobiaceae bacterium
GACGAGCTGTGTGGCATCACAGCGGCAGGTGAGGGTGACGGGCGCAGTGTTGTTGAGGCTGTTGACCATGCGAGTGGCGATGGTGCGGCGCATTGGGGTGATGGGAACCTCACGCATGAAGGCGGGCGTTGGCTCAGTGTAGGCTGCTAAAACATCTCGCTCGCGGATGCGTCCGCCTTTGCCGGTGGGCGCGAGCGTGGAGAGATCGACACGGTGAGTTTTGGCGGCGCGACGGGCGCGAGGGCTGGCGGGAGTAGCCGATTGATCTCCCACAGATTGGGGTTTGGAATTCCCACAGATTCGGGATTCCACAGATTTGGAGTTGGGATCCGATTCAGGCACAAAATCTGTGAGCCTCCCTGAATCTGTGGGAAGACCCTCTGTGGGAGCTGTTTCGCCTTCTGCGAGCAAGTAGCCGAGCACGTACCCGACTTTGATAACGTCGCCCGGCTTGGGACCATTGGGTGCGATGTGCAAGAGGCCGCTATCGATGGCTTCAACTTCTTGCGCGGCTTTGTCGCTTTCAAGCGTGAAGAGCGGATCGCCTTCTTTGATGAAGTCGCCATCTTTCTTCAGCCAGGCGAGGAACTTGCCTTCCTCCATGGACCAGCCGAGCCGGGGTAATGTGATGTTGTTAGGCATGGCTTTGGTCTATTCAGCGCAAAGGTTCCGAATGGCTTCTGCAATGGCTTCGACATTCGGCACCACCGCTGCCTCAAGTGTGGGACTGTAGGGCGTGGGTGAGGGTTTGCCGTTGAGTCGGCGGATGGGCGCATCGAGTTCGTCGAAGCCTCGGTCGGCGAGTTGCGCGGCGATCTCGGCGCTGATGCCGCAATGGGCGAAATCTTCGTCAACGATGAGGAGGCGGCCGGTCTTGGCCACCGATTGAATGATGGTGTCCACGTCGAGCGGTGCGACGGTGCGCGGGTCGATGAGTTCGACGTTGATGCCTTCTTTGGCGAGTGTCTCACACGCGGCGAGTGTCTTGTGAACCATGAGTGCGAGCGCGACAACGGTGATGTCGCTGCCTTCGCGGACGATGGCGGCTTGGCCGAAGTCGATGAAGTAATCTTCTTCGGGCACGGGGCCTTTCACGGTCATGAGTTCGCGATGTTCGAGGAAGAGGACGGGATCATCGCAAGTAAGCGCGGTTTTGAGCAGGCCTTTCGCATCGCGCGGTGACGAAGGCACAACGACGCGCAGGCCAGGGAAATGCGCATACATCGAGTAGTAGCTGCCGCTGTGATGGGTGGCAGCGTTGTGCCCAATCCCAATGCAACCGCGCATCAGCACGGGCATCTTCAGTCGCCCGCTGCTCATGTATTGCATCTTGGCGATCTGATTGATGATCTCGCCCACGGAATCGAGCACGAAGTCGGCGAACATGAAGTCCACCACAGGTCGCGTGCCGGTCATCGCTGCGCCACCCGCGAGTCCTACAAATCCACGCTCGCAGATCGGAGTATCGCGCAATCGTTCGGGGCCGTGCACTTCAAACAAGCCGCTCGTGGTGGCGAAGTTTCCGCCACGCACACCGATACCTTCACCCATGACGAAGATCTTCGGATTGTGTGCCATCTCCTCGGTCAGCGCTTCGAGCGTGGCCTTCATGAAGGTCAGTTCGCGAGTGCTGGCGTTTGATGCAGGCACATCACGCGGAGGTCCGCTGCGTGGTTCGGCATAGATGTGAGTGGTGGCGCTCTCGGCCGTTGGATAGGCGCTCTTTTCGGCAAAATCATGCGCCGTTTCGGTAAGTGCGGCGACCTCCTGCTCGATGGCACTTAGCTCGGCATCGGTCGCGATTTTTTGATCCCGCAGATGCTTCTTCAATCGAGCGATGGGACACTGTGTCTTCCACTGCTCCACGTCCTCACGCGTGCGGTAGGTGAAGTCGCCCATGCCTTCTGCGTGCGCGCGAGTGCGGTAGGTTTTGCATTCGATGAGCGTGGGGCCTTCACCGTTGCGGGCACGCTGCACGGCTTCGCGAGCGGCGGCTTCCACGGCAAGCACATCATTGCCATCCACTTCGATGCTGGTGATGCCATACGCCGCGCCGCGGGATGCCACGCTGGGATTGCCCGCGACACTGGAAAACGGAACCTCCGTGGCGAACTGGTTGTTCTCGCACACGAACAACACCGGCAGCTTCCAGATGCTCGCCATGTTAAGGCCTTCGTGAAACGCGCCGTTGTTCGCCGCGCCATCGCCGAAGAAGGCGACCCCGACATTGCCAGTCTTCATGATCAAGGAACTGTAGCCCGCGCCGGTCGCTTGCAGGATGCAGGGACCCACGATGCCGCTGGTGCCCATCATACCGATCTCCGGCGCGAACAGATGCATGGAGCCGCCGCGACCTCGCGAGCATCCTGTCTCGCGACCATAGAGTTCCGCCATGAGCTGGCGCGGCTCCATGCCTTTGGCCAGCGCATGACCGTGACCGCGATGCGTGCTGAAGACGGCGTCCGCTTCATGCAAATGCGCACACACACCCGTGGCGATGGCTTCCTCGCCGACATAGGTGTGGCAGGCTCCGGGGATGAGCCCGCGCTGATGCGATTTTGCGAGGCGTTCTTCCACCATGCGGATGGTGAGCATGGTGCGGTAAAGTTGAAGGGGGGATGAGGTCATGGAATCACGGACGAGTGGATTGATGGAGAAATGGAGGAGTTGAAGTGGCGCACCACTCCATTGCTCCATCACTCCAACCTGCGCGGTTTGAGACGAAGAAAGCTGATGATGATGCCGCCGACGATGAAGCAGGCGGCAAGGAAGTGGAGGCACTGCATTTCGCCGTAGCCGTGCGTGCGCAACCAGCCAGTGACGTGGTTGCCTGCGTAGCCGGCGAGGTTGGCCCCCATGTTGATCAAACCAGTGGCCACTGCAGCTGCGGAGGCGGTGAGCGTGAGGGATGGCAGCGTCCAAAACGGTGCGATCCAGAAGAATGCGCCCAGCGCGGTAAGGCAGAGCCAGATCATCTGCGTGCCAAAGCCTTGCCCCGGTATCGTGCTGCACAGTAGGAAGATGCCGGTGGCAACCATGCCGCCCACCGCGTGCCATTTGCGATCTCCCGTGCGATCCGCCGTCTGGCCGGAGATGAGCACGCTGAGGATGCCGCAACTGTAGTAAAGACCGCTGTAGAGCAGCGTCATTTGATCGGAGCCGCCGGAGAGATTCTTCACTGTGGTCGGCAACCAAAAGCTGAGCGCGTAGCCGCCGCTGTTTCCCACCAGCACCCCGATCACGAGCAGCCACACCGCAGGCAATCGCAGCGCCTGCCAGACGGAGATCTTTCCCGTCGCTTCCTTTGCCGCCGCCTCGGCAGCGAGCACGCCTTCCAGATGATCACGCTCGGCTTGAGTGAGCCATGTTGCATTTCGTGGACGATCCGTGAGGCACGCGAGAACGACAAAGCCCAGCACCACCGCAGGCAGCCCCTCCACGATGAAAAGCCACTGCCAGCCATCGAGGCCGAACCACTTCACATCCAGCAGCATCGACGACACCGGAGCCCCGAGCGCAAGACTGAACGGCACGGCCACGAGCAACCCCGATAACGCCCGCGAGCGATCATTCTGCGCAAACCAGTGCGTGAAATACACGATGATGCCGGGGAAGAATCCCGCCTCCGCCACGCCAAGAAAAAACCGCGCCCAGTAGAACTGCGAGGGCGTGTGCACGAAGGCCATCGCCGCCGAGATGAAGCCCCAGGTGATGAGAATACGCGCAAACCATTTCCGCGCACTCCATCGCTCCACCAGCAGCGCGCCGGGAATCTCCAGGAACAGATAACCGATGAAGAACACGCCAATGCCGAAGCCGAAGACATCTTCCGAAAACCCCAGCGCCTCGCCCATGCGCAGCTTGGCAAAGGCCACGTTCGCACGATCGAGGTAAGAGATGATGTAGAGCAGGATGACCAACGGCAGGATGCGCCAGGCGACCTTGCGACGAAGAGCGCCGGGATCGATGGCGGAGTCCACGGGCAGTGGAGTGTTGGAGTCCTGGAGTGTTGGGTCGGGCTTCATAGGGGCTTCAGCGGCGTTCAGGATTCAGCACGAGAGCGCGACCGTGGCCGCTGCGGATGCCTTCGATTTTGATGGGAGCGAAAAGGAACCACGCACCCTTTTCCGGCACGGTGCCAAGGCCGATGAGGAACTCGACGATCAAGACCTTGTGCTTCGCGGCGGCCCAGTAGGTCATCAGCGAGGCCTCGCGCTGCACTCCGCCTGCGGTGGGCGTATCCATGCCGACGCAGCGAACGCCACGCGTGGCGAGCAAGGCGATAACCTCGGGAGCAAGCGTCGGCCAGCCTTCGGATTTGCCGGCGAGCGGTGCGGTGAAACATTCGTCCTGCGTTGGGGCATCCGGCAGCGGCTTGAAAGTAGCATCGGTGTAACCGGTGCGGAAGAGCACGATCTCACCGGCAGCGATGGGTCCGTGCGCGTTTTCATGATCTAGTAAATGCTGTGCGGTGATCATCGGCGAGGCGGGCCAGGCCTTTTCCACAGTGGTTCCGCGCAGGCTGGTCACATCAATAACACGGGCTGCACCGATCATCTGGCTCAGTGGCAGTTTGTCGATCGTGTCCGTGCTGTTGCCGAGCGGGCCGTGTTTTTTCTCGAACTCGGCACGAAGCTGGCGGATCTCCGGTGCGAACTGTTCCGCATCGAAGCCAGGCGGTGGCAGAGTGAAGGCCGGTGTGACGACGTGGGTGCCCACCTGGCTGTCAAAGGTGTGTGTCCAGGCCATGTAGGGCCCGCGCGGTTTTTCAAACTGGTTGAGCGGCTCGGCGAGGTAGCGCTGAGCCTCTTCGCCCGGGCCGTGGCCCTGCCAGGTCACCGGCAGGTTGTTATCGAGCGTGACCGACACATCGGTGACTCGCTTGGCACGCGAGGCGGCGATGAGTTGGGCGGCGATTTTTGGCTCGGTGATGGCGAGAACACGCGCCTCACCACCCGAGCCTCCCGCGTGTTTGGCAGGCAGCAATGCGTAAAAAGCTCCCATCGGCGGCAGGGCTTTGAAATTGGTGCCGCATTCAATCCAGATCATGCCAAAGGCCCCGCCAGCCTGATGCGTGGCCACGGCGAGATTCGGCAGCGGCCCCATGCTGGCACCGTCGAGTCCGGCTGACATGATGCCTTTTTCGCCGAGGTATTTCATGGTCTCCGGAGACGGCGCGGGCCAGGCCGGGGCCAATTTGGTCAGAGGGCGAACCACGAAACGCACCCCGCCCCGATTCAACGGCCGGTAGTAGGTGTCCGTATAGTCGCTGCGGAAGAGCACCACATCGCCGGCACGCAGAGGCCGGTTTTTCTCTTCCCAGGCCTTCACATGCTCTGGCTGGATCAGAAAGCTGGAGCCGCCCGGCGCATCGTCGCGGTGTGCGGTGACGTCGATGACGCAGGCCTCTCCGACAAACTGCCAGGCAGGCACTTTTTCGCCAGTGATGAGGCCCATCGGGCCCGCGCCGGGCAATCCTGAATCCGGCGGCGGCACGAAGTGGGCGGGCGCGTCCCACTGGGTGCCAGTGTGCTCATCGAGCACAACCGTCTCGCGATGATAGGCCCCCGGACCAAAGGTGAAGCGCGGAATGGTGATGTGCTGCATCATGCCCAGCGGCCAGACACAGGGCCATTCCGGCGAAACGGGTAGCGACAGGTCGTGAACATGCTCCTGCGGCAATTGAGCGCGCACGGTGGCGGTCCAAACGAGAAGAAGCAGAAGGGCTGGCCGGGGTTTCATGGTGCGAAGCGATGGTGGAGGTCCTTATTCCGCCACAACGGGATTGGTGAGTGTGCCGATCTTTTCGATGTCGATGGTCACGGTGTCGCCGGGCTGGAGGAAAACCGGTGGCTTCATCGCAGCACCGACGCCTTGGGGCGTGCCGGTGAGGATGACGGTGCCGGGCAGCAGTGTGGTGCTGCCGCTGAGGAACTCGATGAGCGTAGGCACGTCGAAGATCATGTCGTTCGTGTTCGAATCCTGCATCGTTTTGCCATTGAGGATGGTCTGGATGCGCAGGGTATTCGGGTCAGGAATTTCGTCCTTCAGCACGAGGCAGGGTCCCAGCGGGGCAAAGGTGTCGAAGGTCTTGCCACGGCACCATTGGCTGCCACCGCGTTTGATCTGCCAGTCGCGGGCGCTCACGTCGTTGGCGCAGGTGTAGCCGAGCACGTAGTCGAGCGCATTCGCCTTGGAGACGTTCTTGCACGCCTTGCCAATGACAACCGCCAGCTCGCATTCATAGTCCACCTCATCGCTAGCAAGATGGCGCGGCAGGACAATGTCATCGCCGGGATTCTGCACCGCGCCTGGCGATTTCATGAAGAGCACCGGATACTGCGGGATGGCAGCGTTGCTCTCCTCCGCGTGCTTGCGGTAGTTCAGGCCAATGCAAAAGATGGCT
>JARXAL010000183.1 GCA_029865835.1 Verrucomicrobiaceae bacterium
GAGGCATTTGACGTGAACTTCGGGGCTGCTGCCGACGAGGGAGAAGCCTTGCGGCAGTTCCACGCAGAACATGTAGGGGGAGGGGTTGACGTGGCGCAGGGCGCGGAAGAGATCGAGAGGAGTGCCTTGGTAATCGGTCTCGAATCGTTGGGAGGGCACGACCTGGAAAATGTCACCTGCGGCGATGAACTCTTTTGAACGAGTGACCATGGACTCGTACTCCGTCTGGGTGGTGTTGGAGACGGGGGTTGGGATGGCTGCTGTCGAGATCGGCGCGATGGTTTGCAGTGGTTTGACGGCCAGGGGCTGCTGGAGTTTATCGATGACTGTTTGAATTTGAATTTTGGCCCAGTCGTAAGCTGCTTCCAAGGTGGGGTGTTCGTCGGTGTGGACGTTGGCGACAATGGAGAGGCGACGAGTGCGGTGATCGAAGATGAGGACGACGTCGGTGATGAAGAAAACCATGTCGGGTAGGCCGAGGTGGTCTGGCGGGGGTTCCGGAAGGGTGGGCTCAAAGTAGCGCACCATGTCATAGGCGAGGTAACCGACGGCACCTCCGCAGAAGACGGGAAGCGTGGGCGAACCGTGCGGGCGATAGGGGCGCATGAGTTCTTCGAGGGCTTCAAGGGGGTCGCCGGTGATCGTGAGGCTGCGTTTGCGGCCGCGTTCATCGACTTCGATCTCGCGTCCCCGAGCGGTGATGATGGTGCGGGGTGAGGTTCCAAGGAGTGAGTAACGACCGGAGTGCTGGGTCAGTTCTGCGGATTCGAAGAGGAAACTGCAATGACCGTCGCGGATTTTCTGATAGGCGGAGAGGGGGGTCTCATAGTCTGCGGCGAGCTCTGCCCAGACCGGGACCAGATTTCCCTGGGTGGAAAGGGTCTGGAATGCGGGGAAGTCGGGTTGAAGATGGAGCTCGGACATGAATGGAGAAATGGCCCCGTAGTTTGCACCTTAGGCGGGTTGGGGCAACTGGGATGTGTGGGGTCTTGGGTAGGGGATTGAGTCTTTGAGATAGGAGCGATGAAACGCGGTGAATGGGTCGCTGGCTATGAGGGTGTAAGATGTTTTGCCGAAAAAAGTCGCATGTTGATCTGATGAACAAGGTGCTTTAGCGTCACCCTATGGTGACAAAATCGCTTTCATTCCTGTGTCTGGCCGTGTCCTTTTCGATTCAATCTGCTGAGTTTGAGCCATGGTCTTTTACGGAAAAGGATTTGTTTCCTAGCGCGTTGATTTCAACGGCAACGGTCGATTGGAATGGTGACGAAGAAACTGCGGAAGACAGGAAGGTTCAGGGAGATCCGAAGCTGAAAAGGGATGAGATTGCGATTTACGGGGATGAGAATGGCTGGCTAGCAGTGGAGGTCTCTGATTTGCCGCCGAAGGCAGAAGTGCGTGTCGAGATCTCGGTAGACGGGTTCATGAAGCCGTCGGTGTGGGAAGGGGTCTTGAAAAAAGCGCATACGACTGCGCGGATCTTCCCCAAAGGCATTTGGGATTACGCTGCGCTGCATACGGTGAGGGAACAACGACCCGTCAATGCGACATTTAAAGTGACGGTGAACGGGGAAGAATTGCCCGAAAAGACGGAGGTCTGCACCATGAAGTCGATTAACGACTGTCCGTTTTATGTTTTGTTTGATGAGGAAGGTGAGGAGTTCGAGGATTTTTCGATGGTTTTTGCGGCCTACGTCAACGAGAACCATCCATGGGTTGATGGGATTTTGAAGGATGCGCTAAAGACGGGATTGGTGTCGGGTTTTACGGGATACCAGAGCGGAAATCCGGACGAGGTATTGACGCAAGTGTTTGCGATTTGGAAGGTGCTGCAAGACCGGGGCATCAAATACAGCGATATCTCGACGACTACGCCGAGCAAGTATGTGGTCAGTCAGACGGTACGGTTTTTGGATGACTCAATCGAGGCCACCCAGGCGAATTGTGTGGATGGAACCGTGTTGATGGCCTCTTTGATGAGGAAGATTGGTTTGAATGTTTATCTGACGATGGTTCCAGGGCACTGTTTGCTGGCGTTTGATTTGGGACGTGAGGAAGATGACGATATTCTGGGGCTCGAGACAACCATGTTGGGTGAAACGGATCTTGGGGAGGCCGGGGAGTCAATCGAGGTGCCGGAGGGGGTAAAGGGAACCAAGCACGAGGGGTCTTTCAGAGTGCTGGCAGCGGCATTAGGGGTAGGGACAGCGACATTGGAAGAGCATTCCGAGGCTATGGCCAATGAGGAGAGCCCAGACACTCAATTGATTTCCGTAGCGGCAGCGCGTGAGATGGGGATCATGCCGATTGCGTCCGGGCGAGACAGGAAGTAAGGGGGACGTGTGTTGTTGGGTTGCTGCCGAGTGACTGATTGAGATGTCAGGATTCAGGCATGGTCTCTTTCAGGTCCTGGCGATTGCAACTTACTGTTCGAGAAATGAACTGCGCGCTCATGCGTTTCCGTTTCTGGAAAGGCATCTGAAGCGCCAGACGTTCTGATTGTATGACTTCTTCATCCCTGTCACGTCGTCGATTCATTGGTCGGACGATTGTGGCATCCACCTTTGCAAGTGTTGCCTCAGCCGATGAAAACGATCGCTGTGACATTTGTGTCTACGGTGGCACCGCTAGCGGTGTGGTGGCAGCAGTCAGTGCTGTCAAGCAAGGTCGAACCGTTGTCATTGTAGAACCTAGTCGGTGGCTTGGCGGTATGACGGGTGGTGGACTGAGTCATGTGGATTGGGGCCGTGAGAAGGCGGTGGGTGGAACCGCTTTGAGTATTCTCTCGAAAGACTACGATGATGCCAAGTATCGCGAAATTTTCGTGGAGTTGGTGAAGAAGTATCGCATTCGTGTTATCTATGAGCACCGGGTGAGTGCGGTGCAAAAGGACGGCACGAGCATTCGCAGCATCACGCTGGATCATGCGCCGCCGGATGCTCTGGGTTGTCCCATAGCGGCTCCGACCAAGGAGGGGGCGATGACGATCTCCGCGCGGGTTTTCATCGACTGCTCGTATGAGGGCGATCTCATGGCGCGGGCGGGAGTGAGCTACGCATGGGGCCGCGAGAGCCGTGACGAGTATGGCGAATCGCTCGCCGGTGTGCGGCCGAATCTTGCCGTGTATGACATTGATCCCTATGTGACGCCGGGCGATGCGAAGAGCGGTCTGCTGCCTTTTGTGCAGGCTATGAAAGCTCAGCCGGAAGGCAGTGCGGATCGTCTGACGATGGGTTACGGCTTTCGCTGGAAGTTCAGCAAAGATGCAGATCGCATGCCGATCCCTGCACCGGAGAACTATGATCCCAAGCAGTGGGAGTTGTATCGTCGTGGATTCACAAGCAAGGCCAGGATCGATGAGGGCCGCCGGATGAAGGGCAAGCTTGGCTTCTTTGAGCCGGCGGGTGGTCGCATCCACTCCCTGGGTGCGGGCAATCTCGCTCGTGCGTTACTCGCTCCAACGAACTATGGTAGCAACGCTGAGTATCCTGATGGCGACTACGCGACTCGCGCCCGCATTTGGAAGGCGGACCAGGAGTTCATGCAAGGCATGACGCACTTCCTACGCACGGACGACTGCGTTCCAGAAAAGTTCAAGCAGACTGCTCGTGAATTTGGCTTTCAGCGCGGCATTTTTGACGACACCGAAGGCTGGCCGCATCAACTCTATGTGCGCGAGGCGCGGCGCATGAAGGCAGATTACGTGGTCACCCAAAAGGACCTCGAGGGCACCACCGATCCAGGGGACAGCATCGGCCTCGCCTCCTATGGGGTCGATGACTGGCCGTATGCGACGTATGTCCACGAAGGCAAGGTGGCGCTGTACGGTGGCGAGTTCTCCATGCTTTATCTCGATGAAAAGCACGAGGGGATCTACAAGATTCCGTATCGCGCCATCACGCCGAAGCCAAGCGAGTGCACGAATTTGCTTGTGCCTGTCTGCGTCTCCGCCAGTCACATTGCCATGACCTCCATTCGCATGGAGCCCGTTTGGATGATTCTTGGCGAATCGGCAGGAGTCGCTGCTGCGATGGCTGTGGAGCAAAAACTGGCCGTGCAGCAGGTGCCTTACACGGCGCTCGAAGCGAAACTCATCGCGCTGAAGCAGAAATTGGAACGGCCGACACTCGGGTCTTGAGTTTTGCATTTCGACCGATCAGGATGGAAGGGTGATTCAAGCCCTTTTGCTGCCTGATTATGATAAGACCTTCCTTAGTGCCATTGTTTGTCATCGTATGGCTTGGCTTTGCTTCGATTCAAGCGGAGGACAAGAAGCCGACGATTGAGCTGAACGTGACGTCTGACTTTTTAGCCCTTCACCTTGATGGCAAGGCACCTGAAGGAACCACTTCGCTAGGCTACCGGTTCGCCGAAAGTGGAGCATTGGCACAAGAAGCGCCGTGGATGCCGATGGAGGCATTCGGTCATGATGTTCCATTGCCGAC
This sequence comes from Verrucomicrobiaceae bacterium, assembly GCA_029865835.1. GTDB lineage: Bacteria > Verrucomicrobiota > Verrucomicrobiia > Verrucomicrobiales > Verrucomicrobiaceae > JAGRPD01. Next base: position 4,446 of record JARXAL010000183.1, read on the forward strand.
ATCGCGGTGGTCTGAGGTGGAGGTTCGTGCGATGAAGGGGGATGAGGTGCTGGCGACCCGGAAGGCCAAAAACAAAGGGGATTCGTTCACCCTTCTCACAGCCCAACGGATTGCTGCCTTGCCTGAGGGCGAGCGCGCTAAGTGGACAGCTTATCTGGAAAGGTCTGTGGCGAGGTCGGCGAACGAGTATGACATTCTCGCGGCTGAGTGTCGGAAACTGGGGCAACCTGATTCCAAGCCTGCACCGGGAAATGGAGCGGAATTGGAACTGGATAGCGACACGCCTGAATCCTGGTTTGCCCAAGCCGAGACGCTCCAACTGGCTGAATCCGTGATGAGTTATCAAACACCAACGGGAGGCTGGTCCAAGTCTGTGGATTACAGCCAAGGGCTGCGAATGCCGGGCACGCACTGGACCTCGCAAAAGGGCGACGCCTGGCATTACTGCGGAACGATCGACAATCGAACGACGACCGAGCAGATCAAACTGCTCGCTGGCGTGTATTCCGCCACCCGGCGTGAAGAGGTCAAAGCCGCTGCTCTTCGGGGGATGGATCACCTGTTTGAAGCTCAGTTTCCTAATGGGGGTTGGCCGCAGAATTACCCTATTGAATCGGGTTATCATGAGGCGATCACTCTCAATGACAATGCGATGGTGCACGTGATGGAAGTTCTGGTTACGATCATGAATCAAAAGCCACCTTTTGTTTTTGCGGACACCGCCCTTCAGGAGCGCGCTCGGGCATCGTATGAAAAAGCCATCGATTGCCTGGCGTCCGCGCAAATGAGAATAAACGATGAATTGACGGTATGGTGCGCGCAGCACGATCCACTCGACCTTGGACCCGTTCGCGCCAGGACCAAAGAGCCGCCATCGCTCAGTGGTGCGGAATCGGCTGAACTGCTGAAGTTTTTGATGCGAAAGGCACCGGTTTCTCCGAAGACCACGGCCATGATTGAGCCGGCGTTGAAGTGGTTAGCGAGTCACAGCATCAAGGATCTGCGCAAGACGACGACGGCGGAAGGAAAGACCACTTATGTGACTGACGGGGCTTCGAAGGAGGTTTACTGGGCCCGATTTTATGACTTGGGGACGGGACGTCCGATTTTTCCTGGCTCTCAGGATGGAATCAACTATGCGACCTATCAGGAAATGGCGGCCAAGAATAAGGTAGCGTATGACTTTGTGACGACAAAACCGAGGGATCTTATCGAGAAGGAAGTGGCCAGATGGAGAAAGCGCCTTGAGAAGGAAAAGTGACGCGATAAAGGGAGGGGCCATCTCATGGCGGGTGGGCCATGAGATGGCGCAGTGCAACTAAACTGAGACGGGCTTGCCGGTCTGAGCGGACTTGTAGATGGCATCGATCACCTGCATCAGGCGCAGGGCTTGTTCGGGGGTGTTCAGCGGAGCGGCTTTGCCTTGGATGGCTTCGATGAAGTTTGCGGCGGAACCGATGCGGCCCATGTCTTCGCAGGCAGGGGTGACGATGCTACGGTTGACGCTGTTGCCGTTTTCCTGGACGTAGAGTTCGCAGGTGTCGATGGCGGTGTTATCGAGGCCATCGATGCCGAAGAGGCGTTCGACCTTGCCACCGGCTTTGGTGCCTTGGAAGACCACGGAGACTTCCTCGCGCTTGACCATTTCGGCCCAGGAGACTTGGAGGCTGAGGACTTGGCCAGTTTTGAAAGTGACGAAGCCGTGAGCGGCGTTTTCCACATCGGTGGTGCCGCCGACGCGGTCGGGGATGCCCCAGGGACCTTTGAATTGTTTGTCCTGGATGAATTCGGAGAAGGTCTGGCCGAGGACATGAGCGGGTTCGGGGTAACCCATGAAGTACATGGCGAGGTCAACCATGTGCAGGAGGTCGATGAGCGGGCCGCCACCGGAGAGAGCCTTGGTGGTGAACCAACCACCGAAGCCTGGGATGCCGGTGCGGCGGATCCACTTGGCCTGAGCGGAATTGATGGTGCCGACGGCGCCTTGTTTGATGTAGGTCATCATCGCCTGGGACTCGGGCCGGGCGCGATTGTTGAAGTTGAAGAGCACCTTCTTGCCTGCCTTTTTGGCTGCCACGATGATTTCCTTCACCTCTTTGGCGTTCAGTGCCGGGGGTTTTTCGGAGAAGACGTGTTTGCCTGCTTTGAGGCATTGGATGGTCAAAGGTTTGTGAAACTTGTTCGGAACGATGACGCTGACTGCCTTGATCTCCGGGCTGCCTTTGAGCATGGCCTCGACCGACTCATATGATTTGGCGATGCCATATTTCTCAGCGGCCTTGGCGGCAGCGCCTGGGGCTGCGTCAGCGACGGCAACGATTTCCGCGCCAGCTTGACGGAATCCTGCTGCGTGATACTGCAACATGCCGCCGGCTCCGATAACTCCTACTTTGATTGACATAAGACTTGGTGGTTGGATGAATTGATTTGGGGAACGAGGAATCGAAAATGGGAGGCGGGACGTGAAGTGTCAAGACTCAATCCTGTGCTGTGCAAGGTGAATAGGGGCTTGAAGATCTGAGAGATGCAGACGTTCAGGTAGGATGTCGTTGTTTCGAATCATCACTTTAGTCTTGGGGATCAGCTCTTTGGGAGCTGCCGAACCTGAGGACAAAGTCCTTCTGGCCCACTACATGCCCTGGTATGCCACGAAGGAGGTGAGTGGGGAGTGGGGCTGGCATTGGACGAGGGGGCATTTTGATCCGGATCAAAAGAAGTGGGACGATCAGCGGGAGATCGCCTCGCATGACTACCCGCTCATTGGTCCCTATGATTCGGGGGATGATCAGGCGTTGGAGTGCCAGGTGCTGTTGATGAAACTGGCTGGTCTCGATGGGGTCATCATTGACTGGTATGGTACCAGCAAGATCCATGACCATGCAGTGAATCATCGGAATACGCAGAAGCTGATTCCGTGGCTCAAGAAGGCAGGATTGAAGTTTGCCATTTGCTACGAGGATCAGGCGGTTAAGACGCTGAAGGATGGTGAAGACGTGATGCAGGCGCGGCGTGATCTTGAGTGGGCGCAGGAGAACTGGTTTGGCGATTCGAGTTACATGATGCACGAAGGGCGTCCGGTCTGTCTGGTTTTTGGACCGCAGCATTTGAAATGGAAGTTTGATCTGAAGACTAAGCCGGTGGTTTTCGGCTTGCCGCATCTTGCGAAGGCGAACGGCCTGGAGGGTGTGTTTGCCTGGCCGCCGGTCAGTGGGGGCAAGTCAGTTTCGCCTGTGCGATGGACGAATGAGCTCGAGCTGATTTATGACAGAGATGAAAAGCTGATTGCGACTGCTTTTCCGGGTTTCAAAGACATCTACAAACAAGCGGGTGCGCGCGATAGCTACGGCAGCATTGCGGCGCGTGATGGCAAGACCTTGGCAGAATCGCTTGAACTCGCCCTGAAGAGCAAGGCACCGATCATTCAAATGGCGACATGGAATGACTATGGGGAGGGGACGGTGATTGAGCCGACTCGCAACAACGGGTATCGATGCCTTGAGGCCCTGCCTCGATGCGGCAGCAAGGCGGATCTGCGACTGCCGGTGATGCTTTATCAGCTCCGCAAAAGGGGTGGCGACGAGGCGAAACTTGATCGAGCTGCCGAGATGCTTTTTGCCTCCCGGAACAGGGAGGCAGAAGCCATGCTCTCGGAAGTCAGTCTGGAGTTGGGCAAGGCATTGACGGACTTGAATTACCATCTCACGACGGATCTTCTTTATCGGGAAGAGAAGGGCCTCTCTGACGGGCAGAAGCAACGGTGCAGACTTGATGTTTACGCGCCTGCGAAGAAGCGCTCGTTTGCCACGGTGATTTGGTTTCATGGGGGAGGGCTGACTCATGGAGAGCGGGTCGTACCTCTGCCTTTGCGCAATCAAGGTGTGGCTGTCGTGGCTGTGAATTATCGTCTCAGTCCGGAGGTGAAATCGCCTGTGTTCATTGAGGATGCGGCGGCTGCGATCGCTTGGACCTTCAAGCATATTGCGGAGTTTGGGGGAGATGCGGATCGAGTTTTTGTCAGCGGGCACAGTGCGGGCGCTTACTTGAGTCTGATGTGCGGGCTCGACAAAAAGTGGCTGGCGAAGCACGAAGTGGATGCGGATCGAATTGCGGGTTTGATTCCGCTGAGCCCCCAGGTGATCACGCACTTCACGATTCGGGAGGAGCGCGGCATTGAGGAAACGCAGCCGATCATAGATGCGTTTGCGCCATTGTTTCATGTGCGTCGAGAGGCGCCTCCGATCCTCCTCATCACTGGCGATCGGGAGAAGGAACTCATGGGCCGTTACGAAGAGTGCGCCTACTTTTGGCGGATGATGAAACTCGCCGGGCATGGGGAGACAACGCTGCATGAGATGGATGGATTTGATCATGGGAAGATGCCGGAGCCATCATTTCCGCTGCTGTTGAAGTTTGTTGAGGACAAGAAGCGTGGAACTGTGAAACCTTAGACGATGATCATTTACGGAACTGCGCTGCTCTCCGCCTGCCTGCTGGCCGGGTTGACGCTGGGGCGTTGCCTTGGCGAGTTGCTGGGGGTGGATGCGGATATTGGAGGGGTGGGCATTGCGATGATTCTGCTGATACTGGGTTGTGATTGGCTGCACCGCAGCGGGCGGATGAAGCCACCGACGGAGGCGGGGATATCGTTTTGGGGGCAGATTTATGTGCCGATCGTGGTGGCGATGGCGGCGAGTCAGAATGTGCTGGGAGCGCTTTCGGGAGGTTTGATGGCCATTTTGGCGGGACTAGCGGTGGTGGTTGTTTGTTTTGTTTTGGTCGGGGTTTTGGTGCGGTGGGGAGGAGGCGGGGAATCGTCATGATCCAGGTGCTGGAGGCGGTTTTGACCAAGAATGCGCTGCTGACGGCGTTTGCGGTCGTTGGGTTGACGATGCTGGTCTCGTATTGGGCATCGGAGAGGCTGACGCGAGGCCGGTTGCATGGCAGTGCGATAGCGATCCTGCTTGGGTTGCTCATGGCAGTGCTCGCTGGCGGCAAGCAGGGTGTGGCGGAGATTCCAATGCTCTCAGGCATGGGGCTGATGGGAGGGGCGATGCTGCGTGATCTGGCGATTGTGGCCACAGCGTTTGGTGTGCGGATGGAGGAGTTCACGAAGAGTGGAGTGATTGGCGTGGTGTCACTTTTCACAGGTTTGTTTGTGTCGTTTATGGTTGGGGGTGTTGTGGCGTATGCGTTTGGGTATCGTGATGCGGTGAGCATCACGACGATTGGTGCGGGTGCAGCGACTTACATTGTGGGACCGGTCACGGGGACGGCCCTGAAGGCGAGTTCGGAGGTCATCGCACTGAGTGTGGCGGCGGGACTGGTCAAAGCGATCCTGGTGATGATCGTGACGCCGTTTGTGGCCAAAGCCATTGGCTTGAACAGTCCGCGTGCGGCGATGATTTTCGGGGGGCTGATGGGAACCAATAGTGGGGTGATGGCGGGACTGGCCGCGACGGATCCCAAACTGGTGCCGTATGGAGCGATGACGGCGACGTTTTACACGGGGCTCGGGTGTTTGCTTGGGCCGTCTGTGATCTTCTTTTTGGTCCGAACTCTCACTTCCCTATGATGAATGAACTCTCTTTGATTGCGCGCGCTGAGCTACATGGCGATGCGGTGGCTTTTCGCACGACAACCCTCACCCGCACTTATCGAGAGTTGCTGGCGCGTTCAGCGAGTGTGGCCTCGGTATTGCTTGGAACTGAAGATGACTTGGAAGAGGCGCGTGTGGCCTTGCTGGTTCCGGCGGGGTTTGAGTATGTGGCAGCGCAGTGGGGAATTTGGCGTGCGGGAGGGATCAAGCTGCCGCTTTGTTTGTCGGCTACCGAGTTTGAGTGGGAGTATGCGCTAACGGATTCCGGGGTGAGCGCGGTGTTGGCGAATGGTCACATGGCGGAAAAAATGGCGCCACTTTGTCTGCGCCTGGGGATTAGGTTGGTGGATATTGATTCGATGGAGTCGGTTCCATCGAGGGTGCTTCCAGACATTGCGCCGGAACGTCGAGCGATGATTCTTTACACCAGCGGGACGACGAGCAAGCCGAAGGGTGTGGTGACAACGCATGCCAACATCCAAGCGCAGATTGAGAGTCTGGTTGAGGCTTGGGAGTGGAGTGCAGCGGACCGGATTCCGCTGTTTTTGCCGATGCACCACATTCATGGGATCATCAATGTGACCAGTTGTGCCTTGTGGAGCGGGGCGACCATCGAGCCGTTTGAGCGCTTCGAGATGCAGGCGATTCTTGAGCGAGTGCGTGAGGATGCCTACACGCTGTTCATGGCGGTGCCGACCATTTATGTGAAACTGATTCAGACCATCGAAGTGGCGTCTGAGAGTGATCGGCGGGCGATCGTTGGGGGCTTTGCCCGGATGCGGTTGATGGTGTCGGGGTCGGCGGCCTTGCCTGCGAGTGTGCATGAGCAATGGACGGCGCTGACCGGGCAGAAGTTGTTAGAGCGCTATGGCATGACGGAGATTGGGATGGGCTTATCCAATCCTTACCATGGTGAGCGCAGGCCTGGGGCGGTTGGGCAGGCCTTGCCTGGAGTGGAGGTGCGGCTCAAGGCGGAGAATGGGGACATTGTGACGGAGGAAGGTGTGCCGGGTGAGATTCAAGTGCGGGGTCCAGGGGTGTTTCGGGCGTATTGGAATCGCCCGGAAGCGAGTGCGGAAACGTTCGATGGGGACTGGTTCCGGACGGGGGACATGGCGGTGCTGGAGACGGGGTATTATCGAATCATGGGGCGGCTGAGTGTGGACATCATCAAGAGTGGTGGTTACAAGCTGTCCGCGCTTGAGATTGAGGCCACGTTGTTGGAGCACCCGTTGATTGCCGAATGTGCGGTGATTGGCCTGCCGGATGATACCTGGGGGGAGGCGGTGACTGCGGTGGTGGTGACGAAGAATCAGGTTCAGATCGAACTGCCGGGACTGCGGGACTGGTGCAAGGGCCGACTATCGGTTTACAAGGTGCCGCAACGACTGCTGGTGGTGCCTGAGCTTCCTCGGAATGCGATGGGAAAGGTGACAAAGCCTGCGGTGAAGTCTTTGTTTTTATGAGCCGGAATCTTTTATTTGTGGTGTTGGGTTTGTTGGTCCCAACACTGGAGGCAGCCGATGGAGGCTTATCGGAGCCGGTGAGTATGATTCTGGGCACTCAGGCGATTGGGGGGCGGTATCACTTTACTGAGGAGGCGCCTATGCTGGAGAGTGCGAAGTTGATTGCGGAGTTGGGGTCGGGGATCATGAAGTTTTCGATCTCGAAACAGGCATCGTTTGGGAAGACCAAGGGGAATGTTTTGGAGCGCGATGAGTCTTTGAAGACATTGACCGAGGTGGCGAGCCGGGAGCCGGCGCATCGGGCGGTGTTGGACATGCCGTTCACGCATTTTTTGATTTGGGCGTATCCTTTTACGTCGAAGGGTAGCGCGGGCACTTTTAAGGTGGCGGAGCGGGAGTTGGAGTATCGGGAGATGTATGACTTTGCGTGTCATTTGCTGCGGACTTACCGAGGGACGGGCAAGAGCTTTTATTTGGGGCACTGGGAGGGGGATTGGCACTTGCGACCGCATTTTGATCCGAAGCAGGGATTTCCGGAGGGGTATGAGGCGAACTTTGTGGCTTGGCTGAAGGTGCGGCAGCAGGCGATTGATGATGCGAAGCGTGACACAGCGCATGAGCGGGTGTGGCTTTGGCATTACACGGAGGTGAACTTGGTGCTGCCGTTTTTGAAGGGGGGGCAGTGCATCACGAATGACATTCTACCGCAGGTGGATGTGGACTACGTCAGCTACTCTTGTTACGACAGTTTGCAGAAGGAGATTCGGGAGGATTTGTTTGCGGCGATGAATCACATTGAGTCCAAGTTGCAGCCGAAGCCTGGTATTGCGGGCAAGCGTGTCTTCATTGGTGAGTATGGCTTTCCGGCAACACGGTACACGCCTGAGGAACAAAACAAGAAGAGTATTGAGGCGATGATTGCCGGGCTGGAGTGGGGGTGTCCGTTTGTTCTCTACTGGGAACTGTATGACAATGAGGGGACGACGGAAAAGCCGGGTGGATTTTGGATGATCGATGAGAAGAACGAGAAGCAACCGATCTGGGAGACGCATCGGAGGTTCTATGAGTGGGCGCGGAAGCAGGCGCTGCCGGATGAGGCTTTTCGAGTTGAAGCGATTCGGTGGTTGAAGGCGATAGACTAGTCTTCGACGCCGATGTCTTCGTTCCAGAGGCGTGGGTGATTGGCGATGAAGTCCTTCATCAGTTGAATGCAAGTGGGGTCCTGGAGGATGGTGAGGTCGACGCCTTGGGAGCGGACGTAGGCTTCGGGGCCTTGGAAGGTGATGTTTTCGCCGACGATGATTTTGGGGATTTTGTAGAGGAGCGCGGCACCCGAGCACATGGGACAGGGGGAGAGGGTGGAGTAGAGGGTGCAGCGAGCGTAGACGTCGGCGGTGAGACGGCCGGCGTTCTCGAGGCAATTCATTTCGGCGTGGTGGATGACCGAGCCGTGCTGGACGCGCTGGTTGTGGCCGCGACCGATGATGGTGTCATCGCAGACGAGGACGGAGCCGATGGGGATGCCACCGGAGGCGAGGCCTTTTTGGGCTTCTTCAATGGCGGCTTGAAGGAAGAGATCCATGAGGTCAAGCGGGGACGGGAGTTAGGAGAGGGAGCAGGGCGGGGATGACATCGTTGATATCGGAGACGACGATGCAGGAGTCGCCGCGGCCATGGCTGTGAAGGAGGGTGACGAGGGAGTCCCAGAAGCCGGAGCCGTCGGGCATGGGGCGGTTGAAGATGACGATGGGTTTGCCGTCCATGAGGGGATCGTTCTGGCTGCGGAAAATGAGGAGGGCAAGGAGTTCCTGCATGGTGCCTGAGCCGCCGGGCATGATGACGAAGGCATCGGAGTGCTCGATCATGATCTCCATGCGGGTGTAGATGTCGGGTTTCAGCCAGAAGGTGGAGAGGCCATCGGGGAGGCCTTCGAGTTCGATGATGTGGGGGACGTTTGAGCCGGCGGTGTAGCCCCTGGCATCGACGCTGCCGCGGACGACGGTGCCCATGATGCCGGACTTGCCGGCACCGGAGACGCAGCCGAGCTGGTTTTCGGCGAGTTGTTTGCCGAGGATGTAACCCTCGTTGAGGTAGCTTTCCTCCTCAATGGAAGCGGAGCAGAAGACGCAGACGTTGCCGATGAGATTCGAAGGCGGCGGGGTTTCGAAGCCTTTGACGGAGACGGAGAAGTGGCGCTCGCGTCCGGCATCAGGTGGCGGGCGATTGGCGGCGGTTTTCAGGGTGGGAAGGACATCGGCGACGGACTCGACGGCGAGCAGGAACTCCTGATGATTTTGTTTGATGGTGCCCTGGCGTTGGAGCTGGGAGAGGACATCGAAGAAGCCGTTCCAGGAGTTGTCCCCATTCAGGATGAGCGTGGGTTTGGAGTTGAGATTGGGGTCGAGGGTTTGGTAACCGACGAAGATGGAGATGGCCTTGAACATGTCCTCAAGGCTGGGGTGTGGAGTGAACAGAAAGGCGTTGGACTCGATGATGCGCTTTTCGATGTTACCGAGGGTGATGCGTTGATCGCCATTGGAGTTGTAGATGTTCCAGCCAGCGCGGAAGAGGATGGAGAGGAGGTCGGCGCGGAGCTCGCGAGCGGGGTTGATTTCTTGATCGGGGTCGTTGAGGACGGTTCCGGAAAGGCGGATGATGGGCATGGTTGGCGAATTGAAGGGTTGATCGGAAGGAAGAGAAAGGAGGAACGATTGGAAAAGTTACCTGTGGGATTGACCACCTTGGCAAGGTTTGTGCTCATTCGTGAATCTCATTTATTTCCAAAGTTCATAAATAGCAGAAACCATGCCTACCCTGAAAACGACTGTCGATGGCCTTGTGATGCAGAATCCCTTTGTGATTGGATCGGGTCCTCCGGGAACCAACTTGCAGGTGATCATGCGTGCTTTTAAGGAGGGGTGGGGAGGGGTGATTGCGAAGACGATCAGTTTGGACTCGACGAAGGTGATCAACGTGAGTCCGCGTTATGCGAAGTTGAAGTCGGGAGATGGCAAAGAGGTGATTGGGTGGGAGAACATTGAGCTGATCAGTGATCGGAGTTTTGACAAGTGGCTGGAGGAGTTCAAGCAGATCAAGGACGCGTATCCTGAGGGTATCTTGATTGCCTCGATCATGGAGGAGTTTAACAAAGATGCGTGGTGTGAGATCACGGAGCGGTGTCAGGATGCCGGGGTGGATGCGTTTGAGCTGAATTTCTCGTGCCCGCACGGGTTGCCAGAGCGGAAGATGGGAGCGGCGATGGGGCAGGATCCGGGGGTGCTGGGGGAGGTTTGCGAATGGGTGAACGCGGTATCGAAGATCCCGGTGTGGGCGAAGATGACGCCGAACATCACGCACATTGAAGACCCGTCGAGAGCGGCGTTGGCGGCGGGTTGTGAGGGGATCAGTGCGATCAATACGATTCGGTCGGTGATGGGGGTGAATTTGGATACACTGCGACCTGAGCCGACGGTGGAGGGGTATAGCACGCCGGGGGGGTATTCGAGCAAGGCGGTGAAGCCGATCGCGCTGCGGATGGTGATGGAGATAGCGCAAATGATTCGGAAGGAGTTTCCGGGGAGGACGATCTCGGCGATGGGTGGGGTGGAGACGGGCCGGGATGCGGCGCAGTTTATTTTGCTGGGCGGGGATACGGTGCAGGTGTGCACGGGGGTGATGAAGTTTGGGTATCCGATGGTGAAGCAGTTGTGCGAGGAATTGCTGGAGTTCATGGAGTCGAAGGGCTTTGAGACGCTGGATGAGTTCAAGGGGCACAGTTTGGGTTACTTCACGACGCATGCGGAACTGGTGCGGTTGCAGGCGGAGCGGAAGCTCAAGGACAGCGCGGCGGCGAAGGCCAAGACGGTAGCGAAGGATGGCGACTGGGACGGCGATGAGTTTGTGAAACAATCCAACGATCTTGCCACGAACTGATATGGAAGTGCTTCCTAACTTGATCGGTGGGCAGTGGTGTTTTTCGGCGGCGACGGAGACGGTGCCGGTGATGAATCCGTCGCGTGGGGAGACGATTGCGGATGTGCCGATGGGTTCGGCGGCGGATGTGGATCTGGCGGTTCAGGGAGCGTTAAAGGCGTTTCCGGATTGGGCGGCGACGCCGCCGAATGAGCGGGCGCAGGTGATGTTCCGGTTGAAGGGATTGTTGGAGGCGGAGTTTGAGTCGTTGGCGAGTTGATTGAGGCCGAGGCGGGATTGTTCGCGGGTGGATTCGGTGGTTAGGGCGTTGGATCGGGCGAGTTTGCCGGCGAGGTCGGGGTGGGCGCGGATGAGGGTGTCCTGCTCGGTGATGGAGGCTTGATCGACGGAATCGCGGAAGGTGGAGAGGAGATCAGCGGGGGTGGCGAAGGGGAGTTGGGTGTGGGAGCGGGCGGCGACCCAGGGTGAGCTTTCGTAGATGCCGCCGAAAGTTTCGATGAATTCCGCTGAGGTCATGGCATTGATGGTGCGGAGAGAGAGCATGGCGGAATGAGCAACGACTTATCAGCAATTGAAATGCCAATCGCACGTGAGAACGGCGTTGGGAGAAGGTAGTTTGGATTTATGAGAGTGTGGGAAACGGTCGCGCGAGAGCATCAGCGGGGAATCGCCTGCGTGGTGGTGACGACTTTGCAGGTGCGTGGGAGTGTGCCTGGGATGCTGGGCGGGAAGATGGTGGTGACGGCGGAGGGATTGGTGGCGGGGACGGTTGGGGGCGGGCGGGTTGAAGCGAAGGTGATTGAAGAGGGGCAAAGGCTATTGAGTGAGGAAGGGGCGGTGTGTGAGGAGGTGGTGTGGAACTTGCAGCGGGATGTGGGGATGACGTGCGGGGGCGAGATGCGCTTTTTGTTTGAGGTGGTGCGGCCTTTAGCTGCGTGGCATGTGGTGATCTTTGGAGCGGGACACGTGGCGAAGGCGGTGGTGGGGGTGCTTTCGGGATTGGCGTGTCGGGTGGATGTGATCGATGTGCGAGCGGACTGGCTGGAGGGATTGCCGAAGGCGGGGAATGTGAAGGTGCACTGTGTGAGTGCGTATGAGGACGGGCTGGGACTGGTGAGTGAGAAGAGTTTTGTGCTGTGTTTGACGAAGGGGCATTCGACGGATCGACCGGTGTTGAGGGAAGTGATGAGGCGGTATCCGGAGGGAGCGTTTTTGGGGGTGATCGGGAGTTTGGCGAAGCGGGCGGTGTTGGGTCGGGAATTGCGGGAGGATGGGATCGCGGAGGCGGTGTTGGAGAGGATGGTGTGTCCGGTGGGACTGCCGATTGGGACGAATGACCCGGCTGAGATTGCGATCAGCATTGTGGCGCAGCTTTTGGAGCGGCGGGGGTGAGAGTGATTAGGGGCTGGTTGTAGCGGCGCGGAGTTGGGCGGCTTGGGCGCGGATGGCGCTGCGCTTGGGTTCGTCGAGGCGGGCGAGGTTTCGGACTTGCATGGACATGCGTTGATTTTTGCGCATGGCGGGTTCGTGCTGGAGGAGGAAGTCCCAGTAGAGAGTGGTGAAGGGGCAGGCGGAAGGGCCGGTGCTTTGGGCGGGATCGAAGCGGCAGCCGGAGCAGTAATTGCTCATGCGCTGGATGTATTTGCCGGTGGCAATGTAGGGTTTGCTGGCCATGAGGCCGCCATCGGCGTGTTGGGACATGCCGAGGGTGTTGGGGAGTTCGACCCATTCGATGGCGTCGACGTAAACGGCGAGATACCATTCGTGGACCTCGCGGGGGCGAACGCCAAGCATGAGAGCGTAGAGGCCGGTGACCATGAGGCGCTGGATGTGGTGAGCGTAGCCGAGGCGCAGGGTTTGACCGAGGGCATCGCGGAGGCAGGCCATGTCGGTTTCACCGGTCCAGTAGAATGGCGGAAGGGGTTGGTCGGCGCCGAGGGCATTGAGATCGAGATAACCGGGCATTTGGTGCCAGTAGATACCGCGGACGTACTCGCGCCAGCCGAGGATTTGACGGATGAAGCCCTCGACACTGGCCAGGGGGGCGCGACCTTCTTTCCAGGCGTTTTCGGCGGCGGCGATGACGAGGCGCGGGTCCAGCAACTTGAGGTTCATGGCGGCGCTGAGGCGGGAGTGGAAAAGCCAGGGTTCGGCGGTCCACATGGCGTCTTGCCAGTCGCCAAATTCAGCGAGGCGATGGGTGATGAAATCGTGCAAGGCGATTTGCGCTTCTTCGGGGGTGACTGGCCAATCGAAATCGGTGAGGTCGCCTGGATGATCGGCGAAGCGCGTGTTGACCATGTCGATCACTTGCTGAGTGATGGTGTCGGGTTCGAAGCGGCGGGGATGAGCGTGAAAGGGCGGGCCTTCTTTGCTGAAGCTCTTGCGGTTTTCGCTGTCGAAGTTCCACTCGCCACCGACGGGTTTGCCCTTTTCGATGAGCACGGCATGACGCTGGCGCATCTCGCGGTAGAAGAACTCCATGCGGAGTTGTTTACGGCCCTCGGCATGGGCGGCGAATTGGGCGTGGCTGCATAGGAAATGGCGATCCTCGCGGATCTCGAGCGGGAGGGTGTTGGCGGTGGCAGCGGACTGGATGGCGGTTTTGACGCTCCATTCGCCGGGTTCCACGAGGATCCATTTTTCGGGTTTGAGGCGTTGGGAGAGTTCGGTGAGCGCGGTTTCGAAGGTTTCGGCGGAGCTTGGTTCTGCGGCGCCGGTGCTGCCTTTCCATTCGCCAGTGGTCGCGGTGAGTTCGCGGTAGAAGACCTTGCGGCCCTGGGATCTGAGAGCATCGCGGAAATGCCGCATGGCTGAGAGGAAGACGGTGGTGCGGGGCTTGCTGCTCCAGACCTTGGTGGTTTCATGAGCGACCTCGGCCATGCAGACAGCGTCTTGATTGGGATCGAAGTCATCGAAGGCGGCGGAGTCGGCATTGAGTTGATCGCCGAGGATGATGATGAGGTTGCGCATGAAGAGGTGAGAGAGAGTTGAGGGATACGCATCGATGTGCTTGATGGATGGCGGGATTGGGAGGGCATCCTGTTGAGGGGCAGGAGCGTATTTGAAAGGCTGGGGTGTGATGCGAACCGAGATGGGTGATGCTGATGAAAAGGACTCTGGTGATCGTGCTGAAGTTGAGAATCTTTTTATGTCGTCATTTGAACCGTTGACCCGAGCTGAAGCGCTGGAGGCATGGAGTGCGTTCATGCCGAAGGTGGTGAGGTATGCGGGCAGTCGGAATCAGGTTCAGGCGGGCCATGGGAATGTGTCGGGGTTGAGCGCGGCGATCCGGTTTCGGTTGCTGCTTGAGGATGAGATCATTGAGCAGACGCTGGAGAGGCATGCTTTTCATGAAGTGGAGAAGTGGTTGCAGGAAGTGTGCTGGCGTCGCTATTGGAAGGGATGGCTGGAGATGCGGCCAGCGGTGTGGACGAACTGGAGGCGGCGGGTTGACTGGTTGAGAAAGCATTTGCCGAAGGAGATGCTGGCGAGAGTGGAGGCGGTGGCGGCAGGCGAGAGCGGTGTGGCGAGCATGGATGCGATGGCACGTGAGTTGATCGAGACGGGGTATCTGCACAATCATGCGCGGATGTGGTGGGCGAGTTTTTGGGTGCATGTGGAGCGCTTGCCGTGGGAGTTGGGGGCGGATTTTTTCTTCCGGCACCTTTTGGATGCGGATCCGGCGAGCAACACGCTTTCGTGGCGTTGGGTGGCGGGACTGCAGACGGTGGGGAAGACGTATCTGGTGCGCAGGTCGAACCTTGAGAAGTATGGGTCGAGGTATCTGGCGGGAGGGGATGCGGGGAATGGGCGGATTGCTGATGAGGTGGTGACGGCGAGCGTGGTGAAGGAGGTGGATGAGGTGGTGAAGAAGCCCTTGCCGAAGTATTTGATGGAGTTGCCCGAATCGACGGGACGGGTTGGGGTGTGGGTGCATGCTGACGATCTGGTTTTGGAGAAGGGGGCGCTGGCGGGGTGTGCGCCGGTGAGTGTTGCCGGGTATGTGAGTGAGCGGGTGTATCGCGATGGGTATCGGCTCAGTGACCGGCGGATTGAGTCGTTGCGGACGGTGATGCACGATGGGTTGGCGAGAGCCAGGGCGCATTTTGAGTGTGCGGCGGTGATGGTGGAGGCGGATGATCCGGTAGAGGGGCTCTCGAATTGGGCGGTGGAGCAAGGGTTGGAGGAGGTGGTGGCGTATGCGCCGATGGTGGGGCCGATGGGGGATTTGGTGCCGCGGTTGAGGAGTCGGTTGGAAGGTTGCGGGATTCGATTGACGCTGGTTCGGCGGGCGTCGGATGAGCTTGTGTTTTCTTTTGCGGGAGCGGGGTTTTTTCCGTTTTGGCAGAAGATGAGTCGTCACCTCAATCAGCTTCAAGCCGCATGAAAAAGAGCCACACGCCGGAACAGATCTCATTGGTGATTCGATATGCGTGGGAGGATCGAACGAGTTTTGAGGAGATCGAGGAGCGCACTGGATTGACGGAGGGGCAGGTCATTGAGGTGATGCGGCGGGAGTTGAAGCGATCAAGTTTTCGGATGTGGCGCAAGAGGGTGAGCGGCAGGGTGACCAAGCACAGGCGATTGTTGGAGGAGCGTTTGAAACCAACCTATTGAATTGAAAATGGACATGGAGATCAAAACGGACAGAGAGGTGGAGGTGCTTGTGATTGGGGCGGGCATGGCGGGGTTGTTGGCGGCGAGGACTTTGAAGGAGGCGGGGCGGGAGCCGGTGGTGATCGACAAGGGGAGAGGATTGGGAGGGCGCATGGCGACGAGGCGGATTGGGGGGGCGACTTTTGATCATGGGGCGCAGTTCATCACGGCGAGGGATGCGCGGTTTGCTGCCTTGTTGGAAGAGGCCGGAGTGGCGGGGGCGGCGAGTGAGTGGTGCAGGGGTTTTTCAGGCAAGGGTGATGGGCATGCGAGATGGCGAGGCGTGCCGGGGATGACGGGGTTGGCCCGCTTTTTGGCGCAGGGATTGGAGATTGTTCAGGAGAAGCAGGTGGAGGCTTTGAGGGTGAGTGAGGGAGGCTGGAAGGTTGAGATGACAGGTGGTGAGAGTTGGGCGGCGAAGGCGATGATTTTGACTGCGCCTGTTCCGCAGTCGCTGGTGCTGCTGGCGAAGGGAGGGGTTGTTTTGCCTGAGGCATGGAGGAGTCGGTTGGAGGCGATTGAGTATGAGCGCTGTCTGGCGGTGATGGCGGTGCTTGATGGGCCATCGAATCTTCCCGAGCCGGGTGGCTTTGCGCCGGCAGCGGGGCCGATTGCCTGGATGGCAGACAACCAGAAGAAGGGGGTTTCGGTGGAGGCGGCGGTCACGATTCATGCCACGCCTGCGTTCAGTCTTGAGCATTGGGACAAGAATCGGGATGAAGCGGCGCGAGTGCTGCTAGAGGCGGCTGTGCCCTGGTTGGGGGTGGGTGTGAAGACGGTGCAGGTGCATGGTTGGAAATTCAGCAAGCCGGTGCAGGTGGATGCCGAGGCGTGTGCGGTGGTTCGCCAGGCGCCGATGTTGGTGCTGGCGGGGGACTCGTTTTGCGGGTCGCGGGTGGAGGGTGCGGCGTTGTCCGGGTGGGCGGCGGCTGAGGCGGTGCTGGCGTGAATTGTGGATTAGCCTTTTGAATGTTATGACATCGAATCAAACTTCGCCACGATGGATGCGGAACGTGCTGCTGGCGGCTGGCGTTTACAACGTGCTGTGGGGGGCGTTTGCGGTGCTGTTTCCGGCGGCGATCTTTGATTGGTTGGGGATGCCGCAGCCGAACTACCCGCAGTTTTGGCAGTGCATAGGGATGATCGTGGGGGTTTACGGGTTGGGCTATGCGATCGCGGCTTTTGATCCGGCGCGACATTGGCCCATTGTGCTGGTGGGGTTTTTGGGGAAGGTCTTTGGGCCGCTGGGGATGGTGCAGGCGCTGTGGACGGGGCAGTTGCCGTGGGGGTTTGCGTTGAACTGTGTGACGAATGATCTCATTTGGTGGGTGCCGTTTGCGCTCATTTTGAAGCATGCCTGGGAGGTGTATCAGAGGGAGGATGGAGCGGGGTCATTGCCGGATGAAGTGACACTCTTGTCGGAGGCGCAGACGACGAGTGGGGGGAGTTTGGCTGAGCTGTCGAGTAAGCAGCCGGTGTTGCTGGTTTTGTTGAGGCACTCGGGTTGCACGTTCTGTCGAGAGGCGCTGGCTGATCTGGCGGCGGGGCGGGCGGAGATAGAGGCGAAGGGGACGAAGATTGCCTTGGTGCACATGGGGACGGCGGAGTCGTTTGCGGCCTTTGCGGCGAGTTATGGGATTGGGGATGTGGCGGCGGTATCGGATCCTGAGCGGCGGCTTTATCGGGGGTTGGGATTGCGGCGTGGGAGGCTGGGGCAATTGTTTGGATGGAGTGTGTGGTGGCGCGGGGCGAAGTCTTTGTTTGAGGGGCATCATCCGGGGGCATTGGAGGGCGATGGCACGCAGATGCCGGGGGTGTTTTTGATTCACCAGGGACGGGTGGTGAGGCGATTCGTGCATGGGAATGCGGCGGAGCGACCGGACTATGTGAAAATGAGTCAACTGCCCGCGTGATGATGGAGATTGTCTTTGCCATTCATCATGCGGCGACGTGGTCACTTGTGGGTCTGATCTGGACGATCCAGTTGGTGCATTATCCGTTGTTTGCGGAGGTGGGGAGTGCGGGGTTTGTGGCGTATCATCGGCAGCACACGCGGCGGATCACGTGGGTGGTGGCGCCGTTGATGTTTGCGGAGTTGGTGACGGCTGGGGTGCTTGTGTTTTGGGGTTCACGAGAGCCGTGGTTACTGGCGAGCTTGGTGCCGTTGGGATTCAACTGGGTCTCGACGGCGTTGGTGCAGATTCCGCTGCACAACCAGCTGGCGTTGGGGTTTGATCCGAGTGTGCATCGGAAGTTGGTGGCGACGAACTGGTGGCGAACGATTGCTTGGAGTTTGCGCGGGGTTTGCTTGTTGGTTGGCTGGTTGGGCTGATCAAGGTGCGGGTTTGTTGCGGCGGCAGCGCTCACTGCAATATTTGACTTCTTCCCAAACCTTTTCCCATTTTTTGCGCCAGGTGAAGGGGCGTCCGCAAACGAGGCATGTTTTGGAGGGGAGGTGTTGTTTTTTGACGTCTTTCATGAGGCCGCGGTTCTGGGTGGGTTTTTTAATCTTTGATGGTGGGTTGTTGGGTGGTGGAAGTCGATGGGGATTTGCTGGAAATGGTGCGAGACATCAGCTACGGACAGGGCCTGCGATGGTATCCCCCAATGTGACTCAACCTAAAACTGCGCCCTTTAGCGGTGGGCCCTTGGGCTGTTTGGTGATTTGCCACAAACAGCTCGGGGATTTGACTTTGCTTGAGCCTGCGATGGCCAAGCTGGTCGAGGTTTATGGTGGGGTTGATCTTTTGACGAGGAGTGGGCATGCGGCGCTGGTCTCTTTGATGGAGGGGGTGCGGATGATTTTCCGGCCGAGTTTCAGGCGATACGCGGCGGTGTTTTGCTATGACGATTTGAGCAAGTCGGCCATCCACACTTTCTTGGTTCGAGCAGCACGCAAGGACCTCCTGCTAAGAGAGGCATCGGAGTGCTCGTGGTATCATCGAATGGTGTTTCGATCGATCTGTGCTCCAGGGCTGGGTGACGCTTACCTTGCGAGATACAACTGGGAGAACACGCTGCCTGAAGTGGAGGCCAGTTATCGCGCGCCGACCTTGGTGTTGCCTCCGGATTCTTGGAAGCCTGAGGGGTTTGCTTTGGAGTCGTATCTTTTGCTCAATCCGACAGCGGGTTGGAAAAGCAAAAGTTGGAAAGTGGGATCGTGGGTGAAGGTGATACGTCGATTGTTGGAGCACGATGCGGGAATGCGTATTTTGATCACGAGTGGCGATCAGGAATGGCAGATGGAGCATTCGCAGAAGATCGCCAAAGACCTTGGAGCGCGGGTGCATTTTCTGGGAGGGCAGACGGGATTGGAGGCGTTTTTGTGGCTGGTCTCACGCTCGCGGATGGTTTTGGGCGTTGATGGTGCGGCCTCGCATTTGGCGGCTGCGTTTGGCCGGCGGAGTTTGACGTTGTTCATGAAGTCGAACATGATGAACTGGCATGAGCCTGGGGCTTTTAATGTGGCTATGGCTGCCATTGTGAATGCAGGATCAGGCGTTTTGGAGATCGAATCCGAGGCCGTTGCGGAACAGGCGATTTCGCTCTGGTCATGAGGTTTTGTGATCGGGGTTTGGCTGTTCATTCATCTGACGGAGGGACTCCAAGTAGGCGTTGTTTGGGGCGGGTTTGGCGGGGCGTTCCGGGGTGGTGAGCATGTCGTGCACGCGTGCGGAGCTTTCGGCGATGAGATCTGCGATGAGCGGAGCTTCCGGGAGATTTTTCCAATACTTCTTGGGCATCTCTGACTGCATGGCGCTGATTTTGACGCGGGCGGGATTGAAGATGTTCCGGTAGTAGGTGCGCCAGAGGTCATCCAAGGCATCCTCGTCCGGGGCGCTGCTGCGGGGGACTCCGGGGGTGAAGTAGCGCTTCTGGCCATCCCAGTGGGCGCATTCGTAGGGGGTGAGGATGGACCAGTCCATGCCGGCGAATCGTTTTTCGAAGAAGCGGGTGGCGAGTCGGACGATGCGATGGTCGGGCTCGAACCAGGCGACGAATTGTTCGCGGCGGGTGGTGGTGTCGACAGCGACCAAACGGAAGCGGACGAAGGCGTGCATTTTGTGGATGTCGCGGCTGACGGCCTTGCACCAGTCCTGGAGTTGGCGGACATCGGGGTCGGTGGCGATGGAGAGAAGATGGCGTTCGCCGCCGAGGGTGAGCCGCCAGAGGATGCGATAGAGCAGGGCCCAGCGTTTTTCGCTGGTGTGGGCG
This sequence comes from Verrucomicrobiaceae bacterium, assembly GCA_029865835.1. GTDB lineage: Bacteria > Verrucomicrobiota > Verrucomicrobiia > Verrucomicrobiales > Verrucomicrobiaceae > JAGRPD01. The sequence continues at coordinate 24,315 of JARXAL010000183.1, forward strand.
GCGGCACTTCGGGCGAGATCCACGAAGGCGGGAGGCACGGTGATGGGATTCGTGGTGGAAGCTTGGGGTGGGAGCGATGGCTCGGAGAAGAGGGAGTATTCGGCGGGGTTGTCCGACCAGAGGATTTCGTCAGGGTGGGTGCTTTGGGCGAGCAGTTGGCGGGCGGTGTTACGCCATGCGTCAAAATCGGGTGGGATGATGATGGTGCGCATGGTTTAGAGCAGTTTAAGAAAACCTGTAACCGCTTCTTTGAGGCGGCGGAGG